>FR901047.1 GCA_000438295.1 Clostridium sp. CAG:451
CATAAGTAAACGTAATTCATCCCCACCTTAGAGGTGAGGGGACTTCTTACTCAAAAGGTTAAAAAGTTGCCAGCAATGGCAACTTTCTTTTTAAGCTTCCAAAAGAAATACTAGAAATCCTTTATAAGACTCAAATAAATCCAGTTTACTAGTTACTTCCCATGGAGCATGCATACTAAGTACTGGTAGACCACAGTCAATTACCTCAACATTATAATTAGCTAGAATGTAAGCGATTGTGCCACCTCCACCTTGATCTACTTTTCCCATTTCGGTAAATTGATAAGTTATATTATTATTATCAAGAATATTTCTTAACTGGGCAATATATTCAGCATTAGCATCATTACTACCACTCTTACCACCTGCACCTGTATATTTACAAAAAGCAAGTCCACCGCCTAAATGAGCTTCGTTATTTTTATTACTAGCACTCTTATATAAAGGATCTGCTCCTGCTGTCACATCACAAGATAACATCTTAGCTTTAGATAATACTCTTCTATAACTTCCTTCTTTTTCATCTAATAATAGGCAGATATCTGCAATAGTATTAACAAAGAAGTGGGACTCCATACCAGTTGAACCCATACTACCAATTTCTTCTTTATCAGTAAAGATTACACAAGTAGTCTTTTTAGGTTTATCAACTTTTAAAATAGATTCTAAACAAGCATAAGAACAAGACCTATCATCTTGACCATAACCAATAACCATACTTCTATCAAGTCCTAAATCTCTTGCTGGAAAAGCTGGTACTATTTCAAGTTCACTAGAGATGAAATCATCTTCTAAAATAGCATATTTTTCTTTAAGTATAGCTAAAACATTCTTCTTAACTGCTTCTTTTTCTTCTCCTTTTAAACTTTTACTACCAACTAAAACATCTAAGTCTTCTCCTTCAATAACTAAAGATGCAGTCTTTTTCATTTGATCTTTAGCAAGATGAATTAATAAATCAGTAATACCTACTACTGGATCACTACTATCCTCACCAATATTAACATTTATTTTACTACCATCTTTTTTAACTACTACCCCATGAATGGCTAATGGAATAGTAACCCATTGATATTTTTTAACCCCACCATAATAGTGTGTATCAAGATAAGCTAAGTTATCATCTTCATATAAAGGATGAGGTTTTAAATCAAGTCTTGGTGAATCAATATGAGCACCTAAGATATTAATACCATCTTTGATATTTTCTTCTCCTATTACAAATAGAGCAACTGATTTACCTCTATTATTAACATAGACTTTATCTCCACTTTTTAAGTTGCTAACATCATCTAAGTTTTGGAAGCCTGCTTCAATTGCCTTATTAATGATATAGCTTGCACATTCCCTTTCTGTTTTACAACTACTAATAAACTCTTTATAGCCATCTGCAAATTTCATCAAGTCATTAAGTTCACTTTCACTATATTTATCCCAATTATTTTTCATATTTCTATCCTCCATTACTAGTATAACAAAATATCAGAAAAAGTATAAAGATTTAATTAACATATTTTGACAATTTTATAGCTTATAGTCATTAATGAAGAGAAAATGACATATTTTGATTATAGGTGATATTCTTTGAAAAAATTCTTATTAATTATTATTATTTCAACTATTTTTTATCCCTTTACAGTACTTGCAACAGATACATCTAAAAGTTCTATTGTTATGGATATAGATAGTAATAGAGTTTTATATGAGAAAAATGCTAACGAGAAAAGACTAATCGCATCTACTACTAAGATAATGACTGCTCTTTTAGCCCTTGAGTCTAATAAGATGGATAACTTAGTAGAAGCTAAGGAAGAAATATTAAAAATGTATGGAACTAGTATCTATCTTAGTCTACATGAAAAAATGAAATTAAGAGACTTAGTCTATGGTCTAATACTTAGAAGTGGTAATGATGCTGCTATAGTTATCGCTACATATCTCTCTGGTAGCGAAGAAGAGTTTGTCAAAAAGATGAATAAAAAAGCGAAAGAAATCGGCATGGTTAACACTACTTTTCAAAATGCTCACGGACTAGATGAAGAGACTAAAAACTATTCTACTGCTCATGATATGGCTCTTTTATCTAGTTATGTTTATAAAAATTTCAAAGAATATAGAACTATTACTAAAACTTATAAGTATCAAGTACAAACAGAGGAGAAAAGTTATCTTTGGTATAATAGAAATAAACTTTTAAAACAATATGAGTTTTGTACAGGAGGAAAAAATGGCTATACTCCTAGTGCTGGTAAAACCCTAGTAACTACTGCTAGTAAAGATAATCTTAATTTAACTATTGTTACTTTAAAAGATAGTGATGAATATAACACTCATAAAGAATTATATGAGTTAATGTTTAATAAATATAAGTATTATAAATTAGTTGATAAAGATAATTTTAATATTGATAATAAAAAGCTAAAAGATAAAGTATATATAAAGAATAGTTTCACTTACCCATTAACTAATGAGGAAAAAGAACATATTACGATAGATACTAAGGTAGATACAAGTATCAAAAAAGGTAAGGTTGGTTATATTAGTATTAAACTTTATAATAAAGAAATTGGTAACATTAAAATCTATCTAAAAGAAAAAAAGAGTCAGAAGAAAAAGCTCTTTGGATTCCTAAATCGTTAGCAAGCTAAATTTATATATTCTTAGAAATATCTGCAATTGATGTAAATTTAAAAGCCTTTAGTCCTATCTCATTAGCAGCAATAATATTCTTTTCTTTATCATCAAAAAATACAGTTTCATTTTTATTCAAATTATATTTATCAAGTATTAAGTTATAAATGTCATAGTCTGGTTTTAGTAAATGTTCTCGATAAGAATATACTCCTCCACTAAAGATACCATCTAAATTAATAACACTGTTTATATAATTGAAACTGTCTTCAGTTATATTTGTTAATAAAAACAATCTATAACCTTTCTCCTTTAGACGCTTTATGTATTCAAAATTATTTTTCATTAATGGATAGGATTTACTTAAATTATCTTTTTCTAAAATATATTTAATAGTCGTAAATTCTTTATTATCTTTAAAATCATTTATATAATCTTGAACACTTGTCTCTCCCAATAAACACTTTTTGAACGTTTTACCATAAGTTATTTTATAGATATAGTCACAATCTTTACCTAATAATTTTTCAATATTTTCTTTGCTATCATCAAAAAGTATACCACCAACATCCAATATAATATTCTTAACCATAAACTTTTTCCTTTCAATGCATAGAAACCATCTTTTTTGTATTACTAGCTATTTTCGTTTTCAACTAGATAATCGGTTAATTTACTATTTTCTTTAACTATACCGTTTTCTTTATCAAGAGATTTTTCCCAAGCTTTTTCCATTTCATACTTAAAGAACTCAATCATTGGCGACAAATCATCTTCTTCATCAAACTTCTCAAGAGCAGCATAGTAATATTTCTTATCTTCATCATAAACAATAAGTGGTGGGAGATTATTTATCATTAAAATATAATTAGTAAGCGTTCTGCCTAACCTTCCGTTGCCATCAGCAAAAGGATGAACTTCTTCTATAACATTGTGAAAATAGCTAGCTATCTTTATAACACTTTCTGTATCTGATTTTGAAACACTAGTTACTTCTTCTACCAGATTTTGAATATCTAACTGTACGTCCGCTGCAGATGAACCAACCTCATTTCTTCCCGTAACATAATCGTGTTTTTTATATTCTCCTGGTCTTTCCTCATTAACCAAGTATCTTCTTTCATCATAAGTTCCTTTTGTAAGCAATTTATGTATCTTTTTAATAAATTCTTCACTTATTGGTTCTTTAGCTATAATTTTATTTATTAAAAATTCAAAACAATGCTTCTGATTAGTAATCTCATAAAGAGTTCTTAAATCACCAGTAAAATTTATTACTTTACCATTTTCAAATATTTCTCTTGTATCGTGATATGTAATTTCAGAGTTTTCTATTTTTCCTGAATTATATGCAAAAAGAATACTAAAACTGTCTAAGACTGTTTTTAGTTTTTCTGGGCTATCAATTTTCCTTTTCTGCCAGTATTCTATAACTTCTTTATATGTATATTTTGGTAATTTCATAGAATCATCCCTCTCATTTGCTAGTTTCTAGTATATCACAATTATACTAGAAACTATGGATTAATTTGATTAAGTCTAATTAAATTAATAGATGGTCTATCAAACAATCTAAAGTCATACACATTAATACCTACTCCACTACTAATATAAAATTTAGTGTTATTTATATCGTAATAACCATTCTTATATTTTTTAGCACCATTTCTTGTAGTAAGTGAACCAATTAGTGGTAGTCTTACCTCTCCTAAGTGAGAGTGTCCTGCAAAAGCAAGATCAACACTATGTCTTGTTAGAACATCATCTATAGAATCAGGTTTATGCATCATCAAAATAGAATAAATATTATCGTTTTTCAACTCACTATTATAGTAACTTAATAATGTATCTAAGTTTTGATTATCACTATTTAATCCCATTAACAAAATAGCATCATCTTTTTGATATATTAAATCATAACTATTATCTAAAATAGTAAAACCAACATCTTTTAAAATAAGAGAAGTCTCTTCAGTATCATTTTCTCCTAAAACAGCATATTTTAAACTACTAGCTGATAATTTTTTTAATTCTTTTATCAATTTTTCTCTTTCTTCAGTAGTTAATTCTTTACCATCTAATAAATCTCCAGTAAAAAGTAATAAGTCTGGTTTACTCCTATTTATTAATTTAACAGTTTCACTAACCATCTCATCTCGAGCATTATGTAAATCTGAGAAACTAACTATTTTATAGCCATGAAATGATTTTGTTATTTTACTACTTACTACTTTTTCTTCCTTAACAATCATTTTAGTAGTAGCTATTTCTGTTACATATAAAATAAAGAAAAAAGAAGCTACTAGAATGATAATAATTAATAAAACAATTCTTTTGATGATTTTTACTTGTTGTTCTTTTTCTTCATCCTTAATTATTTCTAATTGTTTATCTTTATTTAATTCGCTTCTTTTTTTCACATTAACCATATCCTTTACTAAATTATATCAAGAAAAATTATTTTCGTATATAAATTTTATAGTTTTTCTCACTGTATACTAATTTATAGTCAATAAGTTCTTCATCTTTATAGAACATTACATCACTATCAGATAGTACTAGATAGGTAAATTTATATTTGGCTAAAAAGTCTTTTATTTTTAAATTACCTGTTTGCAAATTATAGTATTCTTTTAAGATATCTTCTTGTCTATTAATACTTTTCAAAAATATTTCTGGTCGTGGATCTATATAAGTTTTATAACCATTAAATTCTAAGTAACTTCCTTCATTAAAATCATTATATAGTAAAACATCTTTAGTAGTATGACTATCAAGATAGTTAACTACTTTTTCTAGTGGATGTTTATCTGGTTTTATCACTACTATATTACAAATGATTATTAAGTAGAAACAAGTTACAATGATAACCATAAGTTTATCTATCTTAGTAAGATTAACTTTCTTATAACTTCTTGCTCTATCTTTATAATAATCTGCCAAAGGAAATAGTCCTGCTATTAATAAGTAACAATAATTTCTAATAGAGCAAATTGTTAAAATAGTAGTACCTAAATATAAAAGAAAATAACGAATCTTTATCTTTCTCTTAGAAAAATAATAACAGATTAGGATAGCAAAGATAGTTAGATAAACTATTAATCCTGATGTTTCTTTAATAGATGGTGGTTTAACTTCTGTTACAAAGTATTTTAAGTAAGGATTATTTAAGGCCTTATAAGTATAAGTTAACATATCAGTGCCATACGGATTAATAAATCCTGTTAATAAAACAAGTATAAAAGTAATTAACAGCGGTCCTACTTTATATTTATCTTTAGTAAAACAACTAAACTCTTTTAAGATTCCTTCTACTATATAAGGCAATATAAAGCATGGCAAGATAAAGAAAAGCGATCCATGCAGGTTTATCTCTAATAGTGATAAGATTGGGAGTGGTATTAAGTATTTAGTCTTATTAGTTTTTACATATCGTTCTAATAGATTAAAGTATAAAAGATAGATTACAAAGGAAATAACTTGTGGTCTTGATGTTATAAAAAGTGGTAACATTATAAGAGAAAATAATAGTGTTAAAAATAAGGATAAGTAGTATTTATTATCACTTACATAAGAACATAATTTATAAAATAGATAAATAATTACTGTAAATAAACTAGTTATAAAAATGGATATTCCTAGATTACCACCTATATTATAAATAACTGCAAAAATAATAGCTGACAACCACTGTTGCATTACAAAAGAAAAGTTATGATGCATCGTAAATGGTTCGATATATAAAATACCATGTTTTAAAATATAGTTACCACTTTTAATAATAAAGTAAGTGTCATTATTTAGATTTATATTTTTAGCTAAAGAAAAAATAATAGGGATTATAAGAAGAAGAATTCCTATTATTTTGGGAGGAGAATAACTTTTTAGTCTTTTCACCTATAGTATCTCCTCTTTATTTTCCATTTCTACTCTAACAAGCTTTGAAACTCCAGACTCTTGCATTGTAATACCATATAAAGTATCAGCATACTCCATAGTCTTCTTCTTATGAGTTATTATTAAAAACTGAGTTTTGTTTTTATAGTGTTCTAAATACTTGCCAAACTGAGAGACATTAGCTTCATCTAAGGCTGCTTCCACTTCATCAAATATACAGAATGGTAATTTTCTAATATTTAATATAGCAAATAATAAACTAATAGCGGTTAGGGTCTTCTCACCACCTGATAACAACTGAATAGTTGATAACTTCTTACCGGGAGGAGATGCTATTATTTCAATACCAGTAGTTAATAAATCATCTGGATTAGTTAATTTTAAATCAGCACTTCCACCATGAAACATCTTAGAAAAGACTACTTTAAACTCTTCTTTAATCTCATTAAAAGTCTTTAGAAACTCATCTTTCATTACTTGATCAAGTTCATCCATTATCTCAAATAAAGTAGCTTCAGCTTTTTCTAAGTCTTCTTTTTGATGTAGTAAAAATTCATACCTTGTTTTAACTCTATCATATTCTTCTATTGCTTGTAAATTAACCATACCCAAGTCTTTAATAATCATTTTATATTGATTAACTAATTTTCTAGACTCTTCTATCTCTTCAGTTAACTGATATTCATTCCTTGCTTTTTCATAAGTCATTGTATATTCTTCTGCTAATGTTTGTAAATAGCTATTAAGTTTAACATCAATTCTTGATAATTCTATTTCTAAGTTTTTAATAGTATCTTGTTTTTTCTTTAAGACTCTACCCTCATAGGTATCTTCATCTTCAAAACTAGCTAGATTACTCTTTAATGTTTTTAATTTATCATCTAAGAACATTTTCTTCTTTTCTAGTTTTTCCTTATAAGTACTTTTTCTATAAAACTCTTCAATAAGTTCTTTTTCTTTTTGATCAAAGCTATCAGTTGATGCTTCTAATCTTTTAATAGATTCATTTTTTCTTACTAGGTTAGCACTTAATTCTTTATATCTCTTATCTTTTTCTGTAATAGTAGTTTTAATATTTTCTAACTCTTTATCTAACTTATAATAGATATCTTCTATAGTAGTAATCTTTTCTTCACTTTCTTTAATGTCTAATAACACTTTCTGCCTTGATTTAGTAAGGGCTTGATAAGTTCTTCTAAGTGATTCTATTTCTTGTCTTATCATAACAGAACTTCTTCCTTTATAAAAAGTTCCACCACTCATAGAACCACCTGTATTTATGACATCACCATCTAGAGTAACTATTTTGTATTTATTCATAGTCTGTTTTGCAATTACTAAGGCACTATCCATATCTTTAGCTAGTAATACTAGACCAAATTGATTATAAATTACATCTTTATACATACTTTCTGTTTTAATTTTATCTGCTAAAATGCCATAATAGCCATCTATTCTTTCTAAACTGTTTTTAATATCTTGTGGAATATATCTTGGTTTAATAATATTTAAAGGGAAGAAAGTTGCTCTTCCTTTCTTTTTATTCTTAATATTACTAATCGCTTCTTTAGCACAGATATCATCTTTTACTAAGACAAAATTTTTACTAGCAGCAAGAGAGGTATCTAAAGCTTTAGCATAAATATCATCAGTTGTAACTACATTACCTATTGTATTATAAATACCTTTTAGAGACTCTTCTTTTAAAAGGTAGCGAATTACTTCTGGTAAGTTAGAACCTTTTTCTTCTTCACTTACTAAAAAGTCTATCTTATGCTTATAACTTAATTGATCTTGATCTATTTTACTATATTCACTTAAATAATTTTTCTTAGCCATCTTAGTAGAGTCTAATTCCTTCTTTTTAGTATTTACCTCATCTTCTTTTATCTTAAGTGTTTCATTTAATTCTTCTAGTTCTGTATCAAGTAGTGATAATTCTTTCTTATCTTTAGATTGTTCTGTTAACAAGATTCTTAACTCTTCATCAGTTGATCCTTCTTCTTTCTTACGTCGTTCTAATTTAAATAATTCTAAACTACTTTCTTGTCTTACTACTTCTTCGGCTGTTTTAAGTAGTTCATTTTGAACAAAGGTTATTTCTTTTTGTAGTTCATCTTCTTCTTGTTTATATTTCAATATTTTACTATCTCTTACATTTTCTTCTTTCAAAGCGATTAATACTTCGTCATCTAGTTTTTTCTTCTCAGCTGTTTTTAACTTTTCTTCTTCTGTTAAATGATATATATCATAAGCAAGAAGTGCTATTTCAAGTGACTCTAGTTTTTTCTTATATTCAAGATATTTCTTAGCTTCTTCACTTTGTCTTTTTAAAGGAGTTACTTGTAATTCCAACTCATTGATTATATCTTGTACTCTATCTAAAGCTTCATGGGTACGATCTAGTTTTCTTAAAGCTTCTTCTTTTCTTTTTTTGTATTTTAAAATACTAGCTGCTTCTTCAAAAATAAGTCGCCTTTCATCCTTACTTTCACTTAAAATCTTTTGAACTTCACCTTGACCAATTATATTAAATGATTCCTTTCCAATACCACTATCTAGGAATAAATTTAAGATATCTTTTAGACGACACTTTTGGTTGTTTAAAAAGTATTCATTCTCACCGCTTCTAAATACACGTCTTTTAATTGAGACTTCCGTATATGGAACTGTTAGATAGTGATCACTATTATCAAAGACTAATTCTACAGATGCTACATTTTTCATTTTTCTTGAAGCACTACCAACAAAGATGACATCGCTCATTGCTCCATCACCTCTTAAAGTTTTCACTGATTGTTCACCAAGTACCCAACGAACAGCATCTACAATATTACTTTTCCCACTACCATTTGGTCCGACAATACATGTTGTTTCATCATTTAATACTATATCTATTTTATCTGCAAATGACTTAAAACCATTTACAATTATTTCTTTTAAGTACATATCTTACACCTACATTTTCTATAAAGATTTTATCAAACAATTGATAATTTAACAAGTGATTTAGATAAGCAAACGGGAAATACTAAAATATTTAAAAGTATTATCTATTTAATTGGTTAATTACTATATCTATGCTA
>FR901048.1:0-180 GCA_000438295.1 Clostridium sp. CAG:451
AATTCTTGGCTATTTATCATTTCTTGAATTTCTTTTATATTACCATAAGCTAGTGTCTGCGACGTAAATAACTCAGGATATTTTTTAAATTCTTGGCTATTTATCATTTCTTGAATTTCTTTTATTTTAGCATGAGCCAATGTTGTCGAGGTAAATAACTCAGGATATTTTTTAAATTCT
>FR901048.1:224-562 GCA_000438295.1 Clostridium sp. CAG:451
CCTAACTCTTCAACTGCAATTACTAAATCTTTAGGACAAGATAAAACTGATGTATTTCTATTAATAGATTCTACTCCATAATTTTCTTCTACATAATCGTACGTATCTTTTAAACTATCAGGCTCTGATGATAAAACATGTAAACATGATTCTATTGATGAAAATGACACATCCTTTTGTTTTAAAAAGTCAATATTATTTTTTATAGCATTAACATTTCTATATAAGATACTAGGACACTTTTCTATATTTGTCTTACTAACTTTTAATTCATTTATTAAGTAATCTAGTGTTTTATCAATATCTTCATATTCACCTTTAGATAAAATATTATTATT
>FR901049.1 GCA_000438295.1 Clostridium sp. CAG:451
TTATGTCTAATTTTATTAAAATATCAAAACTACTCAAAAAAAGAGGCATATTCCTTTTTGAACATGCCTCTTTGTCAACAACCTGAAAAGACTTATTAACAAAGTCTTTTTTCTTATGATATAAATATAGCATCAGTGTACTTATTAATAATAGATAGTACACTTTTTTCTGCTATAATTAAAATTTTTCCTTCTTTATATTTATTATTAATTTCTTCTATAAAAGAAGTAACATTTTCTTCTAATTCTTTATCTAAAGCATCAATTTTATTTACTATAACCTTATCACCTACTAATAATAAAGCTGTTCCAAAAGAAGCAATAGAAGTATCAGTATAACAATAATCAATTGAAATACCTTTCATCGTTAGAGCAAAAACTCTAGCCATTCTTATTCCCTTCTCACTTAAAGGAGGATTTTTTTCTACTGATAAGTCTTTAGCAAATGGTTCTAGTAAATAATATTTCATTATTTAACTATCTTTCCATTTTTATTATATTTCAAGAAGTAAGGGATTAAATCTTTATTATTACCACCTAGTTCTTTAGAAGATGTTTGTCCAACAATCGTATAGCCATCTTTTGTTACTAACATATCACTAAAGTAAATATCTCTACTACCAGTCTCTGTTTTTTTAGTAATTTCTTCTCCATCTTTCTTATATCTAGCAAAGATACCACTATATCTAAAGACATTATAAGAATCAGTTGATTCTTTTTTATCTTTCTTAGCTGTATGACCAATAGCTACTATATTATCACCATCTACTACTACTTTATTAAATCTAGCAGAACTGTTAACTCTATATCTCTTTTCATATTTGATATTACCATCTTTATCATATCTTAGTAAGACTGCTTCTGTTTTCTTATCGTTATCATTTGCTTCTATATTAGTTGTTTTACCACCTACTACTACAAAATCATCATCTATTTTAGCCATTGATGAGAAACCAACTACATCAGTATATTCATAAGTCTTAATAAATTCTTTTTCTCCAGTTTTACTAAATTTAGCAAAAAATCCATATCTAGTAGCATCTTTTCCGACAAGATAAATTGCATCATCATCTACTACTACATCATTAAATATTCCTGATTTACTACCACCATAATTAGTACGCCATTTCTCTTTTAAATCAAAGTCATACTTAACCATAATAGCCCCACCATCAGGATCATTTCCAATAGTCATATTTTCTAAAATACTTTGTCCTATAACTAAATACCCATCATCCATTACTACTACTTTAGTAAACTTAGTATCACCTGCTATTTGTAAAGTCTTAGAATTTATTTGTTTACCATTTTTATCATAAGTAACAATTAACCCATCCTTAGTTTTTTCCTTAACTTGAGTCTTAGTATAAGCAGCAGAACCTACAGCAATATAACCGTCTTTAGTTTGTTTAGCATCATAGAAATAAGAATCATATCCTTTAGTATAAGCACTTTCAAATACTATTTTTTCATTCTTATCATATTTAACTAACTTAGCTTTTTGATAGTATTTACTATACTTATTATATTTACTATGTTTAAAGTCACTACTACCACTACCTAAGTAACCATCTTTTAGTTTTTCAATTGAACTTAAGGTATCAACATAAACAGTATTATTATTAGCTTGATAAATTTTAACTCCTATATAAATACCTTCTACTACTATAATAGCAATACACACTACCACCAAAAATTTTAACCATCTTAATAATTTTTTATTCTTTTCCATCTTTTCACCTACTTAAATACTATAATGAAGTACTTCTTCTTTCCTCTTCTAATTATAATATATTTTTCTTCAATTGCAACTTCTTTTGTAACCATAAATTCTAAATCTGTTATTTTTTTACCGTTTATGCTAATACTTCCATTAGTAATAAATTCACGAGCTTCTCTTTTACTTTTACAAATTCCCATTTCTACTAATAAATCTACTAATAGATATTCTTTATCTATTTCTTGTTGTTCTATTCCCTTAAAGGCTTGTTCTATTTCTTTAGAAGTTAAAGATGCTATATCACCACTAAATAATGATTCACTTATCTTAACAGCTTGTTTATAGGCATCCTCTCCATGAAGATATGTTATTACTTCATAAGCCAATCTCTTCTGAGCAATTCGTTTTTCTGGTGTTTCATTATGTTCCTTCATAATAGATTCTATCTCTTCTTTATTTAAGAAGGTATATTTCTTAAGATATTCTTCCATCATTATATCTTCAAAGTTTAATATATATTGATACATTTCATAGCTAGTAGTCTTTTCTTCATCTAACCATAAAGCATTTCCATAACTCTTACCTAACTTCTTACCAGTAGAATCAACAATTAAAGGTACAGAAAAAGCGTATACTTCTTCATTATTTAATTTTCTTATTAATTCTATTCCTGTAGTTAAATTACCCCATTGATCAGATCCACCAAACTGTAAATCAGCTCCATAATGGTCATGAATATATTTAAAGTCATATCCTTGAATTAGCATATAAGAAAATTCAGCATAAGAAATACCAATATCCATCTGTCTTTTTACTAAATCTTTATTAATCATGTAAGAGACATTTACATACTTTCCAACATCTCTTAAGAAATCAATATAGTTATAGTCTTTAAACCAATCATAGTTATTAACTACTAATGTATCTTCACCAAATAGTTTTTGCATTTGTTTTTTAATCTTTACAAAGTTACTTTCTATAACTTTAATATCAGCTTTTTCTCTTTCTCCAGTACCTCTAGGGTCTCCAACTCTTCCTGTAGCACCTCCTACTAAGATTATTGGTTTATGTCCTGCTCTTCTTAATCTTTCAGCAACTAAGAAAGTAGGAAACTGTCCAATATGAAGGCTATCAGCAGTAGGATCTGCCCCTATATAGAAAGTCATTCCACCTTTATTTAATTTTTCTTCTAACTCTAAAGATGTCACATCTTTAATTAAACCTCTCCATTTTAAATCTTCATATAATGTCATATTTATTCCTCCTTAAAATATAAAAAGTTTCTACAAATATAAGGACGGATATCATCCGCGGTACCACCTTATTTCATAGAAACTATGCTCTTAATAGATTAACGCTCTAACACGATTCTTTCTCCCAATGTGTATTTCATCTAAAACATTATCTTAGTTCCCACCAACCACTAAGTCTCTTAAATAATTATTCTAAACTACTATCATTCTTCACAGAAATCTAGAACTACTATAACATTTTCTTAGAAAGATAGCAAGCATTTAGAACAGTTTTATGAACCGAATTTTACAACAAATGGATTAAGAGCACTCCCATCGCCTTTAGAGATAGTCACATCCCGTTTTAAATTAATTACTGCCCTAACATAAGAAGTATCTGTTGCTCGAATGCTAAGATAAAAATAATAATAATATACCGTAAAAATATTAGCAGTAGAATCACTGAAAGTAAAACTAGAAGGTGAAAAAGTAAAATAATTACTTGCATTATATAAATAATAATTACTATTGACAGAGTTTAAATTTCCACCAGCAAGAGCTACTTCATCGGCTAAGATTAATCCTACTGGATAATCTAGTTTTGCACTAGTACCTGATACTCTAAATTTATCATTATCTTGACTGCACTTTAAACTTGGTGAATTTTTAATAAATAATCTATTATAAGGACCATATTGAGTAAAAGAATCCAGTTTATAGCCATCACCATACGTTAAACTTCTATCGTTACAAAATGTTTCATCTGCTAAGTATGAAGAATAATTTATAAGATTTTCTTTATACCAATTATCTAGTGTTATTTTGATTGGGGAATCTGTTGTATTTGTTTGGGCTGATAGTAAACTATTTGAACTATATGATATTGGTTGTACTTTCATTGTATTAGCATCACTATATCCTGTCACTTTATAAACCACATTACAGCTTGTATTCAAACAACTATACAACTGATTACTTACTATTTCATCATGATTATCATTCCAGGTTAGTTGCTTTATATCTCCTGTTAACGTAAATTTTTTGGTTGATTCATCAAAAGTATATCCTGTTCCATAATCATATTTTTGAGTATTTGTAAACCATCTATAAATAATAGACTCATTATTTTCATATAGTGAAAAATCTTCATTATATTTATATCCTACATAGGTTGGATCCCAAAACTTACTATTAAATTGAGATTTACCTATTGTTGTAGCATCTCCGGTATCTGATACTGATTTTCCAGAGTATATCATTCTAACACTTCCATCACCATTACGACGAATGATCCTCCATAAGAATCCTGCAAATGACACATAGTTATTTCTTACTGCTCCTCTATAATAATAACTCTCCCCTTCATCATCTTCTGTCATGTAAAGTCCATCTGTTTCACTATCATTTGGTGCTATCTTACTAAAGTCTGGTGTTCCTTTAGCTTTTATAGCTGTCTTTGCCTCTTCGACACTCTTCTCATGATTATTCATTACTAACATACAATCTGATAAAGTTGTAAAGCCATTATTATAACAATACTGGTCTTCTAATAGTGCTACGTTATTACTTCCTGCTCCATAAACATTTATTTTTGTTTTATATATTTGGTTTCCATCATCATTTTGAGGATTATAAGTTTCATCTACCCATAATCTTAATCTATATGTAATTGAAGTTTCTCCTTGTTCAGCTAAATTCCCAGTAAACATACTAAATACTCCAGCTGGTCTTCCGGTATAGATATTCTCTTCTTTTTCTGCATAATATTTTCTTGGAGCCATTACTTCAGTTTCAGAACCATTACTATTAACTTTAGTTAAATAATAATAGATATTATCACTACTAAAAGTATTGCCATCTTCTTCTTGAGCGACTATCTCATAGTTAATATCCATGTTACCTTTAATCGATGATTTTACAGTAAAGTCAAAGTATTCTCCGTCACCTAGTTGCTTTTTTCCAGTAGCCTGTGTTGTGGGTAAGGCATTATTAAGACTAATAGTATTTTCACTCTCTTCATAACTCATAGAAATAGCACCTGTTGTAATTGTATTTAGCTTATTACCTGGTCCTTTAAATTGAAATGCTGCATAACTGATTTCAATAACCATTATTAACATAATTATTGAAAAACTTATTGTTAAAATATTCTTTAATTTTTCTTTACTCATTTCTTACTCATCCTTTCTATTTAATAAACACAAAAAAGATAGGACTACATCTATAGTTCTATCTCTAAAGCACAATAAAAGAAAGTAGTTTGGCTACTTAAGGCCCCCCCCCATGTTAACTAGTTGTAAACTTGTTTCATTCATGTTGGGCACCTCTACTTTCTTAAATATTTTTATTTTCCTGCTTTTTCTAATTTTTCTAACACTTCATTAGTAACATCAATAGCTTTAAGACGCATATCTTCTGCTGCTTGTTCTAAAACAGGAGTTCCTTTTTCTACAGCAAGATTAACTAGTTCTTGACATTTTTTCTTAATGTCTGCCGCTTTCTTCTTAGCTATCTTTAAAGCCTTTTCTTTATCAAGGTCTTCTAATTCTTCCTTGATTTCATCAACTTTTCTTTCAAAAGTTTCTTTAACTTCTTCCATATTGATATCCTTAGCTTTATTAACTAATTCATCCATCTTCTCTTTTAGTTCTTTTCTAGTTTCACTACCTTTTTTAGGAGCGAATAAAATACCTAGTCCTGCTCCAATAGCAGCTCCTGCAATGAACTTACCTAGTCCACTTTTCTTTTTTTCACAACTCATCTTCAACATCCTCCTTTTTCTGTTTTCTTTTTTTTACCAAACTTTTAATTGTCCCCATTATTGTTGATGCGATAGTATCAGTAACAACAGTTGCTTTAGTAGTAATAAAATCCATTACATTAAATAATCCACTCATAGAATCCATTTTTTTTTCTAAATCATCTAGTAGTGTATTAATTCTAGTAACTGTTTCTAATGATCTAATACCTAGTATAATTAATACAATAATAAGAACAATTAGAAGACAATACATTACTGCTGGTAAAAACACATTGACAAATTCCATAACTAATCTTCCTTTCTCTATTATAACTAATTTTCTTTAGTATCATCATACATTGAGTCAAATAAATCAAATAAATTATCTTCAAGTTCTGGTTCGGTATCTTCTTTATGTCTTAAATCACTTCTTCTACCAGTTTTTCTCTCATGAGAAATATCTTTATAGTCAACATTATATTCTAATCCTAAATCTTCAAAATATTCCTCAGCATCCCCTACAGTTACCTTTGGAACAGCAGGAGTATTATCAGTAATATCTTCTAACATAGAATTAGTATCTGCTTCTTCCTCACTAATTTCCTTATATTTTTTTCTATCATCTAAATAGTCATCATCTTTTTTTTCTTTAGCACTAGATGTTAACTCTTCATCAAAAATATCATCATTACCACCATAAGCTTTAGCTCTAACACTATCTACATCTAGTTTACGAGAAGAATAACTACTTGTTATTCTAACTTCTTTCTTAGTTGTAACTTCTTCTTTTGCTTCACCAGAATCAATTAAACCATAAATTGGTGAAATAACAGGTGACGGATGGAAAGTTTTCTTTGTTTCTTTCTTCTCATAAGTACCATAACTTTCAATCTTAATCTCTTCTTTTTTATTTCCATAAGGAAGCTTCTCAGGCTTTTTTTCCACAGGTCTTGGTGGATAAGCTGGATGAAAGTCTTGCGGTACTTCTCTTCTTTCCACAGGTTTTGGTTTCTCCTCAACTCTTGTAGGCGTTTTTTCTCTAATATCAACAAAATCATCTTCACTAATAGCTGGAAATTTAAAAGTCTTCTTTTCTTCTTTTGGTAATTCTTCTTTTACTTCATCTTCTTCAAAGACAGCTTCTTCCCTTCTTTCTCTTCTTGTCTCTGGTAAAACTATCTTCTTAGCAATAGGCTTTTCCTTTTTATCCTTTTTTTCTTCTACTTCTACATACTCTTCTTCAAAAAGAGCATTCTTTAACTTATCTAGTATTTTCACTTTATTCACCTCATTATTCTGACTCTTCAATATCTATTTTATCTTCATCGGTATTCTTCTCTGTATATCCTTCATAAGTACCATACTTTTCTTCATAGTCAAGATAACTTTCTTTAGTCTTTTCATTACCTTTAGGTTTCATTACATTGTAAGTTTCTTCTTTATAATTAAGAACTTTAGTACCAATTAAAGTATCTAAAACTACTCTGTTATACGTTATAGAATTTAAAATAGAACTCATATATGGTAATACTTCTCTTATCTCTTTTTCTTTAACTATCGCTTCTATCTTTCCATAATTATACATAAATTCAATAAAATATGAATCATCTTTATCAAGCTTAGTTATCTCCAAGTAACCACTCTTACCATTATAATTTAATTTTTTAGAATAGTATGCATCCTTATTAACTTTATAATCCAACTTCTCTTTATTATAATAACGAATTACATCACTATAGAAATAATAACTTCTATTTTTCTCATCAAGTAAAACAGCATTATAATCTTTCTTAGATGTAAACCTTATCCCTTTTGGAATATAGTATTTATACCCATCATAAACAACATTATAATGTTTATTATTTTCCTTAAGTAATATTGGTAATAAAGAATCTATACTTTTATTAGAGAGATTACTACAACCAGTTACTACAAAACAAAGAAGTGAAAGAAATAGTATTTTCTTTTTCATATTTCACCTACTCTTATCCTATTATAACAAATAATATTGACTTTTTAAATCACTTTTCTGCAAAAAAATGATAAATATTTGCACCTTTTCCCCTGAATTTACTCTCATATTCGGTCATTATTAAATCAGGTGACTGATAATTAAATGATACATCGTTTAATAAGTAACCCATATCACCAAGTGATTCTACTGAATACAAGAAGAAATCTCTATTATCAGTTCTTACTTCTATCCTTTCTTTATCTTTAAAAATATTTTTATATTTTTCTAGGAATAGCTTACTAGTTAATCTTCTATTTTCATGTCGATTTTTAGGCCAAGGATCAGAAAAGTTTAAATATATTTTATCTATTTCATGGTCAAATAAATCATCAATTAAGTTAGCATCATATTTAATTAAAATTAGATTATCTAACTTTTCCATCTTTAAGATAGCTTTAGCCATAATACTATCAAATCTTTCTATTCCAATAAAGTTTATATCTTTATACTTTTTAGCATTTTGATAAATAAATTGTCCTTTACCCATACCTATTTCTAAATAGATAGGATTATCATTATTAAATAATTCTTTAAATTTACCTTTATATTCTTTAGGATTATTCAAAAGAAAGGAACAATTATCAAGTATTTCTTCTTTATTTTTTACATTTCTTATACGCATGTTATCACTTCCCAGTTAATAGTTTAACACATGTATAATAAGTTTGCATATAATAAAGCGAAAGGAATGGATAAATATGATGAATCAAATGCCACCTTATAATATGTTCCCACCTGCTTTTGATCCTAATCAAGGTCAAGGGATGGGAAGTAATTGTCAGGAAAAAATACAAATGTTAGAAAATCAAATAAATAGAATGGAAAGACAACTTAGAAGACTAGATAATAGAGTTAATAATATAGAGAATAGTTTAATAACTCCATATTCTAGTCAAAACACCGGATATGGTAGTGCAAATAATAAATATATGATGTAAAATAGTGTAGACAGTGTTGTCTACCTTTTTGTTAAGAAAGAAGTGATTAGATGCTTATAGTAGGAAGTTATAATCTTCAAAATAAATTTAAATTAAAGAAGTATAATGGTAGATTCAATAACCAAGATAATGTTCTTTTATTAAAGAAGTTTCTAGATGATTATAATATTGATATATTAGGAACCCAAGAATTTGTCTATTGGTATTTAGAACGAGCTAGAAAAGTAATTAATGATAAATATTCTATAAATGGTAAGTATAGATATCCATTATTAGTTTTAAAAAAGTATGATGAAGCTAACAGTATAATCTGTAAAGAGACTGTAACAGAATGTAAAACTTGTCATTTACCTTTCTTGCCTAATGTTATACCAAGAATTCTAACCAAGGCTTATATTGACACTAAAGAGTTTGGATTAATTACTTTTTATAATACTCATTTATCAGTTAAGAATGATAAGGTTAAGAAAAAACAATTAGATTCTATTCTAGATAATATAAAGAAAGAAACTAATCCCGTAATTTTAACTGGTGACTTTAATATGACAATTAATAATCCACTTTTTAAGGAATTTATTAATGAGTTAGAGAAAATAGGTATTAAAAGAGTAAATGTCTTAGAAAAGACTTATAAAACACATAGTAAAAATAATGCCATAGACCATATTTTTGTAAGTAAGAAAATGAATATTTTAAAGTATAAAGTTATAAAGGATGATAAGTATAAAGACTTTAGTGACCACTATCCAATTATTGTCTTTTTAAATAGAGTAAAATAACTATATCTGGATATACTAAAATTGACTTTTAGCAAGGAAAATACTATACTTTTAAGTAGAAATGAGGAAATAATTATGAAGTTAAAAGAATTAAATATAGATAAATTTGATGAGTTTGTGAGAAATAATAAATATAAGAGTCATTTTTTACAATCAGCAGCTTGGGGAGAATTATCAAAAGAAAAAAGAAACCTTACACCATATTATTTAGGATTAGTTGATGAAAAAGGTAATATTTTGGCCGCTACCCTCCTTTTACAGAAACATCTTCCTCTTAATTTATGTTATTTTTATGCCCCTCGTGGTTATGTTATTGATTTTAATGACTTTGAATTACTTAAAAGTTTTACTAAAGAATTAGTTTCGTTTGCTAAAAAGAGAAAAGCTATTTATATTAAGTTAGATCCTGATATAGTATGGCAAAGAACTAAATATGATGGTGAAGTTATTTTAGAAGAAGCGAAAGAGAAAAAGATAATGAATAGTTTACTAAAACTTGGATATCACCATTTAGGCTTCACTAAAAATTTTGAAACTAGACAACCTCGTTATACTTTTAGAATAGATTTAAAGCAAGATTTAGAAGAAATTGAAAAACACTTTTCTAAGACTACGATGCAAAGAATTAATAAATCTTTAAAATTAGCTACAGAAGTAGAGATTGGTAGTGAAAAAGATTTAGGTGAATTTTATCAATTAATGATGTTAACAGAAGATAGAAAAGACTTTGTCTCATACCCTTTTGAATATTATGAAACTCTTTATCGTTTATTTAAGAAAACTGATGATGTATTTTTATTCTTAGGTAAAGTTAATCTTGAAAAGATTATAAGTATTTTAGAGAATGACTTAGCTGATGTTGAAAAAGAATATGATAAAGAAAAAGAAAAAACATCTAAGAGTGCTAAGAATAAGCAGAAAGAATTATTAAGAAGAAAAGATAAATTAACGGAAGACTTAGAAAAGTATAAAAAGATAGAAAAAGAGTATGGTAAAGTAATGACATTATCTGCTCACATGATTGTAACTTATGGTAATAAAGCATGGGTATTATATGCTGGTAACCATAATTTATTAACAGAGACTTATACTAATTACCATACTTATTATGAACACTTAAAGTTCTGTAAAGAAAGAGGAATTGAAATATATGATCAATTTGGAACGATAGGTGATTTATCTAAAGATAATCCAAGACTTGGTCTACATGAGTTTAAGAAAAAGTTTGGTGGAGACTATATTGAATTTATGGGAGAGTTTGATTATGTCTTAAAGCCTCTTTACTACTTTGCTTTTACTAAACTTGTACCAATCTATCGAAATTATATTAAGAAAAGAAAGAAGAAGGAGTTAAAAGATGAAGTTAGAAACATTAACAATTAAAGAATTTACTAATTGGGCTATAAAAAATGATGAGATAACCTTTCATCAAACTAAAGAATGGGCTGACTTAAAGAAAAGAAATGGTTGGAAGGCTTATTATGTAGGGTTAAAAGATAAAAAAGAGATTAAAGCAGCTAGTTTAATTTTAGCTAAAGAAATACCGGTCATAAAAAAGAAAATGTTTTATGCTCCTCGAGGTTTTTTAATTGATTATCATGATTTAGAACTACTTACTACCTTTACTAGGGAAATAAAGAAATGGGCTAAAGAGAAAAAAGGAATATTCATTAAAATAGATCCTTATGTTATGTATAAAGAACATGATTTAAATGGGGACTTAGTTAAAGATGGTATTGATAATAGTGATACGGTTGATAATTTAAAGTCTCTTGGCTATCATCATTTTGGTTTTAATCTAATGCAAGATACCCTACAGCCTAGATGGATGCATACTATAACTGTTAAGAATCGTTCTTTAGATGATGTTATGAAAGATATGGAGTCTAAGACTAGACAGATTTTAAGAAAAAATGAAAGACTTGGCGTTAAGTCAAGAGAAATAACTAGAGATGAGATTAAAATATTTAAAGATATTATGCAACATACTGGGGAAAGAAGGGATTTCATTGATAGACCACTTTCTTATTATGAAAATATGTGGGATACTCTTCATGATAGTGGTATTTTAAAGATTTTAGTAGCAGAAGTTGATTTCGATGAAGAAATTAAAAATACTAAAGATGAGATTAAGAAGTTAGAAACTGCTATTAAAGAACGTGAAGAAAAGTTTAATAATAAAGATATTCCAATGAATGAAAAGAAATATAATGCTAATCAAAAGAAGGACAAAGAAGAAATTGAAAGGCTTAAGAAAAATATAGAAAAGTCTAAATCAATGAAAAAAGAATATGGTGCTAAACCTATCCTTGGAGGTATTCTCTTCTTAATCTATGGAAATGAAGTTTTATCTTTATTTGGTGGTAGTAAAAAAGAATTAATGTCTTTCCAATCTGCTTATACTCTTCATTTTGAAGGTATTAAATATGCTGTAGAGCATGGTTATGATACTTATAATTTCTATGGTATTACTGGTGATTTTAGTAAAGATAATCCTCTTCTTGGACTATATCTATTTAAGAAAAGCTTTGGTGGACAAGTTGTAGAGTTAATTGGTGAATTTGATCTTATCATTAGTAAGTTTTGGTATCATACTTATAATATTAGTTTTAATCTATATCATAAATTAAAGAAGTTAAAAAATCATAAGTAAAAATCCCTGTACAAAACAGAGATTTTTTCTATTTAGGTTTTCTAAGTGTCATAACTTTTTGATAAGCCTGATCATAAATATCTAATTGACTTTTATATGCTGTATTTTCTTCAAGTAATTGATTAAGTTGTAGTTCCATCAGTTGATTTTTCTGTTTTTCTTCGGCTAATTCTAACTCTAATTGATTTGCTCTAACATTAAGTTCATTATTTCTAGCTTCCATTACAGAATAGCATTGTTTTCCAGAATCACTAATTAAGCCAGTACATAAACTGTCATTACAAACATCTATTAATGTCGAAATAATCTCAGGAATATCAGAATCTCCACAAATTTAACCTATGGTATTACTATCAAGTGGAGTTCCACTCTTAATACAATCAGATAACAGTCTTAAAACATTTAAATTAAGTATTTTATCTTCTCTAACGTTTTTGAACTTATTAATAGTAAATGCATAATCACTAGCAACAGCAGGAGTGGCTGAATACTTTTGAGATATATTTATTACGCTATTAAGTACACGTTCTTTTTCAGCAAGAGGGAAAAAAACATTTACTTTGTAATCACGATATGGATTATTAATATTAAGTAAATGTGGATATGTAATTTCCTGTTTTTTAGCCACTCTATTCATAAATTTGCTAAATTTTTCCTCCTCATCATACAATCTAGATGTTGCAGGATTGTATACATTATCATTCTTTACCAATCCTAAAACTAGATAATTAGAATCTTTTTTTCTAATAACATAATAATCACAAACATCAGGTACATTTATAGACTGATATGTTTTTTCATTATCATATTTTATAACACAATATATATCATCAATTCTAACAGAAAGATTATCTTTAAAGACTGAGAGTTTTTGATCAATAGAATCAGAAAACATATTTTCCATACTAATTGTTTTACTTACAAGTAATTTTTGAAATACATATGGTTCTTTTAATACATATTTTAATTTATCATAACTAACTGCATCTTTTCTAAACTTATTAGTCATATTTAAATAAGAAAGATTAATTCCCAATAAATGAGCAATACTAGCTTCTGGAAATCTAATATTTAATATATCACCATTACCTAGATACATATCAATCCTATTATTCTTTATATCTAATCTTTCAAACCAATTTACACATTCATTTATTTTATCAATGATTTCATTGTATTTAACAATATTAACACTCATAATCTTCCCCCCCTTACAAGCACTGCATATTATACTATAAAATTAATAATTTGTAAATAAAACCTAAAGCATATTTTTCTTTTTAAGAATAATAGCAACTATAATTGATAGTAAGAAAGATAATCCTAATAGTAAATAGAAAGAATAAGGATTATAAGAAAATTCTCCAAAACTTACATTCATTCCCATAAAAGATGCTACCATAGTAGGAATAGATACTACAATCGTAATACCTGCTAAAAATTTCATAATACCATTTAAATTATTTGAAATAACGGTAGCTACTGTATCTGTAGTACTACTTAGTATTCCTCTATATAAATCTGCCATATTACTAGCTTGACTATTTTCAATAATAGCATCATCTAGTAGGTCTTCATCTTCTAAGTACATTTCTATTACATTACCTTTTTTTATCTTATCAAGAACTACTCCATTACTTTGTAAAGCAGTAATTATATAAGTTAAACTATTTTCTAAAGCTAGCAAGTTTACTAGTTCTTCATTTTTAGTAGCTGTCAGAATTTTTCTTTCTGCTTCTTCTATTTCTTTATCAATATCTCGTAATATCTTTAAATATAAAACTGCTAAACGGTAAATTATTTGAATAACAAATCTACTCTTCTTATAAGTATAAAATTCTTTAACCTTACCACTAGAAAATTCTTCTAAAAAAGCATACTTTTGTAGTGAAACTGTTACAATATAATCATTTCTTACTATTAAGATAGCTAGAGGAAGCGTTTTAATCTCATGTAAACCATTACTACTATCTTTAACGGGTACATCTAAAAGAAGCATCTTAGTTCCTTCTTCCTCATCAATTCTAGGCTTTTCATCATCATCTAAAATACTTACTAAAAAATCTTTTTTAATACCAAGAGAAGATGATACTTTTTCTATCTCTTCTTCATTAGGATTTTCTAAATGCACCCAACAACCAATCTCAAAATCATTTAATCTTCTAAACTCATTAGTATTTAAATCTGTATTATAAATCTTTAGCATATTTCCACCTCTTTTTCTACTACATCATACGTTTTTAAATAATATTTGTCAAGCAAAAAGAAGTCACTCTAATACCTTAACTCCTCTTTCCATATTCTTCTCAAAAACTGTCATATTTTCCTTACTATCTAAAATAACCAGGGCTAGTGAATCTATATCATTATAATGGTTATTTCTTAATCTTGTTAATAACCATTCTTCATCTTTACCTATTTCTTTTAAATTATTAATCATTATTTTTCCATCAATAATAGCATTACAACATAATCCTTCATAAGCTGTTTTTAATTTTAAATCCTTACGTTTAACTGGTTGAGCACTACTTTTAGGTAAAAAACTAACTTGACCATTAGCTTCCATAATAGCATATTCTATTTCACTTAAATTAAAATACCCTTGAATTCTAGCTTCTTGTAAAAAATCATTTAAATCAAGTTTACTCTTCTTCAAAGATTTATAGTTAAGTTTCCCATCTTCTATTATAACTGTTGGAGAGCCTATTAATAACCTTCTAGAAATAATACTTTTATTAGTTAATAAAGTTATTAAATATGAGAAAATAGCATAGATAGAAATAGCAAATACTCCTTCATAAAAGTTTATATCATTATTTAAAGTCATCTCTGCTGCAATAGAACCTATACTTATTCCAATAATATAATCAAAAACATTTAACTGGCTAACTTGTTTTCTTCCCATTACTTTGGAAAGAATAAATAATACAACAATTGATGTAATTCCTTTCCCTAGAATCAATAAATATCCCATAATAATCACCAGTATTAGTATGGTTAAAAATATCTAAAAAATACCAATTATTTGATTATCAACAACATCTATTTTTTCATAATTTGGATTTTTTGGTAATCCTGGCATAGTAACTATTTTTCCAAGTAAGATAGTGATGAAACCAGCACCTTGATTGATTACTATATCTTGAACTGTTAAATCATTATCTTTAGGAAATCCTAACTTTTTAGCATCATCGGAGATTGAATACTGTGTCTTAGCTACACATATAGGAAGATATTCTAAATTTAGTTTATTAATTAATTTAAGTTTTTCTAAAGCTTTAGTAGTATAATCTATCTTCTTAGCATGATATACTTTCTCTCCTAGAATTTCTAACTTTTTAGTAATAGTCATATCATCTGTTAAAAGTGGAGTAAATAATGTTTCTTTATTTACTAAGCTCTTTACTTTATTTGCTAAGTCTATGGCACCTATTCCTCCTTCAGTATAACTATCAATTACAGCAAAAGAATAACCTTTAGATTCGATATAATCTCTTAATTCGTCAATAAATTCATCTTTATCATCATTGAAATGATTACAGCATACTACTATGGGAATATTATAGTTAGAAAGATGTTCTAGGTGAGCATCTATATTAGAAAGACCTTTCTTAAAGTCATCATTACCATGATGAAGAATTGATCTAATAGTAACTACCAAAACAACTGCAGAAGGTTTTTCTTTTGAAACATTACAAAATAGATTCATAAATTTTTCTGCCCCTAAGTCGGCACCAAAACCAGCTTCTGTTATTACATAATCTGACAGTGATAAAGCAAGTTTAATGGATATAACACTACTACAACCATGGGCAATATTAGCAAATGGGCCACCGTGAATAAAAGCCGGTGTTCCTTCTAAAGTTTGAACAAGATTCGGTAAAAAAGCATCTTTTAATAAAGCTGTTAGGGCTCCTTCTAGTTTTAAATCATGGGCAGTTATTGGATTACCATCTTTATCTAGACCTAGTAATAAGTTACCTAGTCTTTTTTTTAAGTCATCTAGGGAAGATGCTAGACAAAATAGCGTCATTATTTCACTAGCTGATGTAATAGCATAACTATCACTATATTCTTTTTTATTACAAGTTAAAGTTATATCTCTTAGACTCCTATCATTCATATCTACAGCTCTTTTAAATAAAATTTTAGAAAAGCCTAGACTGTTGCCTTGCTCTATATGATTATAAATAGCAGCACTTACTAGATTATTACAAGAGGTAATGGCATGGAAGTCCCCCGTAAAGTGTAAGTTTATGTCTGTCATTGGTACTACCTGACTATATCCACCACCAGTCGCCCCTCCTTTTAAACCAAAGACAGGTCCTAGAGATGGTTGTCTTAAAGCTAGTGATACTTTATCACCAAGACTAGAAAAAGCATCAGCAAGGCCAATACTTACTGTTGTTTTACCTTCTCCATAAGGAGTTGGACTCATAGCTGTTACTAAGATAAGTTTACCTTTTTTACTTCCTATCTCTTTTTTTACTTTAGCTTTATCATTACCATATAAAATAAGATTGTCATCAGTAAGATTAAGTTTATTAGCTATCTCTTTTATAGGTAAAGACTTAGTATTATTACATATTTCTATATCTGTCATGTATATCACTTTCCTTTTAACTAGTAGTATACCACAAATTTTTAAATTTTTTTTGCAAGATGCCAATTTTGTAAATTCAGGGTATAAAAAGAGCTGAATTTTATAAATTCCTAGGGAGCCAGTGCAATTTTCAGCCTAAAAAAAGTCTGAATTTACAATTTTCCCCTTTTGCATTCTAAATTGACTTATGTTATTGTAAATCCCGTTAAGAAAAAGGAGGGAATTTATGAGAAAAATATTATTATTCTTAACAATTACCAGTATATTCTTCTTATGTAACACTACCAAAGTATATGCCAAAACAAATAGTTTCTATGAAGGCAACTATATAAATGGTATATACATGGTTAGATACGATAGGAGTACTAATACTAAATATTATCAAAAAGCCAGGTTTTATCGAAGAATTGGTGATGGTACTGCTGCTTATTGTCTAGAACCATTCAAAGTCTTTCAAGCTAATAATTCGACATATGAAGGAATATTAGAACCAAATGTTTATGATAAAGATACATGGCAAAGAGTAACAGATTTAGCAGCTTTTGGTTACCTTTATAAAGATCATATTGATGATAAATGGTACGCTATTACACAAATGATGATTTGGGAAACGGTAGATAAAAATAATAGTTTCTATTTTACTGATACTCTAAATGGCAATAAGGTTGATATTTATAACGAGGAAAAGGCAGAGATAGAAAGATTAATTAGTGATAGTAAAAGAAAACCAAGTTTTACTAATAATACATATCATGCTCTTGCTGGTAAACAAATATCAATAACAGATACTACAGGTATACTACCAAACTATATTACTACTCTTGATAGTGATAGCCAGTTAATTAACAACACATTTACTATTAAGAAAAATAATGCCAGTTGCTATACGCAAAAATTTTACAGTAATTATGGTCTAAATAGACAGATGTCTCTATTTTATAATAATGGCTCATCCCA
Organism: Clostridium sp. CAG:451; assembly: GCA_000438295.1. Lineage (GTDB taxonomy): Bacteria > Bacillota_I > Bacilli_A > RF39 > UBA660 > Onthousia. The sequence continues at coordinate 17,637 of FR901049.1, forward strand.
ACAACTAGTATCTCTTGGAGCTAGTAAACCATTGGAGATAGCTGTAAATTTCTGTTTTCATAAACTACAATTAAATCTTACTAAAGTAGATAAAGATACTAAGGACTTTACAGGTCAAGGAGAAGCTAGTTTACAAAGTACTATTTTCACTCTTTACAATGAAAAGATGGAAAAAATAACTGATATTACTTTTAACAAGAAAGGTAAAGCAACTATTATTGGTAAGGGGGAAGATTCTAAAATAGATTTTGGAACTTACTATCTTCAAGAATCTAAAGCGGGTATCGGTTACCAAAAAGATGATACACTTTATAAAATAGTATTTGATGAAAACAATACTAATATTGACATGACCTTAGAAAATGAAGTTATTAAAGGAAAAGTAATGTTAGAAAAAAGCTATGGTAATAAAAACTTAATGAAAAGTGAAGCTAACGTCGTCTTTGAAGTTTACAATAAAGATAAAAAACTAGTTGATACTATAACTACAGATGAAAATGGATTAGCTTCTATAGAATTACCATATGGTCACTATACCATTAAACAAAAAACTACTACAGAAGGTTATAGTAAAATAGAACCATTTGAAATCTTTATTGACAAGATAAAAGATTATAAATATAAGATTTATGATTATGAGGAAGAAAAACCTAAAAAAGAAGAAATTATCATAGTAGATGTACCAAATACTTATTTAAACATACCTAAAGCACTAGTAGGATGTAGTGTCTAATGAAAAAGAAACTAGTTTTACTACTTGTTAGTTACGTAGTCTTCTGCTTTTGTATCTATCAAAATAACAATATAAAATCTACTACAATAAAAACTGATAACATTGAAAGAGTAACTAATACCGCCTCTATAAAAACAAATGAAGTAAATACCAAAGAAACTAATAATAATAGTGATTCATTTGCAATTTTATCTATCAAGAAAATCAATCTAAAAGAAAAAATTTATCCTTTAAACGATAAAAGAAATAATGTAGAAGAGCATGTCACTATCTTAAATGATTCAAATTTAGCTAATGACTCTTTAATTATTTTAGCAGCTCATTCAGGATATGGAAAACTAGCTTATTTCAATAGATTAGATGAATTGAAAACAGGTGATGAAATTGAATTAAATATTAACAATGAAACACTTACATACATACTAAAAAAGAGTGAAGAGCAAGATAAAACTGGTAAAATTGAAATAGTAAAAGAAAATACTAAACAACTAATCCTAACAACTTGTAGTAAAAGTGATAAAACCAAACAATTAGTTATATACTGTGAAAAAATATAGGCCTATTTCTGGTCTATATTTTACTTACAATATCCTTTTTTCTGATAAATCTTACCTACTATATAATAACTAGCAAGTATTAGAATAACAGTTAGGAAACATCCTATAATTATTTCTAATAAAAAATTATTAGTAAGTCCTATAATAGTTACTACTATAGCAATATCTAGTGAACTAACAAGACTTATTATATTTAATAATCTTTTATAGTTAACTTTCTTTAAATCTAGATTATAGCAATTAACTAAATATTGAACTTCAATTGGTTTCTTTCTCTTCTTATCTTTTTTACATTTGCGTACTAGTATTAATTCGTAAATTAACAAAACAACTAAAAAAGTCAAAAGAAATACAACTATCTCTGTCATTTATATCATCTACCTTCTCTAACAAAATTATATCAGAAAAGTTAAAAAAAAAGAAGACTAAGCTTCTTCTACTAATTTTAAGATAACAGTTAAAGCTCCATCTCCACGACGTTCACTTAACTTAATGATTTGTGTATATCCACCGTTACGGTTAGCATAACGAGGAGCAAGTTCATTAAATACCTTTTCTACTACTTTCTTATCATTGTGAACAAAAGCAAGTGCTCTTCTGCGTGATCCTAAATCACCTTTCTTACCATAAGTAATCATTCTATCAACCATTTTTCTTACTTCTTTTGCTCTTGTTTCAGTAGTTTGAATTTGTTCATTCATAATTGTTTGTTTGGTAAGAGTTGCTAACATACTACGTCTATGTTTATTATCAACACCTAATTTTCTATATGCCATAGTTACCTCCTTCTAATCGTCGTCTCTTAAATCAAGTCCTAAATCTTTAATCTTATCAAGAACTTCTTTTAATGACTTCTTTCCTAAATTACGAATCTTCATCATATCATTTTCACTCTTATTAACTAAGTCTTGTAATGTATGAATACCTGCACGTTTTAAACAGTTATAAGCACGTACAGAGAAGTCTAAATCTTCAATTGAAGTTTCTAAAGCCTTTGTTTTAGGATCTTCAGTCTTTTCAATCATCATACCACTCATATCAGCTATATCACTTAAATCAGTTAATAAATTGAAGTGTTCAATTAAGATTCTTGAAGCTAAAGCGATAGACTCTTCTGGTTTAATAGAACCATTTGTCCATACTTCTAAAACTAATTTATCATAACTTTCATCTTGTCCTACACGTGCACTTTCAACAGTTGGTGTAACACGTTCAATAGGAGAATAAATTGAATCCATTAAGATAAATCCTTTAGCTCTATTCTCATTCTTTAATCTAGAATCTTCACTCTTAACATATCCTCTACCATTAGTAACAATCATTTGCATAGAAAGTTTTCCACCTTTAGCAAGATGAGCAATTACATGATCTTTGTTGACAATTTCAACATCAGAACTAGTAGTAATATCACCAGCTGTTACTACACCTTCTTCAGATACATCAAGAGAAATAATCTTAGTCTCACTAGTAAAGTTTTTAACAACTACTCCTTTTAAATTAAGAACAATAGTAGTTACATCTTCAACAACACCATCGATTGTTTGAAATTCATGAAGAACTCCCTCAATCTTAACAGCACTAATAGCACTACCTGGTAAAGATGATAACATAACTCTTCTTAAGGCATTACCTAAAGTAGTTCCGAATCCTCTTTCTAATGGTTCTAATTCAAATTTTCCATAAAAATTACTTTCTACATAATCAGTAATTTTATATACTGGCTTTTCAAATTCTAACATGATTTTCGCCTCCCTTAATTATCCACGTGGTCTCTTTGGTGGACGACATCCATTATGTGGAATTGGTGTTACGTCAGTAATTGAAGTAACTTCAAGTCCCGCAGTTTGTAATGAACGAATGGCAGTCTCACGTCCTGGTCCTAAACCTTTAACGAAAACTTCAACCTTTCTCATTCCTAAATCATAAGCAGCTTTAGCAGCTTGTTCAGATGACATACCAGCAGCAAATGGAGTTGATTTTTTACTTCCTTTAAATCCTAAACCTCCACTTGATGCCCAACTAATAGCATTTCCATCCTTATCAGTAATAGTTACAATTGTATTATTGAATGTTGCATGAATATGTACAACACCTTCAGGAACATTCTTTTTAACTCTTTTCTTTCTTGTCTTATAAGCCATAATTCATAACCTCCTTTTCTACACTTTCTTCTTGTTTGCTACGGTTTTACCTTTACCCTTACGAGTTCTAGCATTACGAGAAGTTCTTTGACCTCTTACAGGAAGTCCTTTTTTATGACGTGTACCTTCATAAGAATTAATTTCCATTTTAGTCTTAATATTCATACTAACTTCACGACGTAAATCTCCTTCAGTTAGATGCTTATTAATTTCATCACGTAATGCAATTAATTCATCTTGTGTTAAATCTCCTGCTTTTTTAGTAGGTTCAACTTTTGCATTTTCACAAATTGTTTTTGCTAAATTTCTTCCAATTCCATAGATATAAGTTAACGAAATAACTGTATGCTTATCATTTGGAATATCTACACCTTTAATACGTGCCATTTTATATCCTCCTTCTTACTAACCTTGTCTTTGTTTATGTTTTGGATTTTCACAAATAACAACAATTCTACCTTTTCTTTTTACAATTTTACATTTTGGACATCTCTTTTTAACTGATGCTTGTACTTTCATTATTATCCCTCCTATTATTTCCGATAGGTTATACGCCCACGTGTTAAATCATAAGGTGATAGTTCAATAGTTACAGTATCCCCCGGTAAGATGCGAATGTAATTCATTCGTATTTTACCAGAAACGTGGGCTTCCACAGTGTAACCATTTTCTAATTGAACTTTAAATTTACCACCTGGTATAATCTCTAAAACTTTTCCATCAACTTCGATTACATCATCTTTAGCCATTATTTATCATCTCCTGTTAGAATTTTTACTCCATCACTGGTTACTGCTACAGTATGTTCAAAGTGAGCAGAACGACTACCATCATCTGTTATTACAGTCCAGTCATTAGAGTCTACATAAATATCAGGACTTCCCAAAGTTAGCATTGGTTCTATTGCTATTACCATACCTTCTCTTAAGCGAGGTCCCTTACCTTTTTCACCATAATTTGGTACTTCTGGATCTTCATGTACGGTAGTACCAACACCGTGACCAACAAGTTCCTTTACAATTCCTAAGTTATGCTTAGTTGCATAAACTTCAATTGCATTAGAAATGTCTCCGATACGGTTACCAGGTCTTACTTGTTTTATCCCTTCATATAAAGCTTTTTCAGTATGCTCTAATAAAGAAGCATCAGAAGCAGTAATGTCACCTACTTTATATGACCAAGCAGAATCGCCATGATATCCTTTATAACATGCACCAATATCAATGGAAACTATATCTCCATCCTTTAGTTTTCTTTTAGAAGGAAAGCCATGAACAACTTCCTCATTAACACTTATGCATAACGCATAAGGAAAACCTTCATATCCTTTGAAAGAAGGTGTTGCTCCTTGACTTATGATAAACTCTTCTCCTAATCGATTTAATTCTTCAGTTGAAATACCTGGTTTAATAAAGGGAGCAAGATATTGATGTGTTAAATACACAATATGTCCTGCCTTTGCTAAAAGTTCTATTTCTCTTTCACTTTTAATTGTAATCACTTTTATCTCCCCTTCAAAACCTTGTTAATTCGCTCAAATACTTCTTGAACACTACCAACACCATTGATTACATATAATACACCATTTTGTTTATAATAGTCAAGAAGTGGAGCAGTTTTTTCTTCAAAAACCTTATAACGATTTTGAAATGACTCTACATTATCATCATTTCTTTGTTCTAATCTACCACCACAGTTATCACAAATAGATTCTTCCTTTGGTTTTTCTAATTCTGTATTTATATTATAAACAGCACCACAAGTAGAACAAATACGTCTACCTGTAATACGCTTTTCTAATATTTTTGAATCAATATCTAGAACTAAAACATAATCTAATTTTTGATTTAATTTACTTAATATTTCATCATACTTTTTAGCTTGTTCTAAATTTCTAGGAAACCCATCCAAGATACAACCATTTTTGCAATCATCTTGTCTTAACCTTTTTTCAATTAATTCATAGATAATTTCATCTTTTACTAGTCCACCAGAAGATAAAGTTTCTAATATATAGCGTCCCATTTCAGAATCTTCCTTGGAGATATCTCTTAAGATATCCCCAGTACTAATATGTGGAAGATTATATTCTTTTTCTATCAAAGAACTTTGTGTCCCCTTACCAGCAGCAGGGGGAGCAATTAATATAATATTTTTCATCGACGGTGATATCCTTTCTTATAATTTCTAGAAAGAAGACTACCTTCTATTTGTTTATAAGTTTCTAGTGCTACACCAACAACGATTAAAAGTCCTGTACCACCAATACTTACACTACTAGGTAAACTAGTTATATTTGAAAATATTATTGGTAAAGCAACTATGATACATAAGAAACCACTACCAATACAAGTAACTCTCATCAAAACTTTAGAAAAATAATTCTTAGTTTCTTCACCTGGTCTTATTCCTGGTATATAACCACCATTCTCTGCTAAATTCTTAGAAAACTCATCTGGTTTGAATATCATATATGTATAAACAAAACCAAATAGGAATATTAAAATAACATAAATTATAAAACCAACTGGTGTAGTATAAGTTAAATATTTTTGAATAAATAAGGTAACACTTTCCTTATTAACTAGTGCTGCTATAATTGTTGGAACAGCTAAAACGCTTGATGCAAAAATAACTGGAACAACATTAGCACTATTTATTTTAATTGGTACAAAACTAGAAGCTTGATTTCCAAAACTTCCTGATTTATTAGCATATTGAATAGGAATCTTTCTTTCTGCTTCTTGAACAAAAATAACCCCTACTACAATGCCAAAATAAATTAAGACAAAAAGTATAAATTTAACTAACCCAAAAGCTATCTCTTGAGTTGTACCACTAAATGTAACTAATCCATTAAATGCATCAATAAACATTTGTGGTAAAGTAGCAATAATTCCAGCCATAATTATAAGACTTAAACCATTACCAATACCTTTTTGTGATATTTGATCACCTAACCATAGAAGTAATGCAGTACCTGCTGTTAAAATCAATGAAACATATAAATATTCCATGGGTTGAGCAGCTTTTCCTAAAAACATGAAAGAAAATGCATAGCCTTCAATGAAAGCAAATAATATACCTATATAACGAGATATTCTATTAATCTTTTGTCTTCCAATATAACCTTGCTTACTTAACTCTTGTAAGGAAGGAAGCACTTCTTGTAATAATTGCATTAAGATAGTAGCCGTAATATATGGCATAACACCTAAGGCAAATATTGAAAAGTTTTGTAATGCTCCTCCACCCATTGAGTTAATTAATTCTAAAAATCCAAGATTTTTAGTAATACTTTCTGTACCCGGAACTTGAATAGTCGTTCCAATGATAAAGATTGCAAGTACTAATATTGTAAAACCTATTCTTTTAAGTAAATCTCTATTAGTAGGTTTGAATAATTGCTTTACTAGAGATGTCATACTAGATCACCTCAGCTTTACTTCCTGATTCGTTAATCTTATCTATTGCATTCTTAGAAAACTTATGAGCTTGAACAGTAAGCTTCTTTTCTAATTGTCCTTCTCCTAATACTTTAATTCCTGAAAGTTGCTTTTTAACAATTCCTCTTTCTTTTAATAAAGCAGGAGTAACAACTGTACCATCTTCAAATACATTTAAATCTGAAAGATTGATAACAGCATATTCTTTTTTGAAAGGATAGTTACTAAATCCTCTTTTAGGTAAACGACGATATAAAGGTAATTGTCCACCTTCAAATACTGGATTTATACTTCCACCACTACGTGCTTTTTGCCCTTTTTGTCCACGACCTGATGTTTTACCTAAACCAGAACCAGGTCCATGACCTACACGTTTTTTAGCATGTGTAGCACCAATATTTTTTTCTAATTCATGTAACTTCATTATCCTAAAATCTCCTCTTCTTTTTTACCACGAAGTTGGGCAACTTCTTCGACTGTTTTCATACTCTTTAAACCATTCATTGCAGCTTCTGCCATGTTTAGTTTAGTTCTTGCTCCTAAAGACTTAGAAACAACATCACGAACACCAGCTAAATCTAAGATAGCACGAACGCTACCACCAGCGATAACTCCAGTACCTTCTTTAGCAGGCTTTAACATAACTCTAGCAGCACCACTACGTCCAACAACTTCATGAGGAATAGTTCTTCCCTCTACAAGAGGAACAGTAATTAAGTTTTTATTAGCAGCTTGAATAGCCTTTTTAATAGCATCAGGTACTTCGCTAGCTTTTCCAGTACCTAAGCCAACTTTTCCTTTTCTATCACCAATAACAACGATTGCAGAGAAACGACGATTTCTACCACCCTTAGTAACTTTAGTAACACTTTTTACTTCAACTACTAATTCTTCAAATTCTTTGTTCTTGGCTTCATTTGTTTGCTTTTGCATATTTTTTCCTCCTTAGAATTCTAATCCATTACTACGTGCAGCATCAGCTAAAGCTTTTACACGTCCATGATAAAGATATCCACCTCTATCAAATACTACTTTTGTAATGCCAGCTCCTTTTGCTTTTTTAGCAATACTTTCACCGACTTTACTAGCTGCTTCAATATTAGAACCATTCTTTAATTTTAAATCTTTATCTAATGAAGAAGCAGATACTAATGTTTTTTTATTATCATCATCGATAATTTGGGCATAAATGCCTGTGTTTGAGCGAAATACACTAAGACGAGGAGCAGCTTCTGTACCATGTAACTGTCTTCTGATTCTAGCATGACGCATTTCTCTCATACTATTTCTTGATTTTTTACTAACCATAATTTTCTCTCCTTCCTACTAAGCAGCTTTCTTTCCTTCTTTACGTTGAATATGTTCATCTTTATAACGAATACCTTTTCCTTTATAAGGTTCAGGTTTTCTTACTTTACGAACATTAGCAGCAAATTCACCAACTAATACTTTGTCAATACCTTTAATAACAATTTCAGTATTGCTAGGAGCTTCTACCGTAAGTCCTTCAGGTACATCCATAACTACAGGATGAGAATATCCAGCATTAATTGTTAATTTGTTACCAGCTACATTAAATCTGTAACCAACACCAATGATTTCTAGACCTTTTTCATATCCCTTAGTTACCCCAAGGATCATATTATGAAGAAGTGCATTCATTGTTCCATGCATTGCTTTCGCTGCATCGTTAACTCTAGTTAATGTGATTGTATTTCCTTCTTGTTCTAAAGAAATACCTTTTAACATTTTTTGAGACAAGCTTCCTTTTGGACCAGTAACTGTTACGATATCATTTTCTACTTTAACTGTTACTCCTTCAGGAACTTCAATTTTACGATTTCCAATACGGCTCATTTTTTCACCTTCCTTTTACCAAATGTATGCTAAAACTTCGCCACCAATGTTTAATTTACGAGCTTGTTTATCAGTCATAATTCCTTGTGATGTTGAAATAATGGCAATTCCTAATCCGTTTAAAACACGAGGAATTTCATCATTTTTAACATAAACACGAAGTCCTGGTTTTGAAATTCTTTTAAGTCCTGTAATGACTCTTTCTTTCTTTTCACCATATTTTAAGGTAAGGATAATCTCACCTTGTACATTATCATCTTTCTTTTCAACTTTGTAGTCTTTAATAAATCCTTCTTCTTTTAAGATTCTTGCAATTTCAACCTTAACACTTGATGAAGGTACAACTACTTTTTCATAACGCATTTGATTAGCATTACGAATACGAGTTAACATATCCGCAACTACGTCTGTAACTACAGCCATTCTTATCCTCCTTCCTTCTACCAGCTTGATTTCTTAACGCCTGGTATTTGTCCTTTTGAAGCCAATTCACGGAAGCATATACGACAGATCCCAAACTTACTCATAACAGCATGAGGTCTACCACAACGTGTACAACGTGTATATTCACGTACTTTAAATTTTGGCTTTCTATTATTTTTTACAATCATACTTTTTTTTGCCATTTTATCCCTCCAATTACTTTCTAAATGGAATTCCAAGTTCATTTAATAAGTCATAAGCTTCTTCATTGGTCTTTGCAGTGGTAACAAATACTATATCCATACCACGTACTTTTACAACTTCATCATAATTGATTTCTGAGAAGATTAATTGTTCTTTAATACCTAAAGTATAATTTCCACGTCCATCAAATGACTTAGGACTAACACCACGGAAGTCACGTACTTGAGGAAGAGAGATAGAAATTAACTTATCAACAAAGTTATACATATTTTCTCCTCTTAAAGTTACTTTACATCCGATTTTTTGACCTTCTCTGATTTTAAATCCAGCAATTGACTTCTTAGCTTTTGTAACAACTGGCTTTTGTCCAGAGATTTTAGCTAAATCACTAACAGCAGCATCTAATAATTTTGCATTACTAGCTCCATCACCAACACCCATGTTAATAACTACCTTATCTAACTTAGGTACTTCCATAATTGATTTATAATTATATTTGTTCATTAAACTTGGAACAATTTCTTTTACGTATTTTTCTTTTAGGCGGTTCATTCGTTATACCCTCCTTCCACACTAATCAAGTGTCTCTTTTGACTTGACACTAATTCTTACTTTTTTATTATTTTTATCATTAGTATAGCCAATTCTTGTTCTCTTTTTAGTTTTTGGATCAATTATCATAACATTACTTGCATCAATTGGTGCTTCTATTTCTAAAATTCCACCAGTTGTATTTCCATTACTCTTTTGATGTTTCTTAACAATGTGAACACCTTCAACAATAACTTTATTCTCGCTTCTTAATGTTTTAATAATCTTACCAGTTTTTCCTTTATCAGAACCAGAAATTACTTCTACTTTATCTCCAACTTTTAACTTCATAATAACCTCCTTATAATACCTCTTTAGCAAGAGATACTATTTTCATATAATCTTTCTCACGAAGTTCACGTGCTACTGGTCCAAAGATACGAGTTCCTACAGGAGTCTTATCATCACGAATGATAACACAAGCATTGTCATCAAACTTGATATAACTTCCATCTTCACGTCTTAGACCTTGTTTGCTACGAACAATAACAGCTTTTACAACCTTACCTTTTGGGTATGGGGAGTTTGGAATAGCATTTTTCACAGTTCCTACTACTACATCACCAATATTTCCAGTCTTAACATGGCTTCCACCAAGTACACGAATTACTAATAATTCACGTGCACCAGAGTTATCAGCAACTTTTAATCTACTTTCCTGTTGTAACATCGATTACATCCTCCTTTTTCTTTTACTATAATACTATAGCTTCTTTTACGATTTCTTTTAAGTAGAAATGTTTTGTTTTAGAAAGTGGTCTAGTCTCAACGATTCTTACAACATCTCCTACTTTAGCTTTATTTGTTTCATCATGAACACTATATTTTTTTGATGATTTTACTCTTTTATGATATAGTGGGTGCATTTTATGTGTTTCTACAAGTACAGTAATTGTCTTATTATTACTAGCACTAACAACTTTACCTACTAACTCATGGCTTTTCTTCTTATCCATAAATTCCCTCCTATACTTCTTCCTTTAATTCACGTTCTCTTAAAACGGTTTTTAATCTAGCAACGGTGTGTCTTAAATCACGAATGCGAGAAGGTTTTTCTAGATTACCTGTAGCTTGTTGAAAACGTAAGTTAAAAAGTTCTTCTTTAGATTCTTTTAATTTAGCATTAATTTCTTCATTTGATAATTCTCTGATTTCACTAATCTTCATTCGTAACACCACCTTCCTCTTTTTTTACAAATTTACATTGAATTGGTAATTTATGACTTGCAAGTCTTAAAGCTTCACGAGCAACAGGCTCTGATACTCCAGAAATTTCAAACATGATCTTTCCTTCTTTAACAACTGCAACCCACTTATCTACACTACCTTTACCTTTTCCTTGACGAGTACCAATAGCTTTAGCAGTTAATGGTAAGTGTGGGAAAATATTAATCCAAACTTTTCCTCCACGTTTCATATAACGTGTCATAGCAATACGAGCTGCTTCAATTTGGTTAGCTGTAATCCAAGCTCCTTCTTTAGCCATAAGACCATATTCACCAAAATGAAGTTCTACATTACCTTTAGCTTTGCCTTCGTAAGGTAATCTATGAACACGACGATATTTAGTTCTTGATGGTATTAACATATTAATTACCTCCTTTAGCCTTTTTATTGTTTAGGATTTCTCCCTTATAGATCCAAACTTTAACTCCGATTTTTCCATAAGTTGTATCTGCTTCACTAGTAGCATAATCAACATCAGCACGTAATGTATGTAGTGGAATAGTTCCTTCTATATAATGTTCACTACGAGCCATATCAGCTCCACCTAAACGTCCAGATACTTGTGTTTTAATTCCTTTTGCTCCAGCTTTCATAGCATTTCTAATAGCTCTTTTTTGTGCCATACGGAATGATGCACGATTAGTAATTTGATTTGCTATAGAATCAGCAACAAGTTGAGCATTTAAATCAGCTTTCTTGATATCTACGATAGAAACATTGATATTTTCACCAATTTCCTTTGTCATATCTTTTCTAAGCTTTGTAATTTCTTCTCCTCCGCGTCCAATGATAACACCAGGTTTAGAGGTATGAATGGTAACTTCACATTTCTTATTAGTACGATCAATTTCAACTTTTGCAATTCCTGCATTCTTTAAATTCTTTTTGATATATTCACGAATTTTAAGATCGTTAGCTAAAACTTTTGAGAAGTCAGTTTTTGAAGCATACCATTTTGCTTCCCAATCTTTATTGATTCCAAGTCTTAGTCCAATTGGATCAACTTTTTGTCCCATTTTTTCTCCTCCTTATTATTTTTCTGCCACTTTAATAACAATGTGACTAGTTCTCTTATCTTTATGACCGATACGTCCACGAGAATCAAATAAAATTCTCTTCATTACAGGACCAGCATCAACTCTTGCTTCACTTACATATAAGTTTTCTAATTTCATATCATGATTATTAGTTGCATTAGCAATAGCTGAATTTAATGTATTTTTTACCATAACGGCTGCTTTTTTATTAGTATTACTTAAAATTGCAAGGGCTTCATTAACTTTTTTACCACGAATCATATCAACTACAAGACGTGCCTTGATTGGAGAAATCCTTTGCATTTTAGCAATCGCTTGTGCTTGTTTTATCTCTTCCATCTAAATTTCCTCCCTTGTCTTCTAATTCTTCTTGTCGCTTCCGTGTCCACCAAATTTACGAGTTAGTGCAAACTCACCTAATTTGTGTCCAACCATATCTTCTGTAACATAAACAGGAATAAATTCACGTCCATTGTGTACAGCAAATGTATGACCAATAAAATCAGGATAAATAGTAGAACAGCGTGACCAAGTTTTAATTACTTCTTTTTTACCACTTTTGTTTAATTCTTTTACCTTTTTTAATAATCTATCAAAAACATAAGGTTTTTTCTTTGAACTTCTTGCCATTATTTTCCTCCCTATTTACTTCCACGACGACGAACAATAAATTTATCCGTACGTTTATTATTTCTTGTTTTATATCCAAGAGCAGGTTTACCCCAAGGAGTAACAGGTCCTTTACGACCAATAGGTGCTCTTCCTTCTCCACCACCATGAGGGTGATCGTTTGGATTCATAACAGAACCACGAACTGTTGGACGAATTCCCATATGACGTTTTCTTCCAGCTTTTCCAAGCTTTACTAGATTAGAATCTTCATTACCAACTACACCAATAGTTGCCATACAAGTTCCAAGTACACGTCTTTGTTCTCCACTTGATAAACGAATCATTACATAATTTCCTTCACGACCAAGGATTTGTGCAGAACTTCCAGCACTACGTGCCAAACTTCCACCTTTTCCTGGACGAAGTTCGATATTATGAATAACTGTACCTACAGGTATATTCATTATAGGTAAGGCGTTACCAGTTTTAATGTCAGCATTAGAACCAGCTACGATTTTATCTCCTACTTTTAATCCCTTAGGTGCAATAATATATCTTTTTTCACCATCTAAATAATTAATTAATGCAATGTTAGCACTACGATTTGGATCATATTCAATACTTGCTACAACACCTTCAACATCAAATTTATTTCTCTTGAAATCAATGATACGGTATTTTCTTTTAACTCCTCCGCCTTGATGACGAACAGTTATTTTACCTTGATTGTTACGACCAGCCTTTTTGTTAAGTGTTACAACTAAACTTTTTTCTGGTGTACTTTTTGTTATTTCTTCATTGACAAGAGTACTTTTATTTCTTTGTCCTGGTGTAGTAGGTCTAAACTTTTTAATTGCCATAACTTATTTCCTCCTTCTAACCAAGATTAATTTCTTCGCCTTCAGCTAACTTAACAATAGCTTTCTTACAACGATTTGTAAGACCAGTATAGCGTCCAACTCTTCTTTTCTTAGGTTTTACGTTAATTGTTCTAATTTCTTTAACATGAACATTAAATATTTTTTCAATAGCTTGTTTAATTTCTATTTTATTAGCTCTAGAATCAACTTTGAAAACATATTTTCCATTTTGTGCTATAACTCCACTTTTTTCAGTAATAACTGGAGCTTTAATAATTTCTAAATACTTAGTATCCATTATTTAAGCACCTCCTCTACGTCTTTAAGAGCTTTTTCTGTCATAACCATAACGTCACTATTTACAATATCAAGAACATTTACTTCATCACTAGAAATTAAAGCAACGTTTTGTAAATTTCTTGAAGCTAATATTACGTTTTCTTCAAATTGGTCTACAACAAATAATACTTTTTTATCTTCAACTTTCATATTTTTTAGTAAAGTTGCCATTTCTTTAGTTTTAGGTGTTCCAAAAACTAATTCTTCAATTACTATAACTTCTCCATCTAAGAATTTATGAGCAAATGCACTTTTTAAAGCCAAACGACGTTCTTTACGATTTTGTTTTTTACTATAGTCACGTGGTACTGGTGTTCCATAACGTCCACCACCTACCCATTGAACAGCTCTAATAGAACCTTGACGGGCATGTCCTGTACCTTTTTGCTTCCATGGTTTTCTTCCTCCACCTCTTACTTCACTACGAGTTTTAGTAGAGTGTGTCCCCTGACGTAATGATGCTTGTTGAAGAATAATCGCATCATATAATACTTTATCATTTGGGGTAATATCAAAAATTTCATTTACTTTTAATTCTTTAACTTCTTCACCCTTAAGGTTTATAAGTTTTACCTTTTTCATGCTTTTTCCTCCTTCAATCACTTTCTTTTATTTTGTGATGATTATTCTGACTTTTCTTCTACTTGTTCAACTGGTGCTTCTACAGCTTCTTCGATAACTTCATTAGATTCCTTTTGATAAGTAATTAAGTCAGCTGCATCATTTTTTTGACTTGGCTTTTTAACGGCTGTTCTGATTTGAACAAGACCTTTTTTTGGTCCAGGTACGTTTCCTTTAATTAAGATAATGTTATTTTCTAAATCAACTGCAACGATTTCAAGATTTTGAACAGTAGATTTTACATTACCCATTTGTCCAGGTAACTTTTTACCTTTTAATACATGCATTGGTCTCATTGTACCTAAAGAACCAACTCCACGATGGTATTGAGAACCGTGTCCCATAGGTCCACGAGATTGATTATAACGTTTGATAACACCTTGGAAACCTTTTCCTTTGCTGATACCTGTTACATCAACTATTTCTCCAGCTTCAAAAATTGAAGCATCAATTACTTGACCTAAAGTATAATCATTTGTATCAACGCCCCTGATTTCTTTTAAGAAGCGCTTAGGTTCTGTATTAGCTTTTTTGGCATGACCAATTTCTGGTTTATTACTTCTTTTTTCAGTAATAGTATCAAACCCTAATTGAATTGCATCATAACCTTCTTTTTCTGTTGTCTTAATTTGAGTTACAACATTAGGCTCAACAGAAACAACAGTTACAGGAATTAATTTTCCTTCTGTTGTGAAAACTTGTGTCATTCCGACTTTTTTTCCTAAGATTCCTTTCATTTTTTCCTCCTATTAAATCATTTTGATTTGAATGTCTACACCACTTGGTAAATCTAAACGTTTTAAAGCTTCAATTGCATCCTTATTAGGATTTTTGATATCAATTAAACGTTTGTGTGTACGCATTTCGAATTGTTCACGACTATCTTTATATTTGTGAACAGCTCTTAAGATTGTAAACTTTTCAATTTCAGTAGGTAATGGTACAGGTCCAACAACCTCTCCTCCACTTCTTTTGACAGTTTCTACAATTCTTGTTACAGCATCGTCAAGCACTCTGTGATCATAAGCCTTTAACTTGATGCGAACTTTTTCTGTTGACATAGTAACTTCCTCCCTTCGCCTATATCTAGTATAGACTTGCTCCGTGCGAATAACCCGATTTCCATTGTCAACTTAACCTGGCGTATCGGCAACCTCTCACATCTAAGCAGTCACACGTATTTAATTTTAACATACTATTTCTATAAAAACAAGCAATTTTTCCTTAAAAAATTGATTTTTTGTGAATATTTTTTCTAAAAAAAGTGTAAAGCCGCTAATTTTTAATTTTTTTAGTAGTTTTACTAGCAAATTTTACACTATCCCTTCCAAATTTATTTATAATTTCATCCATTACCTTTTCAACTTCACTAACTTCTTTTTTTTCCATATTATCAAAAATTGACATCTGTTCTTTTTTTTCATCTGTTAAGTCCGAAAGTCTAATACCTATATTTCTAATAGGCTCTTCCCGCCAACTTCTTGAAAGTAAAATTAATACTTGATTATATATATCAGCAGTTGAATTAGTCGAATTATCCATAGTCATTTGGTGGGAGTAATTTTTAAATAGAAAATTTCTATATGTAATAGCAACTGCCCTAGCATAAAGATTTTTTCTTCTAAGATCAAAGGTAACACTTTCTACTTCATCAAATAAAACTTTTTCTAATTCTTCTTTCTTTGTATAGTCATATGGCAGAGTTCTAGAAATACTAATACATTTATTTTTATCACTTTTAGGAACAACAGGTGAATAATCAATTCCTCTAGAAGCTTCTAGAAAATAATCACCCTGTTTTTTAAAGTGTTTCTTTAAAAAG
Organism: Clostridium sp. CAG:451; assembly: GCA_000438295.1. Lineage (GTDB taxonomy): Bacteria > Bacillota_I > Bacilli_A > RF39 > UBA660 > Onthousia. Next base: position 34,107 of record FR901049.1, read on the forward strand.
GTAGGTGAACATTTAGCTAAATCTCCTATTGTTCTTATTCCCAGCTCTTCTAACCTTCTAGCAGAACTTCTTCCTAACATAAATAAATCATTTACGGGAAGGGACCACATCTTAGTTTCAATTTCATTCATATAGAGAGTATGAACTCTATCTGGTTTTTCAAAGTCACTGGCCATTTTAGCACAAAGCTTATTTTCACCAATTCCAATATTTACTGTAAAACCATATTTTTCTCTAATATCATTCTTTATTTTATAAGCAAGTTTTACATAATTATTACCATAAAGTAAAGAGGTACCTGTCATATCTAAAAAACATTCATCTATTGAATATTGTTCAATGTTAGGAGTATAACTAGCTAAATAATCATATAGTTTTTTAGACTGTTCTACATAAAAAGGATAGTTAGGTGGAAAAATTTCTATCCAACCACACTTTTTTCTTGCACTATACAAAGTCTCTGCTGTAACGATTCCATATTTCTTAGCAACAGGACTTTTAGCAAGCACTATCCCTTTTCTTTGCTTTTCATCCCCACCAATAACGGATGGAATCTTTCTAATATCCTTTTTGTATCCTTTTTTTAATAAATAAACAGCTGTCCATGATAAAAAAGCATTATTAACATCTATATGAAAAATGATTCTTGACATAATACCTCCTTTTTTGTCTATATTATACAATACACTTGTTTTATTATCAAAGAACAAAACTGAAAATAATTTTTTCAGCAGCCTTACCTCACGGTAAGGCTTTTCTGCTTCACCGAACT
>FR901050.1:0-47349 GCA_000438295.1 Clostridium sp. CAG:451
TATAAGAAATTTAGACCAGTCGAACGCTATTCCGATGATTATTGGAGAGATTAGACGTTATTTAAGAGATAATAATAGTATAAGAGTAAGTCGCTCTACTAAGGATTTAGCATATAAAGCCTTAAAATATAAAGAAGAATATGTTTTAACTAATGGTAAAGAACCATCTTGTGAAGAGATAAGTAAAAAGCTAGATTGTACAACTTACGATGTAGTAAATGCCTTAGAGTCATTGAAAGATCCAGTCTCTATGTTTGAACCAATCTATAGTGATGGAGGAGATACTATCTATTTATATGATCAAATAGAAGATAAAAGACAAACAGGAAGTGAGATGGAAAACCGTCTAGCTACTAATGATGCTATTACCATGTTATCTGATAGATGTCAACAAATATTAGAGGAGAGATTCATTATTGGTAAAACCCAAATGGAGGTAGCAGAAGACTTAGCTATTAGTCAGGCTCAAGTATCAAGACTTGAAAAAAATGCTGTTAAACAGTTAAAGAGAATACTAAAATAGAATAGTATTTCTTTTTTTTACATAAAAATAAATAGGTGATAATAGTGAGATTATCAGATTTACAAAATAAAGATATAGTAAATACCATGGATGGTAGAAATGTAGGTAATATAATTGATGTTAAAATAGATCAAATAAGTGGTGCTATTGTTTCTTTAGTAGTAGAGCCTAATAAGAAAATGCTATCTTTCATGAATAGAGGGGTGGAAGAAGAAATATCTTGGAAGAATATTGAAAGGATAGGAGAAGATGTTATCCTGGTAAGATTAGAATGAATTCCAGAAGACTACATTTAAAGAGAAGAAAGAAATCTAATCCCATTTCTTTTTTATTAGGAACTATTTTCTTCTCATTTATATTAACAATAATTATTATCTTTAAAGCTGGTAAACATTTAGAAGAATCAATAACTAGTTATGCATCTATTGAAACTAAAAGAGTAGCAACTACTATTTTAAATGATGTAATTAGAAACTATGATTTTACTAAAGAAGACTTATATAAGATAGTTAAGAATGATTCTAAGGAAATAGAATTCATTGATTACAATTCTAAAGAAGTTAATGCTATTTTAAATAAAATAAATAAGAATGTTACTGATAGATTACTTGAAATAGAAAGAGGAGATACTAAAAATATTTCATTATCTGATGGACTTAAAGGTAAAAACTATATCTATCTAAAAAATGGAATAGTTTGTGATATACCAATAGGAAGTCTAACAGGTAATTCTTTACTTATAAATACTACTATGTCTATTCCTATTAGGTTTTCTTTTGTAGGAAGTGTTAAGAGTAATTTAGAGGTGAAAGTAAATTCTTATGGTTTTAATAATGCCTTAGTTGAACTATTTATTATAGTAGAAATAACAGAACAAGTAACTCTTCCTCATACATCTAAAGAAATAAAAGTATCATCCAATATACCACTGGTTACAGAACTTATTCAAGGAAAAGTACCACTTTATTATCAAGGAGGACTAGAAAAAAACTCTAATATAAGTTAGAATATAATAAGAAAGAGGAAAAAGTATGATAGATTTTTTTAATAATAAATATGAAATAGTTAAAGGCGAAAAATATTTTGATAAAGAATTAGTTGATACTTTGTTAACTGATTATTTTGAACCTTATGACTATATTTTTGGTGATTATGCTTATGATAAATTGAGACTAAAAGGCTATTATAATAGTAATAATAGAAATAGAAATTCTATAAATGATATTAAAGATTTAGATGATTATATTAAAAAATATTGTGCTTATGGGTGCCATTATTTCTTATTAAAAAAAATAAAAACTGCTAATTAGTTAACAAGAATGGAAAAAATACTTTCTATTTTTGTTTTTTTGTGATAATATTATGTTGTAGAATAGCGAGGGAGGAAGAATATCTATGGAAAATGACAATAAAAAAATTATGTCAATTGTGCAAGAAGATGGTTCTATTGATGAAGTAGAAGTTGTTATTGCATTTGAATTTAAAGATACAAAAAAAGAATATGTAGTTTATACAAAGAATGAAAAAGATGCAAATGGTAATGTTACTGTTTATGTATCACGTATTGAAAGAAATGGTGAAACTCCACAATTATATGGAGTAGATAATGAAGAAGAATGGAATAGGGTAAAAGACGTATTACGCAAATTATCGCAATAATGGTTGGAGGCATAAATTATGAGTGAAGAAGAAAAGAAAATAAAAGAGATGGAAGAACTTGGTATAAGACTTGTTGATAGTCCAAGTGAGACAGTTGCCAAAGCCTCTCCAACAAAACTTAAATTACAAGCTTTGACTTTTATGGTTATAGGTAAGATAGAAAGATATTTTCTAGGTAATATGTTAAAACAAGCAAAAGAGGCAAGAAATTTAGCAGAAGTTGGTTTAAGAAAAACTGACATGACCCTTGATGATAAAATGGCATTTAAGGAATATCTTGATTCTAATATAACTTTATTAGAAGAAAAAATGGCATTGTTTGATAAAAATTATAAAAGAGTAATAGGACGTGGGAAACGTAGTTTGAAAATTCCTAGTACTAATATTAAAATATTATTTGCTAATGGTATTATAAAAAAACATAAACAAAAAACTATGATTGATATGGTAGATGCATATAAGCAAATGAATGATGTTTTTTCTACCGCTAAAACTGAATTTTCAGGTATGCCAAAACCTATTAAAAGGGATGTTGAAGTTTCTAAAGCAGAACAAGATAATATCAGGCAAGCTGTATATGAAGCTTTAAGTAATACTGATGACAAAGAAGTGGAAAAATATGCTAGTAGTTTTGATAAAAAAGAAGAAACAATAGATGATGTTATAAGAAATTCAAATTATAGTGAAAATAAAGAAAAGAAATTAGATGATTTCTTTAATAATGTTAGTTCAGGAAAATCACATGACAAATTAGACAATGAAAGCTTAGGACAAGTGCTTAATAAAGGCAAAGTAAAAGAAAAAGAATCAAAATCACTTGAAAATAAACAATTAGACGAAGTTTTAAATGGTGGAAAACCAATTTTTTCTAATTTGACAAATAATACTAGTATTTTTGATGGAAGCCCTACTATTTCTAGTACTGGTTATATAGGCAAGAATGATAGTAGAAAAAATGCTGATTATGATAAGATGTTAGCGGACGACGATATAGTTAGTCTTACAGATAGATTGACAAAAAACAAGGAAAACTTGGTGTTTAATAAACCTTTATCAAATAATGAATATGTAGAAATTGGTGAATCATCTGTTCCAAATGTAGTGGATTTACGAGCTAAATTAGATGAGTCAATTAATGAAATAGAAAGAAAACGTCAAGCTAAAGAAGAGGCAAGAAAGAAATATGAAGCTGAAAAGCAAGCACGTGAACAAGAGGAAAATGAACTTTCTGAGAGTAAAAGATTAATTGCAGAAATGAGAAAGGAAATAGAAAGAAAAAGAGAAGAACAAAAAGCAATTGAAGAATTAAATCAAAAAGTGGAAAAAGCTTTGAAATACCAAAGACAAATAGAAGAAAATAGAAGAGCAGCTTTAGAAGAGGAAGAAGAGGCAAGAAAATATCAGGAAACACTTAGAATTGAAAAAGAGAATCAGACCAAAGTAGCACAAGAAAAAGAAAAGCTTCAGTCTGAACGTGTAGTTTTACAATCAGAAACTTCTAAAGTTGATTCTAGTTTACAAAAAGAAAAAGAAAAATTAGAAGAGGCAAGAAGACAATTACAAATGTTTAATACATCTATGAATGTAGCAGAAGTTTCAACAAACGCTTATTCGCAAATAGAACCTTTTGATGTAAAACATGATGATTTTTTTGCTAAATTTAATGCACAACCAAGCAAAAGAAGATAGGGTACTAAAAATAGTACTCTTTTTTTGTGATATTTCATAATATTAAGTAGAGGTGATTAAAATTAGAAACTTTCTTAATTATTATTATCACCTTTATCCAACAGAAATTATAAAAGATGGAATAAATTATAAATTCTATTTGAATGATAAATTATATATTCTTTATTTAATAACTAATCAGGAACAGAAAGTAAAAGAACAAGTTAATTTAAATAAAAGTCTAGTTTTTTATAATTATCCATCCTTAATTATAGATAATATTTTTAATAATTATTTATCACTAATAGATGGTAAAAACTATATTCTTGTTTGTTACAACTTTCATAATAGAAGAATAACAGTAGAAGATTTAGTTAAAGATACTTATATTAATTATAATAATTACCTAATACTTAATAGAAGCGACTGGTATAATTTATGGTGTAGGAAGATAGATTACTTTGAATACCAAAAGCCATATATCAAAGATAAATATCCTTTACTATATAGTAGTATTGACTACTTTATTGGTTATGCTGAAGTAGCTATTAGTTATTTGAGTGAAGTTAATAAAACTATAAAAAGTAGTAGTAAAGATAATTTAACTATCTGTCATAAGAGAATTCATCTAAATGATGATTTAAATAGCTTTTATAATCCGTTATCTCTTATTATAGATTATAAAGTAAGAGATATAAGTGAGTATTTAAAAGATCTATTTTTCTATGGCTATCAAGATGAACAAATAAAAAAACTATTACTTAGTGTAAATAGTTCCTATCAAAGACATTTATTAATGGCTAGAGTATTGTTTCCAAGTTTTTATTTTGATTGCTATGAAGATATTATCAATGGAATAGAAAATGAAGATAAAATAATTACTATTTTAGACAAAATAAAAGACTATGAAGATTTCTTATTTTATCTTTATAATCTTTTAAGAGAAAGTGGTTTTTTAATTCAAATAGACTTTTTAGAAAATCTTAATTTTCTTCATTAATATTTCTAACTTCTTTAACTTCTTCTATTTCGTTCATTATCATTTGTTCAATCCCATCTTTTAAAGTAACGTCTAAGAAGTCACAATCAGCACAGGCTCCTCCTAAACTGACATAGACAATACCATCTTTATAACTTACAAAGTCAAGAGTTCCTCCATCACTTACTAGAAAGGGACGTAACTCATCTATGATTTCTCTTACTTTAGCTTCTATTTGTTCATCGTTCATTTTTTCTCACCAAGAACATTATAAAAAAATTTTTTCTTTTCGTAAAGAGAAAATTATGCTATAATCTATTTGTGGTGAGAAGTGATGCATGAAAAGTACAAGATAGGTTCTGTTGTACTGGGTTATGTCACTGGTATTAAAGAGTATGGAATTTTTGTTCAGCTAGATAATAATACAAGCGGTTTAATTCATATTTCAGAAATCTCTAACAAATATATAGAAAACGTTAATGATTATGCTACTATTGGTGAACTAATAAGAGTAAGAATAGTAAGAGAAGAAAAAGATAATCATTACTCCTTAAGTACTATTGATCTTGATTATCGTATTACTAAAAATAGGGGAAGCGAGATAAAAGAAACACCATCAGGATTTAAAAATTTAGCTATTTTTCTAGAAAAATCACTAAAAGAGAAAAAAATATAATAAAAATCAGAAAAAGTGTTGACATTCGTTAAATAAATTGGTATATTTAATTTCGTCAAGTGGTTACTTGGGCGATTAGCTCAGTTGGTTAGAGCACCTGCCTTACAAGCAGGGGGTCATAGGTTCGAGTCCTATATCGCCCACCATTAAGATGCCGAAATAGCTCAATAGGTAGAGCAACTGATTTGTAATCAGTAGGTTCCGGGTTCGATTCCTGGTTTCGGCACCATTTTATTATTTATAGTCGGAGAGGTAGCGAAGTGGCTAAACGCGACAGACTGTAAATCTGTTCCTTCGGGTTCGATGGTTCGAATCCATCTCTCTCCACCATCTTAGTTATTGCCTCGTAGCCAAGTGGTAAGGCATCAGACTTTGACTCTGACATGCGTTAGTTCGAATCTAACCGAGGCAACCATTTTTAAATATTTGATCCGCTAGCTCAGTCGGTAGAGCATTTGACTTTTAATCAAAGGGTCATGAGTTCGAATCTCATGCGGGTCACCATGATGTGCCTGAGTGGCGGAATTGGTAGACGCACAGGACTTAAAATCCTGCGAAGGTCATACTTCGTGCCGGTTCAAGTCCGGCCTTAGGCACCACTTATTTGGAGGAATACCCAAGTCTGGTTGAAGGGACCGGTCTTGAAAACCGGGAGGTCGCGCAAGCGGCGCAGGGGTTCGAATCCCTTTTCCTCCGCCACTTAAATTTATATATTAATATCGCGGGATGGAGCAGTTGGTAGCTCGTTGGGCTCATAACCCAGAGGTCGGAGGTTCGAGTCCTCCTCCCGCAACCATAATGGTTCCGTGGTGCAGCTGGTTAACACGTCTGCCTGTCACGCAGAAGATCGCGGGTTCGAGCCCCGTCGGAACCGCCATTATTTGGTTTCATAGCTCAGTCGGTAGAGCAAAGGACTGAAAATCCTTGTGTCGGTGGTTCGATTCCACCTGGAACCACCATTCGAGAATTTAAATTATAAATATAAAAGATACTCTTGGTATCTTATTTTTTTGTCAAATTGTGTCATCTTTCAAAGATTATTTACCTATAAGTACTATCTCTTGTTATAATTAAAATGGAAGGTGATGATAATAATGTTTAATGAAAAAGTAGTTTTAGTAACCGGAGGTACTAGAGGTATTGGTTACACTACTGTAGAAGAATTTCTAAAAGAAGGAGCAAGAGTAATACTTTTCGGATCACGTGAAGAAAGTGTTACAAAAGCAATTAATTCTTTAAAAGAAAAAAATAATGAATATAAAGTAGAAGGATATTTTACTGATTTAGCTAATCTAGAAGAAATGGAAAAAGTAGCTAAAGAAATAGCTACTAAATATGGTAAAATTGATATTTTAGTAAATAATGCTGGAGTGTCTTCAAGTACACCTATAACAAGCTATACAGAAGAAGAATGCGATAAGATTATTAATCTTAATATAAAAGGTGTATTTGATACTTCTAAAGCAGTTATTCCATACATGACAGGAGATAATCCATCAATTGTAAATGTCAGTTCTATGGTAAGCTTTTATGGTCAATCTAGTGGCTGTCTATATCCAACTAGTAAGTTTGCTGTTAACGGTTTAACTAAGAGTTTAGCAAGAGAGTTAGGTAAAAAGAAAATAAGAGTAAATGCTGTAGCACCTGGTATAACTAATACTGATATGGTTAAAAATTTACCAGATGAAATGATTAAACCTTTAATTGCTATGATACCATTAGGGAGAATAGGTGAACCTAAAGATATAGCTAATGCCATACTATTCTTAGCAAGTGATAAAGCAAGCTATGTAACAGGAACTATTCTTCAAGTAGACGGAGCAATGATGTGTTAAAAAGTAAAGACTTTTTCATATTTTCTTGAATTATAATATATAAAGGAAAAGAGTTAGAATGATTATTTAATAATTTATAAAGGTTAGTTATACTAGATACTTTATTAAAGAAATAATTCTTACCTTTTCTTTTTATTATGACTTTATCTCTATTGTCACTTGTAATTAGATAACTAGGATAACTAGTATTCTTTAAATATTTATAAACAGTACCATCACTAGTTTCAAAAGAAAAATTTAAATTGCTATACTTTTGTATTTCTACTAGAATTAAATCAATAAATAGATTAGTCTTATCCTCTAACCTAGAAATAGTTAAGATAAGTTCTTTTTGATAATTCTTAAATATCTCTAATGTCTCTTTAAGAGTATATAGATTCTGATTCATCTTTTTTATCTCTTTAAAGGTTAAATTAGTAAGAGAAATATCTATTTTACTAGGTAATACGATAACAATATTATCACTAGTAAGAGCAAGTTTAAGTCTAAAGCCAGTAATAAATTTATTAGTTAAAAGAAGATTCTCATTAGCATCTATCATGTCATCAATAATTAATTTCATTAAGCCTCCTTATAATATTTTATGCTTTTTCATCTTCAAAAAGTCCTAAAAATGTGATATAATATCAGGCAGAAGAAGAGGTGGTAGTTGTGGCATTAAATGATGTTAGAGGGATAGGACCAAGGTCTTTAGTCCTTTTAAATAAAATAGGGATTACCACAGTAGATGATTTGGTAACCCATTATCCATTTCGTTATGATATTTTGAAAAGAGGATCACTTACTGATACAGTAGATGGTGATCATATTATTATAGATGGAAGAATAGAAAGTAGTCCAATCTTAGTTAGGTTTAAAGCAGGACTTAATAAAATGAACTTTAGATTAGTTACTTCATCAGGAGTAGTTGGTATATCTATATTTAATAGAGCATTTCTAAAAAGTCATTTAGCAGTAGGTACTGGTGTTACAGTAATAGGTAAATTTGATAAGAGAAAGAATGTTATTACAGCATCTGATATAAAATTAGAGACATTATCAGCGAAGATTAAGATAGAACCAGTTTATCATTTAACTAGTGGTCTCACTAATAAAAATATGTCTACTTATATAAATATGGCTTTACTAGGTAATTATAAAGAAATAACAGATTTTATCCCTTTAGAGTATCAAGAAAAGTATAATTTTGTTAATAAAAGAACGGCTTTAAATATAGTACATAATCCACCTTCTCTTGAAAAGTTAGAGGAAGCGAAGAATAGACTTAAGTATGAAGAGTTATTTTCTTTTATGTTTAAGATTAACTATTTAAAAATGGAAAATAAGAATAAAAATTCTGGTATAAAAAAAGAAATAGATACTAAGAAAGTAGAAGACTTTATTAAAACACTTCCTTTTGAACTCACAACCGATCAGGAAAAAGCAGTTTCTGATATTGTAAAGGACCTAACTAGTGAAGGAAAGATGAATAGATTATTACAAGGTGATGTTGGTAGTGGTAAGACAATTGTTTCTTTTCTTGCTATCTATGCTAACTATCTAGCAGGATATCAGAGTGCTTTAATGGCTCCTACTGAGATACTTGCTACCCAGCATTATAATAATATGAAAGATATCTTTAAAGATACTGATATAAATATTGCTTTATTAACAGGATCAACTAGTAAGAAGGATAAAGATAAGATTTTAACAAGCCTTGCTAATAATGATATAGATGTAATTATTGGGACTCATTCTTTAATTCAAGAAGAAGTAGAGTATAACAATCTAGGATTAGTTATTACTGATGAGCAACATAGATTTGGTGTTAATCAACGAGCTAATTTAGAAAATAAGGGTAAGAAACCAGATACATTATATATGAGTGCTACTCCCATACCTAGAACTTATGCTTTAACAATCTTTGGTGATATGGATGTATCTACTATTAAGACAAGACCAAAGGGTAGAAAGAAGATTCATACAGTGCTAAAGAATGAGGCTGAGATGAAAGATGTTTTAGCCATGATGTATGAAGAGTTAAAACAAGATCATCAGATATATGTAATAGCACCTTTGATAGAAGAAAGTGAAAATAGTGATTTAACTAATGTTAATGAACTTAAAGATAAATTAACAGTCGCTTTTGGTAGTAAATATAAGATAGGGCTAGTTCATGGTAAGATGGCTACAGCAGCTAAAGATAAAGTTATGAATGACTTTCTTCTTAATAAGTGTCAAATACTAATTAGTACAACTGTTATTGAAGTAGGAGTAGATGTTCCTAATGCTACTATGATGGTTATCTTTGATGCTAATAGATTTGGACTTTCAACTCTTCATCAGTTAAGAGGAAGAGTAGGAAGGAATGATCTACAGTCACATTGTGTTTTAATAAGTAATCAAGATACTGAAAGACTTCATATTATGGAAAAGACTACTGATGGGTTTGAAATAAGTGAAGAAGACTTTAAACTAAGAGGTCATGGTGATTTATTTGGTACTAAACAAAGTGGTGATATGTCTTTTAAAATAGCTAATATAAAGAATGATTATTCTATTCTTTTAAGAGCAAGAGAAGATTCTTATCAGTATTTATTAAAAAAGACAGAAGAAGAAAAACAATTAAAGATGAAAATTATTGAATCAATTATACATAGTTAAGTGTAAAGAAGTGGAAAGTTTCGGAAATAAAATTGACATCTTAGAATTTTTTAGTTATTATTGAGTTACATGATAGGTAGCTTTTACTATTTATCATGAAGTATAATCTACTGTTTTTTGTGTAGATATACTTACCGAAACCCCCTGAAGAGGCCGAAAGGCCTCATTTTTGTTTGTTTTAAAGGATTTGAAGCCTATTAAATATTTTTAGGTACTAAGCTAGGTACGTAAATTTAAAAAAAATACTAATTTTTATATAAATTATTAGTATTTTATTTTTATAATGATATTGACATTTATACTGATAAAATATAAAATAAAGATGTAAAAGTCAAAAGGGGAATGTATATGGAAAAGATGACTATAAAAGAGTTTAAAGATCAAAGTAATATTGAGATAATACAAGAACTTATGAAGATTAATAATGGATACATTACATCTAAGCAATTAACTGAATTAGGTATTCATAGAATGTACCTTAATATTATGTTAGATAGAGGAATAATAGAAAAACTTGATAATGGAATATATCTTGATGTTAATAAATTTCCAGATTCTTATTATGTACTTAATTTGAATTTGCCAGGTATTATATATTCTCATATGACTGCATTATACTTTCATGGACTTTCTATAGAAGCTCCTGATAGTAAATATGATGTAACTGTTAAGAAAAATTATAATAGTGTTAAGTTGAAAAATCATAATGTGTTTTATGTTTCTGATGATATATATGAATTAGGATTAACAGAAGTCAAAACACCATTTGGAAATATTGTTAGAGTGTATGATATTGAAAGATGTATATGTGATATTATAAGGTCTAAAAAAAGAATGGATAATGAACGTATTAAATATAGTCTAAGAGAATATATTAAGAGAAAAGATAAAGATCTTGTTAAACTTTCTAAGTATGCAGATAAAATTGGTATTAAAAAAGAAGTAATGGATTTATTGGAGTGGTTTTATGAATAAGATAATAGTTAATAAAATTAAATGTAAAAAATGTGGAGATGTTATTGAATCTACTTATAGACATGATTTTAAATCTTGCAAATGTGGTGCAGTTGCAGTTGATGGTGGAAAAGATTATTTAAGAAGAATAGGATATGAAGAAGATTATGAAGAATTATCTGAAGTAGAAAAGGAGGATAAAAAAGATGAATGATAAATACGTATTTGAGACTGAAAGTTCTAGAGAAATGGAAATAGTGGCTTCTAGACATAAAATACTATCAGTTTTAGATGATATAAAGAACTGGCATAGAGAATTGTATAAAGGATATGATAATAATGTAAGAATCTTATGTAATGGCAAATTATATACTTATACTGAGTTTGAAAAAGCAAGAGATGAATTACCAAAAGATGAACATGGATTAATAAAAGATTGCAAGCATGTTTATTTAGATAATGATTTAATAGATAAAATAGATAATTTTCTTTCTGAAGTTAATTATTTATTAGATTACTAGCTGGTAAAAATAGCTAAATAAAATGCAAAAATTGCAAAAAAAATACAAAAAGTTAATAATAATTGTTAAAAAATTGATTTTTATTCAAAAATATGCATATAATATATACAAAGAGGAGATGATTTATATGTTAATAGAATTTAGCATTACAAATTTTTTATCATTTAAAGAAAAAAATACTTTTTCAATGATTGCATCTTCAGACAATACTTTGGAAGATAATTTTACAAGTATAGGAAATGAAAAGCTATTAAAGATGACTGCATTATATGGTGCAAACGCATCTGGTAAAAGTAATTTATTTAAAATATTAGCTTTAATAAGTAATATGATAAGACAATCAAATTTTATTAATCCAAATGTTTTGTTACCAATAATACCATTTAAGTTAGATAAAGAAACTATAAAGAAGCCAAGTGAGTTTGAAATAAAATTTTTAATTGATGGTGTAAGGTATATATATGGGTTTGAAGCAGATGCTAAAAATATTTATAAAGAATATTTAATGTATTATCCAAATGGCAGACCAGTTAAAATATTTAATAGAGAAAATATCAATGAATATTCATTTAATGTAAGTGATGAAAAATTTTTAAATGATGTTAAAGAAAAGAATACTGCCAATAAATTTTTTATAACAACAGCAACTAATTGGAATTTTGAAAAAACAAAACCAGCATTTGATTTTTTAACTGAGAAACTAGGCGTAGTAATGTCATATGAACAATTAAATAATTATTCTTATAATATGTATTATAATGATAAGGATAAAACTTTAGAAAAATTTGCACTTAAATTTTTAGAAAAAGCAGATTTTAATATTAAAGGTTATAAGGTTATACAAGAAAAAATGACGGATGAATTAATTAGTACATTACCTGATATTATGAGACCATTTATACCAACAAATACACCTATGTTTAAAGTAAATACAACTCATATTGCAAATGGTGATAAATATGATTTTGATATTTCGGAAGAATCATTAGGTACACAAGTAATATTTTCATTTATACCAGTTATTAAAGATGTAATTGATAATGGTAAAGTATTATTAATTGATGAGTTTGATAAAAGCTTGCACCCATATATTGTCAAATATATAGTTGAATTATTTAATGATACAGATTTGAACAAAAATAATGCTCAGTTAATATTTAATACACATGATACTAATTTATTAGATTTAGAGTTACTAAGAAGAGATCAAATATGGTTTACGGAAAAGAATCCAGAAAATGGAGAAAGTACATTATATGCTTTAGATGACTTCTCTATAAGAAAATCTGAAAATGTTGAGAAGGGTTATTTATTGGGAAGATATGGTGCTGTGCCATTCTTAGTAAATAATTTCGATGACTTCAAAGAGTAAATATGAGCAGTAGAGATAGACAAAGAAATAGAAATGACCGTAGATCAAAAAGAGTAATATTAGTAGCTTATGAAGGTAAAAATAAAACTGAAAAAAATTATTTTGATAGCTTTAAAGGTATAGATAAAAATTATACAATTAAAGTAGTTCCTGGTAATGAAACAGATCCAGTAAATTTAGTTAAACAAACAATAGATAAAGCGAAAGAATTAAGATTAGTATTAGAAGATGATGATAGAGCATTTTGTATATTTGATACAGATGTTAATCCTAGTAAAAACACTCAAATAAAAGAAGCAATAAAATTAGCACAAAATAATAGTGTAGTCGTAATTACATCTTCACCTTGTATAGAAACGTGGTTTTTATTACATTATGAATATACGACTGCTAACATGAATAGTGATGCAGTAATAAAAAGATTAAAAGAGCATTTTCCAAAATATACTAAGAATTATAATATGTATCCAATTATTGTTGATAAAACTAAAGAAGCATATGATAATGCTAAAAAATTGGAAAAATATCAAAAAGAAAATAATAGAGATATTCAATCAGTTGAAGCTAATCCCCACTCAGATATTTATCAAATAATAGATGAATTAGAAAAATAAAAAGAGACCTAGTCCTTTAATGGACTAGGTCATCTGATATATTAACTAAGAAAACTAATAAAAATAACAAAAAAGCAGATTTTTTCGTAAATTTTTAGACTAAAGTTCGTTTTTTTTTTACGAACTTTCTTCTTTTTTAGATTTAATGCCGTTTTTATAGAGACAAAAGGAAATAAATTTGATAAAAGATGTATTCTTAGTCGATAATTATATAAATTATTCCACGACGAAAATACGGAGGTTATTTCCGTTTTTTAAACTTATTTCCGTTTCTTTGTAGTATTTATATTATTGATAACAAATAAAGAATAACTTTATTTGTTTGAATATTTTAAATAGTAATTATTGTCAATGATCAAGATGAACTCACTTACGTTCGTCATTGACAATATCAAAAATTTTATTATATAAATCTTTACCATAAACTGTAATAAATGCATCTTTAGGTGTATTTCCATCTAATGATTTAATTGGTGTATCTAACAATGTTATATTGTGTTTTTTTACAGACTCTTTTGTGTGGTTGTCTATAGATTTTTCTTTTGGAAAAAACTTTCTAATTTGTTTATTAATGTTTTCTACATGAGGTTTTTGATTAGATACATAAGGATCACAAAAGAATAATTTACACCTTTCTTCACCAGTGACTTTTGAAAAGCAAATACCTTCGATATCGTTAAAGCAAGGGCCTCTATCTGTTAAAATCACAGGTATTAAATCTTTAAAAGATTCGATTCCAATTTTATCTTCTAAATCATCAAAAAGTTCAACAACCTTTTTAGAATTTGGATTATTTATGATATCTAATAAAGTAAAGTGTACATTTGGTAAAATAAATGATAAAATATTTTTACTATCAGATTTGATAGTACCCAAAAAATCTAATTGCCATACATTACAGTTTGGATTTTTGTGGATGTATGACAAATAGTCAAGGTAAGTATGATTACTTCTGTCAATTTTATTGTCGGTGTATTCATACTTTTTATTATGCTTTCTTTTTTTGTATTTGACAGCATAAGGTAAATCAATTCTCTTAGTTTTTAAATAACCATTATTAACATATCTATATAAAGTGGAAATAGATTTATTGATACTATCTTTATTTTCAATTTTTATTTGATAAATAGATTTGTTTTCATCAGTACCTTTTTTTTATTGCATCTAACTTTTTGAATTCTTTTGCATCTAAATCAATACCTTTTTGAGAATTAATAAGATTAGCATCAGCTTTTCTTTGAGCAACCTTTGAATCATACATAAACTTAACGAAATGACAATTTTTATATCTGTTTTTACAATTAGTACAAACATATGGCCAGCGATTAAGTTTAGGACATTTACTTTCAGTTTGATCAGCATAATCAACTGGCTTTCTATTTCTTTTAACTTCTTTAGAAATAGCTCTAGGATCATAATTTATAATTTTACTTATTTCAATTAATTTTTTATTGTGTGAGATACAAGAACAAATAGTCTTTCTATTATCTTCACTAATGTGTTTCCATGTTTTCATTTTTTATTCCTCCTTATAACTACAAAGAAACGATATATATTATACTATAATTAGACTTAATTCCGTTATTTTATTAAAACGGACATTCAAATAAAAATTTACGAACAGCTTCTTAATTTCTTTATTTATGTGTAATTTCATATAGTTTAATGTTATAATATATCTTACTTTTGAAGGAGAAAACTATGCAAAGCAATATTACACAAATAGATCTTAAAAAAATTAAATCGTATAAAACTAAAAAATTGATTAATGCTTTAAAAAAAATAACAGATGAACAAATAAATACAATAATAGATTCGAGTATAATTGAATTTATCTCAAATTTAGATAGTAATACCATCAATTCTATTTTTAGAAATTCAGGTTTCACTATGCAAAATAAATTATGGACTAATGATAAAATTCAAAAAATATTAATTTTAGGAACATTAAGTTTAAATAACTTTGCTTGCACTGAACAGACGATAAAAAATATTGAAAAATTGAACAAAGATATAAAATCACAAACTATAAAGAAACAAATATATAGTAATAAATATTTTCTATATATTGTCATGAATGAAAATAAAATTGAAGACAAATTTTTCCATTCATACGATTTAAAAAAAGTCTTTGATGAGGTAGTAAAAAGTAAAGAATTTAACTTATTGCCTAGTGACAGACAGTTAAAAATAATAGAAAAATTAAATTTTTATACTAGGGAGGTGTTTCTTCCTACCGATTTTAGAGAAAGATATAACAATATAGAAGGAGTCCTATTTGGTTCTGATAAAGATAGAATTAATAGTAGTATAATGAAACAATTAAATTCAGAAGAGTTATTTTTTCTTAATTATATTAATGATAGTATTGATAATAATGATATAAAAAAATATATATCAGATAATATAGTTAAGAATGGTAAGTCGTTTGAAGAACTTTTTGCTGAAATAAAAGCTAGAGACGAATTAATAAGAGAAAAAATAGAAAATCAATTTAGACATCCAAACTTTCATAGACAAGTTAACCTAGAGAAAGAAATATATGATATCTTATTAAATGAAAATCAGGAAGAGACAATTAAAGAGAAATTTTTAAAATATTTAACTGGTCGTATATTAAAAAATAGTTCTGTTAATCAAGAGATGATCTATAACACATTAAAAAGAAATTTAAATAATGGTTTAATAAGTTACAGAGATATAAATTATTTAACTAATAATTATGATGAAATAACAAAAGATTTAAAATTAATGTTTTATTTAAAATTTAATATTGCACTTCCTAATGCTAGATATCTTCATGGCATGACTCTAGAACAATTATCTAAAGTAAATGTTAAACATATTAATAAATTATCTAAATTTTTAGAAGATAAGACTCAAGATGAATTGTCTACAATATATGGGTTATGTATCAAAATGTACTTTATATTTGGATATGAAAGAAGCATAGAAATATTAAGTGGTAAATATGGGCAATATAACAAAATGTTTTTAGATAATGTTGCTAAGACTGATATAACAAGAGTTGAAATGAAAGTTGAAGGAAGTAAATTCTTACCTATTATAGATAAAAGATTTATTAACTTTATGTTCGAAACACCAAATAATAATCATTTTATAAATATACTTAATGATAAGAATTCTGAATTATATAAAACATGGTATTACTTGTATAACAATTATGATGAAATATTAGAAAAATGTCATAATAAAATTACATTAAAGAAAGTAAATGCAATATTAGAAACAGAAAAATATGATGTAGATAGAAAAATAATAACTCCAGACAATTACTTATTAAATAATAATAGTTTTTTAGAGAATATTATTTTAGGAAATAAAACACACAATAGTAATAATGAAATATTAAAAAAAATCGTTGAAATATATTCACAAATGAAAAAAAGAGTTGAATCTAGTATCCCTTATGTGGAAGGAACTTCTACAGGGGGTTATACTTATGAGACTATGAAATTAGATGACCCACAAATATTTGAGCTAGGATATAAAGCTAATTGTTGTATTAGGACACTTGATATAGCACATAATCATTTGTTACATGCAGCACTTTGTAGAAATGGTAGAATATTGATAATATATGATAAATCAGGTGATATTGCTGCTTTTTGTCCGTTGAAAAGAAATGGAAATGTACTAATAGCTAATAGTATTGAATGTGTAGATAAAGAAATAGAAGCTAATGGTCATTTAATATCTACTACATTTAAAGAAGGAATAGAAAAGATAGTAGAAATTACTAAACAAAGTAATGAACCAATTAATTTAGCATGTATTGGTAGTGATTCATACTTAAAGCCAAATACAACTCATTTTCCAAAAGATTATCCAACTCCTACTATATTTGAAAAAGATGATGAGGTATATAAAGATACAGATATCTATCACAGAGCTTTAGATATTGTATATAAAGATAATAATTTTGACCTTAGAAATATTAAGCCAAAAAATCCAGATGTTTCATATATGGATCCTAGGGATGAAATAAAATTTGCTGATTTTTTTATAGATGGATATAATAACAATAATGAAAATGTAATTAACGTAATAAACTCTATAAATTACTCAATTAATCCTACAGGTTATATACCAATAAGTAAATATTCAATAAAAAATGTTTATTATTCTAAGGATTGGTATATAGCCCAAACATATCAAGAAAGAATTGGCGAATGTTTAAAAAATGATTATAGAGCAATAGAAGAGTTTAATAGTTATATGACATTGTTAAATAAAGGGGAACAACCAAAAGTATTAGAAAAAAATTACAGAAAAAGACTAGTGCCATAAATTAGATATGTTTTTTAGCAAGTAAATAGTAAACAATATAATGCATTAGTAGTCATCAATTTGAAAATTTACTGTATCATTATGAATTATCATATTTACTAATCGTTAGTACTGACAATTAGTAACATTTTTGATACAATAATTGATATGAAACTTAACTAGGAGGCAAAAACATGATAAAAGGAAAACCATTTGTAAAGTGGGCTGGTGGTAAAAGACAAGTAATTGATAAACTAAAACTATATGCCCCTGATGAATATAATACATACTATGAGCCATTTGTTGGTGGAGGAGCTTTATTATTTGAGTTATCACCAAGAAAAGCAGTGATAAATGATTATAATGAAGAATTAATGAATATCTTTAACTGTATAAAAGATGAAACAAAGTTTACTAAGATGTGTAATGAATTAAATCATCATGAGACAAATCATAGTGAAGATTATTATTATGAGATGCGAAATAAAGATAGGGATAAAGCTAAATTTAAGCGAATGGCTGATTATAAAAGAGCAGCTAGAACAATTTATCTAAATAAAGCTTGTTTCAACGGTTTATATAGAGTTAATAGTAAGAATGAATTTAATGTACCATTTGGTAAAAAAATAAAAGTAAATACTTATGAAGGACAAAACCTTGGTATTATTCATTCATATTTAAACTTTAATGATATAACCATATTAAATACAGATTTTGAAGAAGCAGTTAAAACTGCTAAGAAGAATGACTTCATCTACTTTGATCCACCATATGATTCAGAAAAACAAATATTTACTAGTTATACAGAAAATGGCTTTGGTAAAGATGAACAAATTAGACTTGCTAAAGTATATAAAGAACTAGCTGATAGAGGGTGTTATGTAATGCTATCTAATTATAATACACCACTAATAAAAGATTTATATAAAGACTATAATATCCATATAATAGAAGCTAAAAGAAATATTAATGCTAACGGGAAAAAAAGGGGAAAAGTAGAAGAAGTAATTATAACTAATTATGAAAATAAATTAACCTTTGATGAATAGCTTAACTAGAAGTAAAATAGATATGTTATAATCATATTATAGATGGAGATGAGTAATGTTATGTCAAAATTAAATGTAGATCAAAAAAATATTAAAACACTATTAACAGATAAAAAGTCAGATTTTCTTATTCCTGATTATCAAAGACCGTATGCTTGGCAGGAGGAAGAATGTCAAACCTTATGGGAGGATATATTTACCTTTGCTATACCTTCAGAAGATGCTACAAAGTTTAATAGTGAAGATGAATACTACTTAGGACCTATAGTAACCTTTAAAAATTCTTCTAATAAGTTAGAAGTAATTGATGGACAGCAACGATTAACAACAATTATGCTATTGCTAAGAGCTTTTCATATTAGCTTTGGTGAAATGAAAGATGAAAATTCTAAGAAAATAAAAGAATTAATAGAAAGCTGTATCTGGAAAACGGATGAATTTGGAAATGCTAATAAAAACTTGCTAAAAATAGATTCTGAGGTGGCCACAGATAAAGATAAGGATGAATTTTTATCAATCTTAAATACTGGTAGTGCTCCTAATACAATGAAAAGTAAGTATGCCGAAAACTATAGATACTTTCAAAAGAAAATAGATGAGTTTTTACATAGCTATCCAAGTTACTTTTCTTATTTACCAGCTAGAATATTAAATAATTGTATTTTACTACCAATAGAAGCGGACAATCAGAATACAGCTTTAAGAATTTTTTCAACTTTAAATGATAGAGGTTTACCCTTATCAGATGCTGATATATTTAAAGCCCAATTTTATAAATATTATTCTGATAAGGGTGAAAAAGAAAAGTTTATAGGAGTTTGGAAAGAACTAGAAGAGATAAGTGAAAAAGTTTTTCATCCGATTTCTGGTACACCTATGGATGAACTATTTACTAGATATATGTATTATGAAAGAGCTAAAATGGGAATAAAATCTTCAACTACTGAATCATTAAGAAGATTTTATGAAAAAGATTCCTATAAACTATTAAAAAACGATTATACTTTGCATAATCTAGTAGAATTAGCAAATTTTTGGAGTGATGTATCTAGTCAGAATCGAGAAAGATTTAGTGATAGAGTATTAAACAAACTGTTTGTACTTAGTATGGCTCCAAATGGAATGTGGACTTACTTTTTATCAGTTTACTTTATGGCAAATAAAGATAGTGATGGTATTCTTGATGAAGAAAAACTATATAAATTTTTAGATAAATCAACTGCTTTTATATGGGCATATGCTTTTTATAATCCAGGTGTTAATGCATTAAGAACACCAGTCTATGATGAGATGTTTAATCTTATAAATAAAGTAGAAGTTACCTTTGATAAATATAAGATAGATAAAGAACTAATAAGACAAAGTTTATTAAACTACTCATTTGATAATAGAAGACCTATTACAAAATCAATGCTAGCTTGGTGGGCCTTTACTAACAAACAACAAGCATATTTATCATTAGAGCAACAATTTGAAATAGAACATATCTATGCTAAAAATAGGCAAGAGGTAGACGGAGCTTTGAATGACAGTAAAAATCTTGAAAGACTAGGAAATAAGTCATTACTAGAAAAGAGTGTAAATATAAGGGTATCAGATTTTAGGTTTGAAGATAAAGTAAAAAAATATAAAGGATATATGAATGATAGTGGAAAATATATTGAGGGAACAAAGATTCAGGATTTACTAACAATTGATAATAGATATGAAAAATTTGATGAAAATGATATTGAATCTAGAAATGATTTAATTATTAATACCTTCATAGATTATTTAGATAGAGAAAATTTATTAATTTAATATATAAGAGCATTAGACTTATGATAGACTAATGCTTTTTGCTAATTACTATTGACATAAATACCCCCACCCCCTATAATTGGGTAGTAAAGATGGAATAGAGATATCCATAAGACGTGGAGAGTAGTATCAAAGTAAAATATATAAAAAGAACCTTATTATTCGTAGACTTAATATTATATAAGAAATAGATAATAAAAATTGAAAGGAAAAGCTAATTATGAAAGTAATTTTAAGTATTGAAGGAATGAGTTGTAGTGCTTGCTCATCGGCATTAGAAAAGTATTTAAATAAACAAAAAGGAGTAGTAGATGCCTCAGTTAACCTTGTCTTAGCAACTGCTACTATTATGTATGATGAAACATTATCTTTAAACGATTTAGAAAGATTTATTGAAGAAGCAGGTTATAAAAGTTTGGGTATCTATTCAGAAGAAAAGGTCTTTAAGAAAGAGAAACTTAATAAAAGATTATTTGCCTTTTATACTATCCTTTCTATTTTAATACTTTATATTTCTATGTCACACATGGTAGGTCTTCCTGTTATACCACTACTTAATATGGAAAAGTATCCTGTTAACTATGCTATTACTTTACTAATACTATCTCTTCCTTATCTTTACTATGGAAAAGATATTCTAAAAAGTGGTTATTTAAATCTTGTCCATAAATCACCTAATATGGACACTTTAGTTTCTATTGGTGTTTTAGCAAGTCTTATTTATAGTATTTTTAATACCATTATGATAATTAAAGGACAAACAAGTTATGTAGAAAGTCTTTACTATGAATCATTTTGTATTATTATCTACTTTGTCAAACTAGGAAGATCTATTGATACTAAGAGTAAATCTAAAACGAAGGAAGCTATTAAAGAACTAGTTCAAGTAACTCCAACTAAAGCTTTATTAAAAACTACAGAAGGTGAAAAAGAAATTAGTATTGATGAAGTTAAAAAACACGATACTTTAATTTGTAAACCAGGTGAAAAAATAGCAGTTGATGGTAATATTATCAGTGGAAGTGCTTACTTTGATGAAGCTTTTATAACTGGAGAGAGTAAACTAATCAAGAAAAAAATAGGCGATAAAGTAATAGCAGGTAGCATTAATACTAATGGTTATATAACTTATGAAGCAATTAATATTGGTAAAGATTCAACTATCTCCGAAATAGTAAGACTAGTAGTAGAAGCTACTAATACTAAACCAGCTATTGCTAAAGTAGCAGATAAAGTAAGTTCTATCTTTGTACCAAGTATTCTGCTTATCGCTTTTCTAACCTTAATTTTTAATCTATTAACAAATAATTTAGATATAGCTTTAACTAGATTTGTAACTGTCTTAGTAGTAGCATGTCCTTGTTCTTTAGGTCTTGCCACCCCTTTAGCTGTTATTGTTAGTGAAGGATTTTGTGCTAAGAAAGGTTTATTAATAAAGAATAGTGAATCATTAGAATTACTTAACAATATTGATACTATTGTCTTTGATAAAACAGGTACTCTAACTTATGGTAATTTACAAGTATCAACTATTTATAATTATAGTGATTATTCTGATAAGAAAATATTAGAATTAGTAACAAGTTTAGAGAATAAATCAACTCATCCTATCGCTAAAGCTTTTAAGGGTAAATCAGATCTTGCTGTAACTAAATTTAATAATATAGCAGGACTAGGAGTAAGTGGTACTATTAATGATAAGAAATACTATCTAGGAAATGATAAGTTAGTAGACCAATTAATGATTTATGATATTCATTCACTAGACTTTAATAGACTAGTAAGAGAGGGTAATAGTGTTATTTATGTAGTAGAAGAAAGAAAAGTAATCGCTTTAATAGGTGTTAAAGATACGCTAAGAAGTAATGCTAGAGAAGTTATTAAAAAGCTAAAGAAAATTAATAAAAAAGTCTTAATGTTAACTGGTGATAATAAAGAAACAGCTAATATTATTAGTAAAGACTTATCGCTTGATGAAGTAAAAGCATCACTTCTTCCTAAAGAGAAAACAACAATTATAAAAGAATTATTAAAAGAAAATAGAAAAGTAATGATGGTAGGAGATGGGATAAATGATGCCCCAAGTCTTGCTACTGCCACTATTGGTGTAGCAATTGCAAGCGGTACTGATATAGCTAATAATTCGAGTGATATTATCTTAATGAATGATAATTTAGAAAGTATTCTTAATCTATTTATTATAAGTAAGAAAACTATTAGAAATATAAAACAAAACCTTTTCTTTTCCTTCTTTTACAATATATTAATGATACCAATTGCTATAGGACTATTTGCTAAATTTAATATTATAATGAATCCGATGATTGCTTCTTTTGCCATGACTTTAAGTAGTCTAACGGTTGTAATCAATGCTCTAAGACTTAGAAAAATAAAATTAGAAGGGAAATAAGAAATGTTTAATAAGAAGATTAAAACTATAATTAAAGTAGAAGGAATGAGTTGTAACCACTGTGCTGATAAAGTAACTAAAGCCCTAGAAAGTTTAGATGATATAAGAAAAGTAAAAGTAAATCTTAAGAATAACAGTGTTACCATTTTAAGTGATAATGAGTTAAATATCAAAGTAGTAGAAAGTACTATCAACTCTTTAGGATACAAATATGAAGGATTAAGTAATGAAGAAAATTAGTTAGCTTATTCTTATCTTAATCCTAGTTTTAACTGTTAATGGTTGTAGTACTAAAACTAAGGAAACAAAGAAATAAATAGCTAACAGTAGAAGCTAATGAAGATAATAAAATTATTATTAGTAAAGATTATATAGATACTTTTAAATCTAAGTTTAAAAATCTTAAAGAAAAAACTAAATAGAAAGGTGTAAAACTATGAATGAAATAAAATGTCCTAATTGTGGAACAGTTTTTAAAATTGATGAGAAACAATATGACTCTATCGTAAAACAAGTAAGAGATAGTGAATTTAAAAATGAGATAGCAACAAGACAAGAACAATATGAAAAAGATAAGAACCAAGCAATAAAGCTAGCTGAGAATGAACTTGAAAAGAAATTAAGTACGATGCTAAAAGAAAAAGATTTAGAGATAACAAAACTAAATGAAGAATTAAAGAGTAAAAAACAACTAGAAGATAGTTTGGTTGAAAATACTAAGATAAAAACAGCTAATGAATATAAAGAAGAAATAGCAAAGCTAAATATTAAAATTAAAGAACTAGAAAACGAAAAAGATAAGAATATTTCTAGTTTGAAAAGTCAGTTAGAATTAGATAGTAAAGAGTATGCCTTAAAAGAAAAAAATATCAAAGATGTGTATGAAAATAAACTAAAAGATAAAGATGAAATGATTGCTTATTATAAAGATATGAAAGCAAGACAATCAACTAAGATGATAGGAGAAAGTCTAGAAGTACATTGTAATAATGAGTTTAATACCTTAAGACCATTATTTCCTAATGCTTACTTTGAAAAAGATAATGATGCAAGAACAGGTTCTAAAGGTGACTTTATCTTTAGAGACTATGATGATGAGAAAACAGAGATTGTATCTATTATGTTTGAGATGAAAAATGAAGCAGATATGACAGCTACTAAGCATAAAAATGAAGACTTCTTTAAAGAACTTGATAAAGATAGAAAAGAGAAAAAATGTGAATACGCTGTACTTGTATCATTACTTGAAATTGATAATGATTATTATAATACGGGAATAGTAGATGTTTCTTATCGTTATCCTAAGATGTATGTTATTAGACCACAGTTTTTTATTCCTTTAATAACCTTAATTAGAGGAGCTGCACTTAATGCTTTAGAATATAAAAAAGAAATGCTTGTTCTACAAAATCAAAATATTGATATATCTCACTTTGAAGAGAATATGAATGCCTTTAAGAGTGGTTTTGCTAAAAACTATCGCATAGCATCCGAAAAGTTTAGTAAAGCAATAGAAGAAATAGATAAAACAATTGACCATTTACAAAAGACAAAAGATGCCCTAATCTCTAGTGATAGAAACTTAAGACTTGCTAATAATAAAGCAGAAGAATTAACTATAAAAAGATTAACAAGAAATAGTGAAACAATGGCTAAACTATTTGCAGAAGAACAGAATAAAAAAGATGAATAAAACAATGTTGACAGTGAAAATTAATCTCTTTATAATAAGATAGACTTTAAGGAAGGGATGGTATACTTGATTTATTTAGATAATGTAGCAGCTAGTTTTGTAGAAGATGAAGTATTAGATGTCTTTTATAATACAACTAAAAAGTATTATGCTAATCCAAATTCAATTCATAAACTAGGAAGAGAAGAAAATAAAATGATAAGTGATAGTACTTTAAGAATTGCTAATATGCTTAAAGTGTTAAAAGATGAGATTATTTATACCTCAGGTGCAACTGAATCTAATAACTTAGCAATTAAAGGACTATGTCTTAGTTATAAAAACTATGGTAAACATATCTTGATTAGTAGCTTAGAACATAATTCTATTACTAGCTCAGTAGTTAGTTTAGAGCGTCTTGGTTTTGAAGTTGAAGTTATTCCTGTAACTGATAAAGGTATAGTAGATATAGAATCTTTAAAGAACATGTTAAGAGATGATACTATTTTAGTAAGTGTTACCTCAGTAGATAGTGAACTAGCTCTTAGACAGCCAATAGAAGAAATAGTATCTATTTTAAAAGACTATCCTAACTGTCACTTTCATACTGATGCTACTCAGTCTATTGGAAAGGTAACAATTGATTATAGTAATGTAGACCTTATCACTATAAATCCTCATAAGTTTCATGGCTTAGATAACTTTGGTATCTTAGTAAAAAAGAAAAATGTTAGACTAACTCCATTAATAGAAGGAGGTAAATCTACAACCATTTATCGGGCTGGAACCCCATCACTTGCCAATGTCTTAGCCTTAGAAAAAGCTTTAGAACTAGCACTTACTAATCAGGAAGCAAGATATAACTATCTAAAAGAATTAGGTGATATGATTAAATCACATCTAAGTGAATATAAAAACGTTTCTATCAACAGTAGAGAAAACTCATTACCATCTATCATAAACTTTAGTCTTATAGGAGAAAAATCTCTTACTATTTTAGATAAGTTTGAAGAGCATAATATCATTCTTTCTGCTAAAACTTCATGTTGTCCCATCACAACCCCGTCTAAACTAGTATATGCCTTAACTAAAGATAAACAAAAAGCATCATCATCAATTAGAGTAAGTTTATCATATAAGACTACTAAAGAAGAAGTAGAAGAGTTTATGAAAGTATTTGATTTAATATATAAGGAGATTTATCATGGAGAAGTATAAAGAAATAGAGAGAAGTATTATAAAGAAATATCGTAAAGATATATTTTCTAAATTTATAAAAGCAGTTAGTGAATATGAGTTAATCAAAGAAAATGATAATGTAATGGTTTGTATATCAGGTGGAAAAGATTCATTCTTACTAGCTAAATGTATACAAGAATTAATTCGTCATGGCAAAGTTAAG
The DNA here is from genome assembly GCA_000438295.1 of Clostridium sp. CAG:451. Classification (GTDB taxonomy): domain Bacteria; phylum Bacillota_I; class Bacilli_A; order RF39; family UBA660; genus Onthousia. The sequence continues at coordinate 26,068 of FR901050.1, forward strand.
TTTACCGCTAGATATGTAGTAATGGATCCAGGGTATAACGAGTATAATCGAGCTATGATAGAAGATAATGCTAAAATACTAAATATTCCTATTGAGATATTTGAAAGTGATATCTTTGATGTAGTAAGTCAAATAGATTCTAGTCCTTGTTATATGTGTGCTAGAATGCGAAGAGGTTTCTTATATAGTAAAGCAAAAGAGCTAGGATGTAATAAAATAGCATTAGGTCATCACTTTGATGATGTAATTGAAACAACACTTTTGTCAATGCTATATGGTTCGGAAATAAAGACTATGATGCCTAAACTTCATAGTGATAACTTTGAAGGTATTGAACTAATTAGACCATTATATCTAGTAAAAGAAGAATCAATTATCTCTTGGCGTAATAACAATGAATTAACATTTATTAATTGTGCTTGCCGTTTTACAGAAGGATGCTCCTTAATAAATGATGGAACTAGTAAACGAAAAGAGATGAAGGAACTAATTAAGAATCTAAGAAAGATTAATAAAAATGCTGATTATAACATCTTCAAGAGCTTAGATAATGTAAATTTAGATTGTGTTTTAGGAACTAAAACTAATGGGGTATATAAAAGTTTTTTAGAAGATTATGATAAGAAAGATAAAAATAAATAAATCTTTCTTTTTTAATGTTTATAAAGGTACTATTAATAGTAATAATAAAGCTAAATCTATAAAATTAGTACTAGATAAAACTTCTAGGATTAAATTAACAGGAGATAGTTATGTCTCAAGTTTAGATGATAGTGATACATCTTATAGTAATATAGATTTTAATGATTATAAACTATATGTAAATGGAAAAGCAATTAATTAAGTTCTTACTTTTTCTTTTTAGGTAAGATTTAAGTAAGTTGATTTTGTTTAGTTACTTAATGTATATTAAATAAAAATAATTAGCACTCTATATTGACAATTGCTAATTCTAGTGATATTCTACTAATTGTTAGGAAGAACTAACAAGGAGGACGTTATATATGAAAAAACAATTTAAAGCAGAATCAAAAAAACTATTAGATATGATGATTCATTCCATCTATACAAATCAAGAAATATTTTTAAGAGAGTTAATCTCTAATGCTAGTGATGCACTTGATAAATTATATTATAAGTCACTAACAGATACAAAAATTAAAATAAAGAAAGAAGACTTAGAGATTAGATTAATACCAGATAAAGAAAATAGAACTTTAACTATTAAAGATAATGGTATAGGTATGACTTGTGAAGAATTAGAAAATAACTTAGGTACAATTGCTAAGAGTGGTTCTGAACTATTCAAGGAAAATATGAAAGATGAGAAAAACTTATCAATAATTGGACAGTTCGGAGTAGGATTTTATTCTGCCTTTATGGTAAGTGATAAAGTAGTAGTAAATAGTAAACCATTAGATAGTGAGGCTAATACTTGGGAAAGTGAAGGAGCTAGTGGTTATACTATTAGCAAGTCAGATAAAAAAGATACTGGTACTGAGATTACTTTATACTTAAAAGAAGATACAGAAGATAATAAGTATAGTGATTTCTTAGAAACATATACACTTGAAAGATTAATTAAAAAGTATTCTGACTATATACCATACCCAGTTAAGATGATGGTAGAAGAAACTAAGAAAGACAAAGACGATAAAGAAGAGACAGTAAGTACTGATAAGACATTAAACAGTATGACACCTATTTGGAAAAAGCCAAAGAGTGAAGTAACTGATGAAGATTATCAAGATTTTTATACTGATAAATTCTATGATTATGAAAAACCATTAAAAGTAATTCGTAGTGAGGTAGAAGGAAGAACTAGTTATCAAACTTTATTATTTATACCTTCTCATGCTCCATATAATTACTATTCAAAAGACTATGAAAAAGGACTACAACTATATTCTAAAGGGGTTCTAATCATGGATAAGTGTAGTGACTTATTACCAGACTATTTTAGTTTCGTTAAAGGATTAGTGGATAGTGAAGATATATCACTAAATATCTCAAGAGAAACTTTGCAAGAAAACTATCAAATTCAAGCTATTGAAAAGAGCCTAGAGTCAAAAATCAAAAAAGAATTAGAGACTATGCTTACAAAAGATAGAGAAAACTATGAGAAATTCTATAAAGACTTTGGTATGCAATTAAAGTATGGAATTTATTCTACTTATGGTATGAAAAAAGATTTACTACAAGACTTATTACTATTTAATTCATCAAATGATAAGAAATATACAACCTTAAAAGAATATGTTAGTAGAATGAAAAGTGATCAGAAAAACATTTATTATGCTTGCTCTGAAAGTCTAGAAAAATGTGAGATGCTTCCACAAGTAGATGCTGTTAAAGAAAAAGGTTATGAAGTATTATACTTAACCGAATACTTAGATGAGTTTACTATTAAAACATTAAGTATGTATGCAGATAAAGCTTTTATGAATGTAGCAGATGAAAAACTAGATCTTTCTACTGAAGAAGAGAAGAAGGAACTAGAAGAAGCTAATACTTCTTATAAAGATATGTTAGGAAAGATGAAAGAGACTCTAACAAATTCTGTAGTAGATGTAACTTTTACTAATCATTTAAAAAATCACCCAGTATGTTTAAAGACTAAAGGTGAAGTATCAACAGAGATGGAGAAAGTCTTACAATCTATGCCAAATAATCAAAATGTTAAAGCAGAAACAGTAATGGAAATTAATATGAATCATCCAATTACTAAGAAAATGGAAGAGTTATATAACAATAAAGACTTTGATACTTTAGATAAATATAGTAAAGTACTATATCAAGAAGCAAGACTAATTGAAGGTCTATCAGTAGATAATCCTACTGAGTTAAGCAATCTAATTTGTGACTTATTAGCAAAGTAAGGGAAAATTTCTCTTACTTTTCTTCATATTTCGACAAAATTCGACAAATAAAATACATATAATTATAGCGAAGGAGGCGAAATATGTCATATCTTGAAATTATTTTAAACAATTGTATCTATCTTTTATGTCCTATTTCCCTATATCTTATCTATATAACATATCGTAAGAATATCCAGCAGGAAGAGAATACTTTAGCTTTTGAAATGGCTCTTACTTCATCCCTATATTTTATCCTTCGTTATGGACTACCTTTACATCATAATTATCCAACGATGCTCTTTGATATTCCTTTATTACTAGCATTTTCTAAAAAGAAAACAGAGCTTAGTATCTTTATATCAGTTGTTCTAATCTATTATCAAACATTATTTTTGCATATGGCACCTGGATTATTAATTATAGAATATATTATTTATTTTATTGGATATCTTTGTCTTACTAAAAGTAAATTTTCTCTTGTTAATCTAATTCATGGCTTTATTATTATTAATAGTTTCTTTCTAGCAATAAAAGTTTTTTGGTTTATTGCTCCAAATAGAAGCTATTATGATAATATTACTTATCTAATATTCCTTATATTGGTTATTTATGTGACAAGTTTTATTATTCTTTACTTTTTAAATAAAGGTGAAAAAATTGTCGATTTTAATAATAGTCTTTATGCAATAGAAAAAGAAAAAGAGTTAAGAGCATCATTATTTAAAGTAACACATGAGATTAAAAATCCAATTGCTGTATGTAAAGGTTACCTTGATATGTTAGATCCAAATGATCAAAAGAAATGTATTAAGTATATTCCTATTATTAAAGGGGAAATTAATAGAACACTAGTCTTGATGGATGATTTTCTAGATTATACCAAGATTAAAATAGAAAAAGAAGAACTTGATTTAGTAATGCTTCTAGAAGAATTAGATTCTGCCTTAAAACCATTATTTCATGAGAGAAAGATAGCAACTAATTATAATATACCTTATGAAGAACTTTATATGGAAGCAGATTATAGCCGCTTAAAACAAGTCCTTATAAATATATTTAAAAATGCTGTTGAAGCGAAAGATAGTAGTAAAGAAAAAAGTATAATTGAAGTTGTTGTAAAAGACTTAGGAAAAGATGTATCTATCAAAATAAAAGATAATGGTATAGGTATGACTAAAGAAGAACTAGATAAAGTTGGACAAATGTTTTTTACAACAAAGAAGAAAGGAACAGGTCTTGGTACTTGTCTATCAAAAGAGATAATTAAATTACATGATGGTAATATTACTTATAGCTCTAAGAAAAATGAATGGACTGAGGTAAATATTACTTTACCAAAAGGAGAAGTTATGTCATAATAATAAGGGTGTTATTATGGTAGAAGAAATTAAAAAAGATTTAGAATCATTACTTAGCGAATATCGTTACAATCACTGTTTAAGAGTAGGGGAAACTGCTGCATCTTTGGCTAAACATTATAGCCTCAATGCAGGAGATGCCTATCTTGCTGGACTTACACATGATATAGCAAAAGAATTCACTATGGAAGAGAATGAACAGTTTATAAAAGAACATAACTTAGATGAGAATCTATTAGATTCTAAGAATAAAAAATTTATTCATGGTATAGTAGGTGCAGTTTTGGTTAGAGAAAAATATCATTTTAATAAAGATATGGTTAATGCTATTTACTATCATACAACAGGTAGACCTAATATGAGTGACTTAGAAAAAATTGTCTATTTAGCAGATAAGATAGAACCAGGAAAGAACTATCAAGGTATTGAAGAAGAAAGACGCCTTGCTTATCAAGATTTAGATAAAGCAGTTATATTGTGCTTAGAAACTAAAATTAAAAAACTAACTAGTGAAGGAAAGCCTATTCATCAAGATACTATTAAAACCTTGAATTATTTCAAAGAAAAATCAATTTAATTTTGATTTTTTTCTTTCTTAATTAAAGTTTTATGGTACAATTATTATAACAATAAGAGTAGAGGGTGATTATATGTTAGGTGATATTAAAGAAATAGTTGATAATAATGTCTTTGTTAATTTAACTATCGATCTTGCTAAACAAACAAACTTAGTTGATTTACATGTAATATTTGAAGATGGAAATGATAAAGTAGTAGGACAAATAGTTAGTACTACAAAAACAGACTTAAAAGCAAATATTGTAGGAGAAATAAAAAACAATAGCTTTATTCCAGGAGTTAGTAGTAAACCATCTTTTAGATCTAGTGTTAGAATAGTTAATATGGAAGAGTTAGCACTTATTTTAGGAAAACAAACACCAGATAAGGGAGAAGTACTTTTTGGATATTCAACAATATATCAAAACTACCCAATTCATGTTAATATTAACTCCTTCTTTAGTAACCATTTTGCTATTTTAGGAAATAGTGGAGCTGGTAAGAGTTTTACTGTAAGTAGAATTTTTCAAAATATCTTTGCTAGTCAAACAGCTAGTCCAGTAGGTGCACATGTCGTTATGTTTGATGCATATGGCGAGTATACAAGAGCTTTAAAAGATATAGACAAAGTTAATCCTAATATGCATTATAAAACTTATACCACTAATACAACAGTTAGTGATGCTAGTGGTGGTATTATAAACATACCATTATGGTTACTTGGAGTAGATGATATAGCTTTACTTCTAGATGTTACATCTACTAACCAATTACCAATTATTGAGAAAGCTTTAACCTTAGTTCCTATCTTAACAGGGGAAAATGAGATGGTTCTAAAGTATAAGAACGATATAATAGCAAGAGCTGTTGAGGATATCCTTTTAAGTGGATCACAGTCTACTAAGATAAGAGACCAAGTAACAGCTGTTCTTACTAAGTTTCATACTAAAGACTTATCACTTGAAAGTTTAATAGTTCAACCAGGATATACCAGGACCCTAAAACAATGTCTTTATATTGATAAAATGGGAAAATTAGTAGAGATGGAACTAGTAGTAAACTTTGTAAAACAGTTTATTTTAGAGGATAGGGAAATAGCACCACAAACGGATAAATTTATCGCTTATACTCTAAAAGACTTAGAAACTGCTATGGACTTTGCCCTAATTAGTGAAGGAGTATTAAAAAGTGATAAAGTTTATGACTATGCTAATGTCTTAAGTGTTAGACTTCATAGTTTAGTAAATAGTCCTAATCATGTATTCTTTGATTCAACAGCTTATATAGATAGAGCAACTTATATAAATGATTTATTTACGGATGTAAATGGTAATCACTGTCAAATAGTAAACTTTAATATCAGTTATATAGATGATAGACTTGCTAAAGTAATTACTAAAATTTTATCTAAATTAGTCTTTGATTATACTGTTGAAAATCCAAATCGTGGTAGTATGCCTTTCCATATTATTATTGAAGAAGCTCATAGATATGTCCAAAAAGATACTGATACGGAAATACTAGGTTATAATATCTTTGATAGAATTACTAAAGAAGGTAGAAAGTATGGAGCCTTGCTAGGACTTATTACCCAAAGACCAAGTGAACTTTCTGATACTGCTATTTCCCAGTGCTCTAACTTTATTGTCTTAAGAACACTTCATCCTAAAGATTTGCATTATATAAAAGAAATGGTTCCTAATGTATCAGCAGAAATAGTAGAAGAACTTAAAAACTTAAAACCAGGTAACTGTATTGCCTTTGGTAATGCTTTTAAAGTACCAATTAGTATGTATTTTCAAAAGGCAAATCCTGAACCATTATCTAATAATGTTGATGTTAGTAGTGTTTGGTATCAAGATGGAAATATGATGTAAGAGAAGATGAAACCGCATAAGGCACCAAGAAAATGACTTCCATGAGAGACAGAATCTTTAGCACCTAATAATCTAATCTCATCAACCACATAGAAAAGTACAATAAGAATAAAAGTTAGAGGTATCTTGTTAGTAGAAAAATTAACAAAAGATGATAGAACTATCAACATAAAAGTAATACCACTAGCACCTAATATTTTATTTTTTGTAAAAATAGAGTTAAAAAGACCAATTACCGTAGCAGTTATTAAAATCATTATTAAAAGATTAAGACTACCATACTTTTCTTCTATCATCGGACCAATAAGTAAGATATAAAGAAAATTATGAGTAAAATGACTCCAGTTAGCATGACCAAAGATATGAGTAACTAGTCTTAAATAAGTAAGTGGATTTAGTAAACTACTGCGGTAAGTTGAAAAAAATAAATCATTACTTTTTCCTTTAGTTAATATATTTAAAATAAGAGATATTAAAGAAATAAAGAAGAATGATAAAATAATTAAAGAGTTATATTCTAAATAGTTAAAGATATTCATTTTAGACCACCTTTCTAGACAATTATACAATAAAAGTGTCTAGCTAAGCTAGTGGCTTAAAAAAGTCTTTTCCTTTTTAGAAAAATATGTTATTATAAATAGTAGTTAGGTAGGAGGTTAAGCATATGGCTTTCAACGATAAATTAAAAAAATTAATGGGACAAGATGATACAGCAACAAATGAAGATATAAAAGAGGAGGAGTATTACAAAGTGTCAAGAGAAGAATATGAAGATGAAAACGGGGTAGCTGGTAGCAAGATGATGTTACTTGAACCACGTGCTTATTCAGAATCACAACAAATAGCAGATCATTTAAAAGATAGAAATGCAGTAGTAGTTAACTTAAAAAGAGTAACACCAGATCAAGGTAAAAGAATAGTAGATTTCTTATCAGGTACTCTTTATGCTATTGGTGGTGACTTACAAAAATTAGGTGGAGGAATTTTCCTTTGTACACCAAACAATGTAAATGTTGAAGGTAAGATTACTGATGACGTGCCAGCTAAAACAAGTGGTAAAAAGTCTAAACAAGAAGAAGACGATGAGTTTGACTGGTAATAACTAACCCGAAAGGGGGATATGTGATGGATAAGTTTCATTATGAAGCTAATGGTTATAATAGAAGTGAAGTAAATGCTTTTATTGAAAGAGTAATTAGGGAAACTGAAGGTATTATTAATAAGTGTCAAGAACAAAAAGATGAGATTAAAGATTTAAAAGATAAACTAGAAAGCTATAAAATTTTAGAAGATAGTATTAACAAGTCTATTGTTAATGCAGAAAAAACTAGTGATAATATAAAACGTCTTGCTAGAGAAGAAGCTAATGTAATAGTTAGTGATGCTAAAAATAATGCTTCTAGAATAGTTAATGATGCTCTAATTAGGTCAGAAAGAATTGAACAGCAAGCTGATGTCTTAGAAAGAAATATTAAAATATTTAAAAGAAAATTAAAGATTATTGTTGAACAACAATTAGCAGTAGTAGAAGAAATAGAAGTGTTGGACTTAGACGAATCTTAAGTCTATTTTTTGCTAGGAGGGAATTTTTTTGGAAGAATTAACGGAAAGTTATGAAGAATTATTACTTAAATATAATGCTGCTTTAAAAACGCTTGAGACACAAATTGCTATTTTATTGCAAGACTTTGAATTTAAAAATCATTATAATCCAGTAGAGCATGTTAAGAGTAGAATTAAGAGCTATGACAGTATTGTAAATAAGCTAAGAAGTAGAGATTATGAAGTGAATGTTACCAATATCGAAGATCATATTCATGATGCAGTGGGAATTAGAATTGTATGTTCTTTCTTATCAGATGTTTATACAATAGTAAAATTACTAGAAGATAGTGATCAAATAACTGTTCATACTAAAAAAGATTATATTTCAAATCCTAAAGATAGTGGCTATTCTAGTTATCATTTACTTGTCTATGTTCCCGTTTATTTAATTGATGGAGTAGAGATGGTAGAAGCAGAAATTCAAATTAGAACTGTTGCTATGGACTTTTGGGCTAGCTTAGATCATAAGATAAGATATAAATTTAAAGGTGATATTCCTAAGGAAATTCAAGATAATATGTATAAGTGTGCACTTGATATAAATAATCTAGATCATAAGATGGTTGCTATGAATGATAAGATGCAAACATTGATTGAAGATCAAGAAATAATTTAGTTAAAAAAAGGAACCAATATTTGGCTCCTTTTAATTATTATTTAATATCAATAAGTTTTTTATTTTTATTTTCATCAATCTTTGGAACAGCAATATGTAAAGTACCATTATTATATGATGCTTCAATATTCTCTTCATCCACATCACCTAGATAGAAACTACGAGAATATTTTCCATAAACTCTTTCACGACGAAGATATTTTTTCTTTTCATCCTTTTCTTCTTCTTCATGCTTTTTCTCAGCACTAACTATTAAATTTCCTTTATTGCATTCTACTTTAATTTCTTCCTTTTTGAAGCCAGGTAAATCCATATCTACATGATAAGTATTATCTTTTTCATAGATATCACACTTCATCTTAGCTCCTTCTTCTTCAAATAAATCATCTAATGCGTTATCAAAATAAAATCTTCTTGGTAACATAATTATCACTTTCCTTTCACAATTATGTTATAACACTATTTCTGGCACTTGTCAAGTAAGAGTGCTAATAATAGACAAAATTTTTAAATATAGAAAATATATAAACTAATTTAGTTATTGAATCACTCTTTAATTATATCTTTTAGTGAATTTTTATATTCATTAATCTTATCTTTGTATTCTTCAATTTTATCTTTTAAAGCTTGGTTTTCTTCTTCAAGATTATCATTTTTATTTTCTAATTCAGTAATAGTATCTTCATAAGATGCAATTGTATTTTGATATTCCTTTTCCATATTACTTGATTCTATCATTCTATTTTTTAACTCTTCAATATTTTTACTACTACCATAGATAGTAATATTATATGAATAAAGTTTATCATAATTATGGAGAGTTTTTTTACTAAGATCTTTAAGTATTATTTCTTTCAATTTTTTAACATTGTTCTTATTAATGGAATTTATAAATAAGGAATCATTGTCTTGAAATTCTATCTTACTAAAGTCACTATAGTATTTAACTTCTACTTTAAAAGTATCACTAAGAGATTCATCTACTATATAGTTAGTATTGTAATGATTAAGATAGGATAGATTACTAGATGCGTTAATTTCTTTAACAATAGTACTTTCTTTAATATTATCAGGTGCTTTATTAACATAACTAGTATTAGAAATATCAACCATAAGTAGTCCAAAGGATAGACCAAGTCCAGCAATAGAGATAATAAAACTTAAACCTAGTCTTTTAAAAGCTAGTTGTCTATTAAAGATAAAGTCTAAAACCATTTCTATTATTACTAAACATAATAAAATAGAAAAGATTAGTCCTAGAGTAATGCTACTGTAGAATATTCCTCTTAATATTAATAGAAAATTGATAAGAAGTCCTGTACATAAGAAGAAGAAAAATACTAAGACGGGTAGGGCACAACATATTACCATAAACTTAATAAAATAAATAATTATCTTTCCTAGAATAGTAAAGAATACATTGGAGTTGTTACTATATATTACTACTTTTTCATCAGGTATTTCCTCTTTAATATTACTAGTCTTTTTAATAACTGTTTTATCTAGATAAATTATTTTAAATAGATAGATAAATAAAAAGATAAAAATAACTAAATAGATTAGTTCAAGGACTAAATCAAATAAATCTTTGATAGTATTAACAACGAAAGTATTACTAAAATTACTAACGACATTAGTAATACTATTTTGAATAAGCATAAATGGTACCTTTAATAATAGTAGTAGTATAAAGATTAAGCCCATAACAAGTATACACTTAATAGTATCTTTAAAGGACATGGCTCTAAACATTTGATAGGTTTTATTAATTAACTCTAAAGTATTATCAATAAAATTATCAAAGTTTAATTTCTTTTTGTTAGCAAGACCTATCTCTTTAATATCATCATTAGTTAACTCTTCTAAACTACATTTAAATATTTTACAAAGAGATAGTAATTTATCCATTTCTGGATAAGTAATACCACTTTCCCATTTAGAGACAGATTGTCTTGTAACATCTAACATATTAGCTAGTTCTTCTTGTGAAAGATTATTTTTCTTTCTTAACATTTGGAGTTTTTCATTGAAACTAATTTATATCACCTCGAGATAATTTTATAATAGAACCTTGGTTGCTATCTACCAACTATTAGTTGTTTTTTGTAAATTTTTAGTTGCATTTATATTTTAACATAGAAAAAAACTCTTTTTTAGAGCTAATTATTTTTTTAATTTAACTTTGTTTTTATCTTCATTTTCCAATTTTTTATCTAAGTTAAACATCATATTGTCAACTGCTGCTAAAGGATATATACATTCTTCGATTATTTCCTGATAGCTTTTATCAAAATTGTCTCTTGCTTTTTCAAAATGTTTATCAAGCTCTTGCTTTAGTTCTATATCATGTTCTTGAACTAATGCATAATATTCAAATTTTAACTTATCACTTACTTTTAGAAGACCGATGTGTTTTGGATAAAAAGCAACTAGAGTATTAATTATTTTTTTATACTCATTACTATTTTCAAAAATATTAAATTCATTAAACTCGTCCTCATCATACATTATAGGTATTTTTCTTTCTGTTATTAATTCAAATACTTCATCATTTCCCATGTATCTAAATATTATTGGTAGTAATCCATCATTGCAAATTTTTGTGTTATAACTCTTTTCTAATACAATCTCACTAAGTTCAATAGTTTTACTTTCAGTATTCAACGTTAATTTGACTAGTGGACTGTAGCTGTCATAATCATCACTTATAATTGCTATAAAATAATCTCCCTCTTTTATTGGCGTTTTATCATCATATTTTAAATTTCCCATATTTATAAGTTCCTTTCTTTTGGCCTTACTATAACATAAACTAATATAAATATCAAAAGAAAAAAGCTCCTTTTTTGAAGCTTATTTACAAGTAGCACCAAGTTGTTCATATAGACTTTTGACACTACTTAGTTTTACTTTACCATCATTTATTAACTGGCTATTAGCTGAATCGATTTCTATTAGTTTTTTAGTGTCAATCTTAGCATAGTTAATATCAACAGTAGAAACTAATTTGTTACCATCAATAGTAACATTATAAGTATAATACTTAATATCTTTATAAGGAGTATAAATTTTTTCTATTTGTTCCTTATAAGTATTAAGTGTAGTGGTATCACTAGTTTCAATAGACTCTTCACTTTGAACTCTGTTTACATAATCACCACTATAAGTTACTTTATAATTTAGATTAGTTTTCATCCCACTTTGATTCATAGTTCTAGTACAAGTCATAGTTTTTTCTTCACTAGATGAACATCCTGTTACTAAGAATACTACTAACATAGTAACTGCCAAAAATAAATATTTTCTTTTCATTATTTCCTCCCTCTATTATTACTTTATCATAAAATTATTAAGTTTACCACATCTTTCGACAAATTAATACTATAGTTATTGTTATGTTAGTGTTGGTGATAATATGTATAAAAGATTTATATTTTCTTTAATAATAGCAATTGTTAGTGGAGCATTACTTGGTCATACTTTGTTTGAAAAGTTTAAAGAAGAGGAACAGACTGTTTTTAATGATATGAGTCCTATCTATTTCTTAAGAGAGGGAGTTTATGATAATTTAGAGTATGCCTTAGCAAGTGCTAATAAGTTTGATACTAAAATTATAGTAAAAGAGAAAGCTAAATATTACCTTTATCTAGCTATTTCTAAAAGTGAAGATAATTTAGCAAGTATTAAAAAAATTTATAATGATAAAAACTTAGTAGTAGAGACTAAAAATATAAATAATGAAAGTTTTCTAACCGCTCTTGAACAGATGGAAAATTTGTTTAAGAAAGCTTCTAGTGATGAAGAAAAACTAACCATTGAAAAAGTAATCCTAGCTAATTATGAAGAATTAGTTTTAAAGAATTAAGGATAAAACTAATATTTACTGTTTATAATTAAGGTAGGAGGAAAAAGATGAAAGTTAAAGAAATACCAGCTAATGAAAGACCAAGGGAAAAATTAGAGTCTTATGGACCAAGTAATTTATCAACATCAGATTTATTATCTATCATTTTAGCTAGTGGACTAAAGGGAAAAAATGTAACAGAACTTTCTTTTGAGTTATTATCTAAAGTGGATAGTGTTAAAGATTTAGCAAGTCTTGATTTAAAAGAAATATGTAAGATAAAGGGAATAGGAAAAGCTAAGGCAACTACTTTATTAGCAGCTATAGAACTTGGTAAGAGAATATATTTGTTACCGGATACTAAGAAAGTTAGACTAGTAACAGCAGAGGATGTTTTTTCTTATAGTAAGTATTTGTTTTATGGGAAAAAGCAAGAGTGTTTTTATTGTCTATATGTTGATAAACTAAGAAACTTAATTACTGCTAAACTTTTGTTTATGGGGACAATGGAAAGAAGTAGTGTTCATCCAAGAGAAATATTTAGGGAAGCTTATAAAGTATCAGCCACTGGTATTATTTGTATTCATAATCATCCATCAGGTGTATTACTACCTAGTAAGAAAGATATAGAGTTTACAAATGATTTAGTAAAATTAGGTGATTTTCATGGTATATATATACTGGATCACTTAATTGTAAATGAGAATAAATATTTTAGTTTTGTTGAAAATAGAAATAAGAATAATTGAAAAAAAGAAAAGATTTAGGTATACTAGATAAGTAGCGAAAGGAAGATAGGTATGTATCAGAATAAGAAAAAAAGAAAAAAAATAATAATAGTTTTTTGTGCTATATTCATATCATTTTTCCTTCTATTTTATTCATTATCATCTAATAGAAAAATAGGGGTTATAGAAGGATTCTTTAAAGATGGAGCTGTTACAATATCTAAGATTGTAATGACGCCATTTACTACTTTAAATAAAGAAAAAGGTAAAGATGCTAGTAAGAGTTATTTAATTCAAAAAAACATTAATGTTCACTTAGAAGAAGAAATAGAACAGTTAAGAGATACACTTGCCTTAAATCAAACTTTAACTGGTTATGAGATTGTTAATGCTACGGTTGTAAATAGAAATAAGAGTTATTGGTATCAAACTCTTACTATTGATAAAGGCAAAGCTGATGGTTTAGGTGAAAATATGGTTGTTATTACTAAGAATGGTTTAATTGGTAAGCTAGAGAAAGTAACTAATAAGTCTGCTACTGTTAAACTTATTACGGCTAATGACGTTAATAATAAAGTATCTGTAGCTATTACTACTTCAAATGGAGAAACTAACGCTATCTTAAGTGGTTATGATAAAAAGAAAAATGAGATATTAGTTAGTGGAGTAGATAGTAATATTGATATTAAGAAAGATGATTCAGTAACAACTAGTGGTTTAGGGGGAATGTTTCCAAGAGGAATTTATATTGGAAAAGTAGAATCTATTTCCACTGACAAATATGGTCTTAGTAAAACATTAGCTATTAAAACTAATCAAAACTTTAATAGTATTCATTATGTAACAATCTTAAAAGGGGAGAAGTAGTTATGTTCTTTGTTTATTTAACTTTAATTATTTCTTTTCTTTTAGATGGAGTTTTATCAAATTATCTAGACTATATGCTAGGAGATATTACTTTATTTAATCCTTTATTAACAATAGTTGCCCTACTAGTTATTTACCCTTTTTTTAAGAAAGATGAGAATAAGTATTTAATTATAGCTTTTATAGTTGGTTTTTTATATGATTTATTCTATACTAACTTATTATTTACAAATGCTATTCTTTTCTTACTGTTAGCAATTATTTATAAATATTTATATAAGAAGTTGGAGGTTAATATCTTAACAACGGCTTTTTCTATCTGTTTAATTATTGCTATTTATGAGATTGTTTTATCTTTCTTATTATTTATCTTTAATATAGTACCTATTACTACTAGTGAAGTTTTTTATTTAATAGTACATAGCTTAATTCTAAATGTTATTTATGGTGATATATTGTATTTAATTTCTAGAAGAACTAAACGCAAAAGACGTCTAAATTAGTCTTTTCTTTTTTTTATCTTTTTACATATACTTTACTAGGTGACGATAATGGTTGAATCAAAGTTTTATAAAGATAATAAATCTAGTAAAAGTAATCTTTTTAAAAATATAGTTCTAAGAGTCTTAATAACGATTATAGTAACACTTATTTTACTTATAGGTTTCAAGATGAATAGTAATTTCAAGAAGACTTTTTATCATTATGTTTATGAAGAAAATTTTCCTTTTTCTACAGTTAAGAATTTCTTGCAGGAGAAGTTTGGAACTAGTTTGACATTTGATAAAATAGTAACTGATGAAGAAGTTTTTAATGAAAAGCTATCTTATAAGGATAAGAGTTTATATCATGATGGGGTTAAGTTAACGGTTAGTAGTGAGTATATGATTCCATCACTTGAAAGTGGAATAGTAGTATATATTGGTGAAAAAGAAAATTATAAGCAGGTAGTTATTGTTCAACAGATGAATGGAGTAGATGTTTGGTATGGAAATATTAAGCAAGCTAATGTTAAACTTTATGATTATGTAGAAAAAGGAGCGTTAATAGGACAAGTTGATAATAAAACTTTATATTTAGTATTTCAAAAGGAAGGGAAATTTGTAGATTATCAAAGCTATCTTGCAAAAAGTTAAGTTTCATAAATCTTGTTTATTATTCCTTTTCCTAGCCGTTATAACTGGACAGTTTTATTTAATTTTACTTTCTTTTTTATTGTTATTTGTTCATGAATGTGGGCATTTCTTTACCGCTTGTCTTTTTAAATGGGATGCTAAGGAGATAACTTTTTATCCTTTTGGAGGAATAGCTAAGTTTTCATCATCTATTAATTGTCCTATAATAGAAGAATTATTAGTCCTTATTATGGGACCAGTTACACAGTGTGTTTTCTACCTGCTTTTTAAGAGCTTTCTAACTACACCTTATCAGTTGAAACTACTAACTCTTGTTCATTATAATATTTTAGTTTTTAATCTATTACCAATTTATCCTTTAGATGGTGGAAGAATAATAGAGGTGTTTCTTTGTTATTTTATCGCTTATCAAGATAGTTATAAGGTTACCTTCTTTATTTCTTATTTAACTTTAGCAGGAATTTTTTTATTTTTTTTAATTTACCCTAGTACTTATTTTTTATTAATGTTTATTTTAATATTATTAAGACTTATAAAAGAAAAAAAGTATTTAAAGTATTATTATGAAAGGTTTTTCTTAGAAAGATATTTAAAAAGATTAGTTTATAAAAAAAGAAAGATTGTTAAAAGTGATAAGAAGTTTAGAAGAGAGTACTCACATATTATTAAAAGCGGTAATTGGTATCAAGATGAACAGGACTATTTAAAAGATAAATATATTAATAGAAAAAACACTAAGTCTAATCTTTAGAAATAGTGTTTTTCTTTCAACTTTTGTTGAATTCAGGTGCGTATACATTAACTTGGAAAGCATCTGATGGGCA
Source organism: Clostridium sp. CAG:451 (assembly GCA_000438295.1). Lineage (GTDB taxonomy): Bacteria > Bacillota_I > Bacilli_A > RF39 > UBA660 > Onthousia. The sequence goes on from FR901050.1 coordinate 42,342, forward strand.
AACTCAAATGTATCATTTTTTATTGTATGAAGTTTCCTTCATCTATATACATATTATCATAAAATTAGTTAGATAACAATTCTTAATAAAAGTTTCCATTTTTCTCGTACTATATTTTTAGCTTGTTCTATTGATATATACTAATTAGTCTGTTACTATTAATTCGGATACATTTGAAATATCAGATGCTTTCCCTTCTAATTTAGTTAATAAATAGAAGGGTGGTGATATCATGACAAAAAGAGAACACTTTTTATGTCTAGTTATACTAATATTATTTATAGAAGTATTTATACTTTTATTTAAATAAAAAAAGCATCTGATTCAACTTTTGTTGAATTCAGGTGCTACTCAAAACACGGGAAACATCTGATCTAGCAAATCAAATGTATCCTTTTTATTGTATGAAGTTTCCTTCATCTATATACATATTATCATAAAATTAGTTAGATAACAATTATCAATGAAAATTTGCACTTTTCTCGTAGTAATAATTCTTACAAAAATGTAATAAAACTTTATCTAAATAGATGCTATAATTAAGATGGTGAAGAAAAATGAATAAAAAAATACTAATAGTAGAAGATGATAGTAGTATGCAAGAAGAATTAAAAGGTTTGTTAGAAAATGCTTCTTATGATACTTTAATTCTTACTGACTTTTTACATGCTAAAGAATATATTTTAAAGACTAATCCAGATTTGGTACTGCTTGATGTAAATATACCATACCTAAATGGTGAACTTTTACTAAAAGAACTTAGAAAAGAAAGTAGTGTACCAGTTATTATTTTAACTAGTAGGGCAAGTGAAATAGATGAGGTGTTATCAATATCTTATGGAGCAGATGACTTTATCACTAAGCCATATAATCCGACTATCTTACTTCTTAGGATTCAAAATGTTTTTAAAAGAGTAAATCAAGTGAAGGATAAACTTAAATATCGAGATTTAGATGTCTATCAAAATAGAGGAGTCTTAACTAAAGATAATCTAAGTATAGAATTAACTAAAAATGAAATGATAATCTTTCTATACTTACTTAATAATCAGAATAGAATAGTAAGCCGCGATGAGTTGATGAGTGAATTGTGGAATAATGAAGAGTATATAAATGATAATGCTTTAACAGTAAATATTAGTAGATTAAGAACTAAATTAAAAGACTTTGGTTATAGCGATGTAATTGAAACTAGAAAAGGACAAGGATACATTTTATTATGAAATTAACTAGTTACTTTAAAGATAAAATATTAATCATTTTAATAAATTTACTTGCTATTTTATTAATCATTTTCTTACTATTAGCTTTTAAAGTATCTATCTTTCTAACCTTGATGGCTTCTTTTATTCTTATAATAAATAGTATTACTATTTTCTCCTTTGATTACTTTAGAAAGAAAAACTTCTACTTGAACTTAATTAATAATCTAGATAGACTTGATAAAAAATACTTAGTTATGGAAACGATAGATAATCCTAGTTTCTATGAAGGAAAACTAATTAAACAAATACTATATGAAACTGATAAGTCAATGCTTGAAGAAATAGATAAGTATAAACTTAATCTAGAAGACTTTAAAGATTATATTGAAATGTGGATACATGAAGTTAAAATGCCACTCGCTACTCTTATGTTGATGACTCATAATCATAAAGAGATGGATAACAAGTATTTATTTCAACTTAAAAGATTAGATAACTATCTTGACCAAATACTATATTATGTAAGAAGTAATTACTTAGAAGAAGACTTTACTTTTCAAACAGTTAGCTTAGACAAAATAATTAGTAGAGTAGCTTTAAAAAATAAAGATGATTTATTAGAAAATAATATCGACTTTATAGTAAATACTAACTCTTTAAAAGTAGTTACTGATTATAAATGGTTAGAGTTTATTTTAAATCAAGTTATTAATAATAGTATTAAATATAAAAGGAATATCAAAAATAGTTATATTAAAATAGATGCTTTCTTAGAAAACGATAAGATTAAACTTACTGTCCTTGATAATGGCTGGGGTATTTCTAAAAACGATTTACCTAAAGTCTTTAATAAATCTTTTACTGGTAGTAATGGTATTTATAATAGTAAGTCAACAGGAATGGGATTATATATTGCTAAGAAGCTTTGTGATAAATTAGGTCATAAGTTAGAGATAGAATCTACTATTAACTCATATACTTTAGTTACTATTACCTTTGGAATTAATGATTTCTATAATAATTATAGTAGTATTACAAAATTGTAAGATACTGTAATATTAGAAATACGACAAAATGAATAATATCTATTAATATGGTAAGTGAGGTGATTTAAAAGTGAATGAATTATTAACAATTGATAATATTCAAAAATATTATGGAGCAAGATCTAGTTTAACAAAAGCTTTAGATGGATTATCATTTTCAGTAGCTAAGCAAGAATTTGTAGCTATTATGGGAGCAAGTGGTAGTGGTAAGACTACTTTACTAAATTGTATTTCAACTATTGATAGAGTAACAGCAGGACATATTTATTTAGGAGATATAGATATTACTAAGCTTAAGGGTAATAGTCTAGATAGGTTTAGAAGGGAAGAGTTAGGATTTATCTTTCAAGACTTTAATCTTTTAGATACTTTAACTGGTTATGAGAATATAGCTCTTGCTTTATCTATTCAAAATATACCTTATAAAGAGATAGAAAAAAGAGTTAGTAAACTAGCTAAAGAATTAGATATTACTAATATCTTAAATAAATATCCTTATGAGATGAGTGGAGGACAAAAACAAAGAATTGCATCTATTAGAGCCATAATTACTAATCCTAAGTTAGTCTTAGCAGATGAACCAACAGGAGCTCTTGACTCTAAGTCTAGTAGGATGTTATTAGAAAAGTTTAATTACCTAAATCAAGAATTAGCAGCTACTATTCTTATGGTTACCCATGATGCTTTTACTGCAAGTTATGCTAGTAGAGTAATCTTTATTAAAGATGGAAAGATATTTAGTGAATTATATAAAGGTGATTCATCAAGAAAAGAGTTCTTTGATAAGATAATAGATGTTGTAACGGTACTTGGTGGTGATTTAAATGATGCTTTGTAAACTATCAGTTAAGAATATTGCTAAGAGTATAAAAGATTATGCAATTTACTTCTTTACTCTTATGTTAGGAGTTAGTATTTTCTATGTTTTTAACTCTATAGGTAGTCAGACTGCTATGATGGATTTATCTAAATCAACTTATGAAATTATTAGACTTATGACTAATATCTTATCAGCAGTTAGTGTCTTTGTATCATTTATCCTAGGATTCTTGATAATCTATGCTTCAAGGTTTTTAATGAAGCGAAGAAATAAAGAGTTTGCTATTTACTTAACACTTGGTATGAGTAAAAGAAAAATATCTTTGATTCTATTTATTGAAACACTACTAATTGGTTTTCTATCTTTAGGAGTTGGCTTATTGCTAGGCGTTATTTTATCACAACTGATGAGTGTTTTAGTAGCTAGTATGTTTGAGGTGAATTTAACTAAGTTTAAGTTTGTCTTTTCAAGCAGTGCTTTTATTAAGACAATTATCTATTTTGGTATAATCTATTTAATTGTTATGCTTTTTAATACTATTATTATTAATAAATGTAAACTTATAGATTTAATTAACTCTAGCTCTAAGAGGGAAAAACTAAGACTTAAAAATACTCTAGTAGCATTTTTTCTATTCTTAATAGCAGTAGGAATACTTATTTATGCTTATTATCTAGTAGTAGGTGATGTTGACAAATTATTAAGTAGTGATACTAGTATTATATTTCCAATTATCTTAGGAACAGTTGGTACTTTCTTAGTATTCTTCTCATTATCAGGTTTTCTTTTAAAAGTATTAAAGAAGGATAAAAAGCTTTACTATAAAGAATTAAATAGTTTTGTTATTAAAGGGATAAGTAGTAAAGCAAGTACAACGGTCTTTTCAGTTACTATTATTTGTTTAATGTTATTTACGACTATTTGTGTACTATCTAGTGCTTTATCTCTTAGAAATTCTTTAAACAATTCTTCGATTAAATATGCTCCAAGAGATATTGAAATAAGTAAAAGATATAATCCTGATGGTGATGTTTATGGTTATAGTGAAGAACAAAAGAAAGATTCATTATTAACAATTAATGAGTCACTTGCTAAACTTAACTTTAATTATCATAAGTATTTTACTAATATAACAGATTTTACTTTATATATAGATGAAGGGATTACTTTAAAGAGTAGTCTTGGTGATTATTATAAGATAGTTAAAAAGAAATATCCTTACCTTAGATATAACAGTGAAATAGAACTTATGAAGATAAGCGATTATAATAAGATGGCTAAGAGTCTTGGATTAAATAGGTTAACTTTAGATGATAATCATTATGTAGTAGTTGCTAATTATCCTTCTATGAAAAATATTAAAGATGAAGCTTTAAAAAGAAGAACGGTTATTACTATTAATAATACTAATTATTATCCTAAATATAGTTATTCGATTGATGGCTTTTATGATATGACTAGTAATGCTTCTAATGTTGGTTTTATTGTTTTACCAGATGAAGCTTTAGATAAGGCAACTAAGTATATGTATTATAAATTAGCTGATTATAAAGGAAATAGAGAAAAGGTAGATAAAGTAATCACTAATCTTATGGACTCTAAAGAATTTTCTAATACTAATTTAACTTTTAATACTAAATCTGATATTTATAACTCTAGTATTGGCTTAGGAGCAATGGTTACTTTCATTGGATTATATCTTGGAATAGTTTTTCTAATATCTTGTGCTGCTATTCTAGCTTTAAAAGAGTTATCTGAATCTAATGATAATAAAATAAAGTTTACTATCTTAAGAAAGATAGGAGCTAGTGATATGATGATTAATAAAGCTTTGTTTAAACAAATAGGAGTCTTCTTCTTATTACCATTAGTTCTTGCTATCATCCATTCTATCTTTGGAATAATCTTTTGTAATAAAATATTAATTATGACTGGAG
>FR901050.1:47381-62236 GCA_000438295.1 Clostridium sp. CAG:451
AGTTAATATAAAATTATCTTCTATTATAATTACTGCTATATTCATTGTTTTAATCTATGGTAGTTATTTTCTACTAACTTACTATTGCAGTAAGAATATCATTAAAGATAAGAATTAAAAATAAAAATCTGGAATTACTGTTTTTCAGATTTTTTGTATTGGTATAAATATTTATTTCTTAATGGAATAAGAATCTTAAAGTGCAAAAATTGCACTTTAAAAATGAGAATAAAGATAATTATTATTGTAGAAAAAACAGACATTTAATTATTTTATTTTTGTCGGAAGTATATTGATTTTCTAAATATAATCATTCATAGTGTTTATATATATTTTAGAATAAAACAATACCTTTTAAACACTTATAATTAAATATTAAGAAATAGTGTTTCTTCCTAAATATTTTTAAAACTATTAAAAATATTTAGTATTGACTATTTTACTCTTGGTGACCGAAAAGATCTCCTGCCTTATTTGCCATTTTCTGCAGATATGCAAAACAGGTATACTCTAAATATTAGATTTATGTATGGCTTTCCTGTTTCTATTGATGAATATAATGTTTCAATGAAACAACTTGTATTGTCTTTGAAAAAAAATTCAATAATAAAATAAATTTTAAATAAAATGTAATTAATGGATGTTAGTAATAAGAAGTTATACTATGAAAATAAAAAAAGATGATTTAATGTATTACAAAGACTACGTAACATATAATGATGGTTATAGAATTGTATATTACTATGAAAAGTATCACGAAGCACCAAGAGGGTTGTATGCTAAGAATATAGAAGATTTTATTGAGTTTTTTAAAGACAACAGTATTAAATGTAAAAGTATAGATGATATTTTATCTTTATTTTTAAGTGATAATAAAAAAGCTTTAGGAGTTGCTATTTATAAAGTAGATGGAAGCTTGATTGCTAAAAAAGAAAAAAATAGTAAAAAATGTAATAAATTGAAATAATTGTCTCTTTTCACTCGAAATATTAAAATTATCATTAGAAAACTAAAAAGCTGGAATTTTCTATTTTCCAGTTTTTTTTGCCGGAATTTACAAAATTCAGCTAAAAAATATTGACAATTTGTTAATTTTTCTTTAGTATAATGAGTTAATTCAGGGGGATTATTTATCATTTAGATGGGGTTAATCGGTAAGTTATATTTCCTTGATTAATATCTATTGGGAGGAAGAAAAATGGTAGAAAAAATTTCTAAATCATTGATGGTATTATGTGCTGTATTTATTATGATGTTTATACCAAATGTTAAGGCTGCAACTGCTAGTGTAACAACTGATATGACTAATAAAGAAATACAAAGCATAGTCGATTCAAATGATACAATTGAATTTGCAACAGGTGAATATCAGAATTTATCTCTTACTGTTGATGGTAATAAGACTTTTAAAATGACTGGTAAAGTTACTTTTACAAGTGATAATGGTAATAACTTTGGTATTTTATTTAAAGATAATACTAAGTCAAACTTAACTATCGATGGTGATTTGACTATTTCTTCATATAGAGAAGGAATATTTGTTTCTAATGATTGTGATGTTACTTTAGATTTAGTTAATAATAGTAAACTTTCCTTAATTAATTCTTTAGAGACTGAACAAAATCATGGAAGTGGTATGTGGATTGGTTATAGAACAGTCTTTAACTTAAATGGTACTAAGGGTTCTAGTTTTATAGCTAGTGATAATACTATGGCTGGTATTAATGTAATGGGAAGTGCAAAAGTTACCCTTAACTTTAATGATATGGCTTTAGTAGATATGAGTAATAATAGTAAAGTTAGTGGTTACCATGCTGGAATGGAATCTGGTTCAACAAATATTTTAAACTTTACTAATGTTAATAAAGTTACTATGAATAATAATGGAGTAGATGCTGTTTGCGTTAGTGGTGATAATGATCAAATCAATATAACTGGTTCAAATGTTTCTATGACAAATAATCATAGTTGGGGTACTAATGGAGGAAATATCAAGGTTATTAACTCATACTTAAATATTAGTAATAACTCTGATGGCCCTTGGGCTAATGTTAAATATACAGCATCTAATATGTATGCTAATAATTTAACAGTAAAAAATTCAACAATTGATGCTAATAACTGTGGAGCAAACTCTGGTATTTGGGTTGAAAATACTGCTGAAATTATAGGCTCTACAATAAATGTAAATAGTAACGGTCAAGAAGCTTATGGCAATTATAACTATAGTCAAACAAGACCCTACTATCAAGGTGATTATCCTTGGAATATGGGTAATGGTATAGCTTTCTGTGGAAATACTTCTATTACATCATCTACTATTAATGCAAATAATAATGGTGGATCAGGTATAGCTTTCTATGGCGAAAAAAGTGATACTATTACAGAAGTATTAGTTAACTCATCTATATTAAATGCAAATAATAATGGGGTATCTAAAAACTTTACTGTAGAAGGTGACAAGATAAAAAATGATAATTCATTAAAAGATAGAAGTGGTTTTACAGTAGCACTTTACTCTGGAATTGCTGTATTTAATGCTGAAGTTAAAGTAACTGATAGTTCCTTTACTTTACTAGATAATAAAAGACATGGTATTGGTTATCATGAAGCTTATGCTGGTAAGTTTATAGTAGATGGTTATACTATTGGTAAAATAGCTACTACTGATAACGTAATTCAAAAAGAAATAGAAGGATTTAATAGTAATCAACAAACAATTATACTTAGTGGTAGTGTAAAAGCAAATCATGGAAATATGACTGGTGACTTTGGTAATTATAATGACCAAAAGAAGGAAGACGAAAAATATACGGGTCCTATTAATAATGATTCAACTAAATTAGTTGATTTTGAATTAAATAAAAATAATAATAAAGAAATGACGGAAGATAAGAATAGTTTTACTTATTATGATCCAAATAATTCAACTAGATATGATTATGTCTTTAGATATGATGATCAAGGTAAAGCTTATGTTTGGACACCAGTATCAATCTTAAGATATGATGCTACAGAAGGATTTATTTCATCTCTTGGAACAGCTGGCATTTTAAATGTAGGATTTAGTAAGACATTACAAGATAACTTATTAAAAGCAGGACTTTATTCTAGATTTACCCAAGATGTTACTATCTATGGTAATAATATGAATCTTGCTGAAAAACTACTTGCTGTAGCAACTCGTGATGGTTATGTATTTAAGGGTTGGTATATAGCAAGTGATAGTGAACTTGCTAAGAAGTATGCCTTGGAAGGTAACTTTGAAGAGTTATATAAACTATTAAATACTAAGTTTGATGAGACTACTAAATTAATGATTGATGGTAAACCAGTTAGTGAATTAACAGTTTATGCTAAATGGGATATTGAAGAAAAAGGTATGACAAGAGTAGATGATATTACTCCACCTAATACTTTAGTAGATTCTAATAATAATATTGAACTATTAATTGCTTCTTTGATTACTATTGTAAGTTTAGTTAGTGTATCTAAATTAATAGTTGTAAGAAATAGTGAAATCTAGGAATTTTAAGTTTCTAGATTTTTTTCTTATGGAATTTGCAAAATTCGACTAAAAAATGTTGACAATTTGTTAATTTACCATTAGTATAGTGAGCTAAATCAAGGAAACGTTTAATTTCTTCGAAGGGGTTCGGTAATTATATCTTATTCTCTTGATAAAATGTGGAGGAGAAAAAAATGAAAAAAACAGTAAGAAGTATTCTATTTGTAGTTGTACTACTATTAGGATTTGTATTCTTTACTACTGATGTTTCTGCTCTTGAAACGTCAAAGTGGGATACCGATTCTATTCCTAAGTTAACTACTAGTGAGGGACTAGAAGTAACTTATGATTTATCAAAATTAACTGTAGATGCTATGTGGCAAGAAGTATATGGTGAGATTACTGTCAACGTAACTATACCAGCTAATTATGATAATGATGAGATTGTCATTGCACCAGAAGTGTTTGAACAAATCTCAAATAAAATTTATGAGGAATTTAAAAAATATGGAGCTGAACAAGGTTTAGATGAAGATTATTTTCAGTTTCGTAATCCATTCCAAGCAGGGGATAAGTTTAGAGTTAGAATGCTAATTAATAACTTATCTAATTATGATTATTATTATGAAGAGACATCTTTTGAGATATTTCCAACAGAACCATTAGTATATAAAGAAAAGGAAACAACACCAACTACTAATAATACTAATGATAAATTCTTCAATCAAATAACATTACCAGAAGGATTTACTTTTAGACGTACTTATAATACGGCATTACAAGCTTTAATACCTAATTTAAGTGGTAGAAATATGACTGATGATGTAGTAGGGGCTGCTTTAACTGATAAAGGATATAATGGTATAGCTGATTATGCTAAATATTTATTAGACTTTTATAATAGTAAATATAAGACAAGCTATACAAGACTTGATCAATTCAATAAAGGAATAATTAGAGAAATGTTATCTGATGTAGATCCTTTCTATGTACTTAATGCTGCTTATAAAAAAGAATTAGGAATAACTTGGTTACCAGCTAATCAAAAAAGAGCAAAAGAAGAAGTAGATAGTGCTTTACAAGCTAAAGGTTATAATAGTCCGCTAGATTTTTTCTTAGCATATTATAATATTTCAAGCATTACAGAATTAACTGCTGAGATGATTAATGATTTATATCAATCAATGGGTAATGAATCTGGAGAATTTTCTATTGAAACTAATGAAACAGTTTTATTATTAGCTTACAATTATTTCTATAATGAAGGATTATCATTCTATTTTGATCAAAAAAATGAAAATGGTGAATATACCGATAATAAAGATGTAGCAAATAGTGCCAGTGATAATACTGGAAGTGATTATTCAATTGGTAGCTATATGCGTGATAAAACTAAAGGTGATAGTGATATTATAGAAAGAGCAGGTACTCTTAATTCTAAGGGTGAAGGTTATACTATCTCTGGAGTATTAAAAAATATAGGTAGATATACACCTAACTCTTACCTTGGTTTTAACTTTATGGCTGATATGCAACTTAAGTATAAAGCTAAATATGGTAAATTAATTGTTAAATATGTAGATGCTGATGGTAATACATTATTACCAAGTAGTGAATTTACTAAAATGGTAGGAAAAGATTATTTAACAGATTATAAAGATATTGATGGATACTATTTAGTGGAAATCAAAGGTGATGAAACCGGTAAATATATTGATGGAACTATTGAAGTAATTTATGTTTATGATAGAATTGAAATTGGAGAAATAGTACCACCTATGACAGGAGTTAATAATACTAATAGTGATTTCTTCTTTGTAATATTATCAACTGTTGGTGCTATATCTTTAGGACTAGGTTTTAAAAAGAAATATAATATCTAAGATAAAAGAATCCTTTTGGATTCTTTTGGAGTATAAAAAGGGTGATAAAAATGAAAAAAAGAGCAAGAATAATTTATATTATACTAATATCTTTAATAATTATAGTAAACTTTATTTGGTATTTTAACTTTAGCAGTACTGCCTTAAATAAGAAAGATGAAAAAGCTAAAGAAGAAATTACTAATACTTATAAAGATGTAACTACTTTAAAAGAAGAGACAAATGACAAAGTAGAAGAAGATACTTTTTATGAAAAGAATATAATTAAAAGATACCAAAATAGATTTTCTAATAAAGACATAATAGGAGAGTTATCTATTAGTAATACTAGTCTAAGAGTTCCAATTGTAAGAGGAAATGATAACAGCTATTATTTAAATCATTTAATTAATAAAAAAGCTAATACTCTTGGTAGTGTCTTTATGGATTATCGTAATAATACAAGTGATAGAAAAGTAATTATTTATGGACATAACTCTAATAATGTATATACAGAATTTAATATCTTAGAAAAATATTTAAATAGTAGTTATTATTATAATCATCCAACTATTACCTTTAAAGATATTGATAATACTTATTACTATCAAATATTTTCTATTTATAAAACAGATAAAGACTATCAACATGTTAATTTGAATTTTACAGATGAAACGTATAAAAAACATCTAGAATGGTTAAAAAATAAGTCATTGTATGATACTAATATCAGTATAGATGGAAATGACCAAATAATAGTTTTACAAACTTGTGATGTTACAAATGAGGGAGAATATATAATTGTAGTAGGTAAAAAGATAAAGACTATAAGCAATGAGGCTAGTTAGTCTTTTTTCTATAATAAAAAAAGAGTTAAACTCCTTTAGAAATATTAATGATTTCATCTAGATTGTCATCAGTTGCCATTATATTCTTATGTTCTTCATGACACTTTTCACATCGATAGACAATCTTATAAGTATCCTTAAATTTTTCAATGCTGATTGGTTTTAAAATACCCTTACAAGGATTAGCTCTATCACCGGGCATAATATCTATATGAATGGAATAAAGACAGTGTGGACAATGATCTCTTGTTGTATATCCTAAAGGACTAACTTCTTTACCACAATTAATACAAGTAAATGCCTCATCTTTTTTAACAAACTGTTTCATAAAATCACCACCTAAAGTATAACAATAATTTGAAAATAATGCTATTATTTGTTATAATTTCAAGTGAAAGGTTGATAGTATGGAGTTTAGAGTAGATGGATTTGAAGGACCACTTGATTTGCTTCTTCATCTTATAAAAGAAAATAAAATGGATATCTTTGATATTGAGATAAATTTAATAACAGAACAATATCTTAAATATATCAATAATATGGAAAAAGTTAATCTAGAAATATCAGAGTATTTAGTTTTAGCTAGTGAATTAATAGAAATAAAAGCTAAGATGTTGTTACCTAAAAAGAAACAAGAGATGGAGATTGAAGAGGAAGATCCAAGAGAAGAATTAGTTAATAAATTATTAGAGTATCAAGCCTATAAAGAGATAAGTAAAGATTTAAAAGAAAAAGAAGAGTTAAGAAGTGAAATATATACTAAAGCTCCTGAAAAATATAGTAATTATCAAGAAGAAGAAACTACTTTTGAAGGTGGTTCTGTTGATTTACTAATAGATGCTTTTAAAAAATTCTTAATTAGAAAAGAAGAAGAAAAACCACTTAATACTAAAGTTACTAAAAAAGGTATATCAGTATCTAGTAGAAGACATGAAATAAAGAATCTATTAAAAGAAAAAGGTAAAGTATCATTTTATCAAATGTTTTCTATTAGAAGTAGAGAATATATAGTAGTTACTTTTCTAGCTATTTTAGAAATGGCTAAGAATAAAGAGTTAATTATTCATCAAGAGGGAATTTATGATGAGATAATTTGTGAGGGGGTATAAAATGGAAGCGGTACTTGAAGGGTTATTATTTGTAGTAGGAGATGATGGATTATCTCTTGAACAAATAAAAGATATACTAGAAATAGATTTTGAAGAGATTAAAGCCTTAATTGCTACTTTACAAGAAGAGTATTCTAAAGATAGTAGAGGAATAAAAATAGAATTTTTAGGTAATAAACTTAAACTTACTACTAAAAAAGAACATCATTTGTATTATCAAAGACTACTTGAAAATAAAGAAACCCACTCACTTAGTCAAGCTGCTTTAGAAACTCTTGCTATTGTTGCTTATAATCAACCATTAACTAGAATTCAAATAGATCAATTAAGAGGTATAGCTAGTGCTCAAATGGTTAGAAAACTAGTAGCTAAGGGCTTTATCAAAGAGTCTGGTAGAAGTAGTTTACCTGGTAGGCCAATTCTTTATGAGACTACAAGTGATTTTCTAGATTACTTTGGACTTGCTAGTATTGAAGAATTGCCAGATATGCGTGATTTTTTAAGTGGAGAAGAGCAGGATAAAGAAGTAGATTTATATGAATCAAAATATAAAGAAATAGATGATTAATTAAACTACATAGATTTCACATTTAATATATGTAAGGGTGATAATCCAATCAATAAGATAAATAAAATAATTATATTACTATTAGTATAATTTTGTACTTGCAAAAATTAGTTAAAATATGGAAGAAGTCTATTACACTTTCGATATTGTTTGATTCATCTTGATTACGGTTAAAGCTTATTAAAGAGATGATATTATTATATTTGGATAATCACTTATTCATGGGACTTTAACAAAAGCAGAAACTTTTGATTTTTAGGACTATTAATGGAAATGCTTGATTTTACAGCATCAGAAATTAGTTCAGCGATATTCTTTTCCTTTATTTTTTTAGCAAAAAAACTTAAAAAATTGATTTATTTTAAATAATATAGATAAGGATGGGTTATGCTTATCTATTTTTATGTGTATGCAAAAACAATGGAAAATTCATATCTTTCATCTGATGCTTCTACTGATAAGACAAGTCCTTAAGAAAAAGAAATTCTACTGTTAATGAATTTCCTTTTTTTAAAATATATAAGTATTCTTTAGGAAAAAGAGCAGGTATGGATGAGCTAAATTATAAAGAATAATAAATACTAATATAGATGATTTTTATTGAGCAGGATGTGTTTTCCTAAAATAAGTCAGTAATAGTAGAAAAATAAGAGTAGGATATGTTGTTTATAATTTTTCAAAGAAAGTAAAGGAGGCAATAGATTACTTAACACAAGAGTTTGGAAGAGAAGCTACTACTTATGAAGTATCATGCTATATGAACGAGAATATAGAAAAGATGGTGATGGTTGATAGAGTAAGTATGCCAGTTTATCATTTAGATGATAGGAATGAAGATAATTTATCTTTATATGATAAAGTTAGTTATGTAGAAAAAGCCTATGATACTGATATTTTAGATTTAAAAAGTGCTTGTGATAAACTTAATTCTTATGAGAAAAGTTTAATCAATAATAGATACTATCTTGATAAGACACAACAAGAAGTAGCAGAAACTCTTGGTATTAGTCAAGTAAAAGTAAGTAGAGAGGAGAAGAAGATTTTAGAAAAATTAAGGGTTAGTTTAACGAGTAATTAATTTACATCTATAGGTAGAAATGATATAATTCCATTAGGAAATGAGAGATGTGTATGGATAAAGATTATCAAATGATAGATCATTCTATTAAGATAAATAAAGAAGAATTGCCTAAACTTTTGCAAAATATAATTAAAGATTTAGAAAAATATGATAAGGAAGGTAATATAGAAATGTATGATGGCTTTTCTTCTGGCTTTTATGCTGTAGCAAAAAACTTTTATGCTGAAGGGGTTATTAGTGAAAGTATTTTTAAGCAATTAATTAGGAAGTATGGAGGTGATTATTAATGATTAAAAACTTTAATAATTTAAAAGATAGTGGCATTCGTTATGGTGGACATGCTGGTAATAAGTTAGGAGTAGTTATAGATGGAGAAAATTGGTTTTTAAAATTTCCAAAATCTACAAAAGATTTACTTAGAAAGGTAGATATTTCTTATAATACGTCCCCTTTATCTGAATATATTGGTTCACATATATATAAGTCACTTGGTATTCCAGTACATGAAACTATGCTTGGAATAAAAGATGAAAAATTAGTTGTGGCTTGTAAAGACTTTAGAAAGAATCAAATTGATTATAGACTAGATGATTATAATTCTATAAAGAATGACTATGTTGAGGGACTAGAGAAAAAGTTAGAATCTACCTCTTCTAGTAATCCTCATGCTATCAATATTGATGAAACAATAATTATAATGAATAATAATCCATTATTTAATAGAGTAGCAGGTTTAAAAGATAGATTTTGGGATATGTTTATTGTTGATGCTTTGATAGGAAATAATGATAGAAATAATGGTAACTGGGGAGTAATAGTTGATAATAGAACAAACGAAACAAAAATAGCCCCTGTTTTTGATAATGGTGCTTCATTTAACACCAAATCTAGTGATGAAAATATTGAAAAGATTTTAAGTGATAAGGAAAGATTTAAAAATAGTGCTTATCTTTCAAGAATATGTGCTTTCTCTATTAATGATAAAATAATAAATCCATTTAAATATATTGAAAGCTTAGAAAATGATGAATGTAATAAAGCATTATTAAGAATAGTACCTAAAATAGACCTTTCAAAGATATATGATATTATTAATGAAATTCCAAATGAATATGAAGGAATAAAAGTAATAAGTGATATTAGAAAGAAATATTATTTTGAGTGTATTAAGTATCGTTATGAAAATTCACTATATAAAACATATTTAAGATTATTAGAGAAAAACAAATAAGTAGAAACTTTTTGTTTTTTTCTTTTTGTAACTTAGTTGTAACTTTAGCTATAATATAATACTAATAAGAAACGGAGGAATTAATTTATGGAAATTCTAAGAGTAGATAATTTAACTAAAATTTATGGTAAAGATTCAACTAAAGTAGTAGCATTAGACCATGTGTCTTTCACAGTAGAAAAAGGAGAATTTGTCGCTATTGTTGGAGCATCAGGATCTGGTAAATCAACTTTATTACATTTGATAGGTGGAGTTGATCGACCAACTTCTGGTAAGGTATATATAGATGGAAAAGATATCTTTAAATTTAATGATGATAAACTTGCTATATTTAGAAGAAGACAAGTAGGATTGATTTATCAATTTTATAATTTAATACCTATCTTAAATGTCGAAGAAAATATTACTTTACCCCTTGCCTTAGATAATCGTGAAGTTGATAAAGAAAGACTAAGTAGTTTATTAAAATTACTAGGACTAGAAAATAGAAAAAATCATCTTCCTAATGAACTATCAGGTGGACAACAACAAAGAACAAGTATTGGCAGGGCCATAATTACTAATCCAACAATTATCTTAGCAGATGAACCAACTGGTAATTTAGATTCAAAATCAAGTGATGAAATAGTAGCGTTATTAAAAAAATCTAATAAAGAACTTAATCAAACAATAATTATGATTACTCATAATATGGAAATAGCAAAAGTTGCTGATAGGATAATAAAAATTGAAGATGGAAAAATTGTTTCGGAGGTATAATTATGACATTACTTAATAAATTAACAATTAAAAATCTTAAATTAAATAGAAAAAGAACTATTGTTACAATTATTGGTATTATGTTATCAGTAGCTTTAATTACAGCAGTAGCATCTATGTATGCTAGTGGAATTAAATCTTTAATAAAATATGAAACCATTATCAAAGGTGACTTTCATACTGCCTTTTATAATGTTCCTACTAGTGATATTGATAAATTTATAAATAATAGAAATATTGAAAAATTAAATATAACGGAAGGACTTGGTTATGCTAAAATAGATTCTAAAAATGAAGATAAACCTTATGCTTATCTAAAAGGATTTACTAAAGACGCTCTTAATAATTTATCTGTTAGATTAGTTAAGGGTAGATTACCAGAAAATACTAATGAGATAGTTATACCAACTCATTTAAAAACAAATGGTCGCTTGGATTTAAAACTTAATGATAGTATTACACTAGAAGTTGGTAAAAGAATAGATTCTAAAGGTAGCGAACTATCTCAAAGTGATAAGTATCAAAATACTGCTGGTGAACAGTTAGTTGAAACGCAAACTAAAACTTATAAAATAGTAGGTATTATAGAAAGACCTGCTACTAATATTGAATATTATACTGCTCCAGGTTATACCTTTATTACCTATATAGATAGTAAAAACTTATCTGGAAATGTAGATATCTATGCTAAGTTTACAAAAGATGGTGTAAAAAACTGGGATAAAACGATTGCTAATATTTTAGGAGTATCCCAAGTATTATTTAGAAAAGTATATAATCAAGAAATAGAATCAGAAAAACTAACTGAACAATTAAAAAAGACTTATATGTTTGATATGAATAAATATCTTATTGATTTAGAAACTAATCCTATTTCAAGTACTAGTATGGGAGACTTAGGAAAAGTACTTGCTATCGTGATAGTTATTATAGTATTTACCTCTATATTTTGTATTAAAAATAGTTTTGATATATCAATTACTGAAAAAATAAGACAGTATGGTATGTTAAGAAGTATAGGAGCTACTAAAAAGCAGATAAAAAGAAATGTTTTTTATGAAGCTACTATCCTCGGTTTAATAGGTATACCCTTAGGGATAATCTTAGGATGTTTAGCTACCTATATATTAATCATTATTAGTAATTATTATTTAACTGATGTAATTCAAACTGGTTTTAAATTAGAATTGGTATTTTCAACTTATGCTATTTTAGTAGCTATAATATTAGGTATAATAACTATCTATTTCTCAGCATTAAAAAGTGCTACAAGAGCTTCTAAAGTATCAGAAATAGATTCTATTAGAAATAGTGCTAATTTAAAAATTTCTTCTAAAAAAATAAAATCTCCTAAATACATAAAAAAACTATTTGGTATAGGAGGCGTAATATCTTTTAAGAATTTGAAAAGAAATAAGAAGAAGTATAGAACTACCATTATATCAATAACAGTTTCGACCTTTGTATTTATCGCTTTATATAGCTTTATGGAATTAGCTTTTCAAAATGTAAATAATGAATTAAAAGTATCTGATTTTAATATCTCGTTAAGTACTAATGCAATTAATGATTATTCATATAATAAATTTCTTAAAACAGTTAACTTATCTGGTGTAGAAGATTATGCTATATTAAGAAATAGTGAATTATCTTTTACTGGTTCTCATTCTAGTAAAGAATATTTAGAATATTTTGGTACTAAAAAAGAAAGTGATGCTGAAGAACATATTACTATTTTTGCTATAGGTAAAAAACAGTATGATAAATACATTAAATCATTAGGGTTAAACTATGATGATATAAAAGATAAAGTGATACTTTTTGATAAGCAATATATAACTAGTTATGATAAAAATAATAATAAAATAATAAAGAATATTAGAGTATATGACTTTAATAAAGGTGATGTAATTACCTCTACTAACAACCAATTAAACTTAGAAATAGGGGCTATATCTTCTATAGGACCTAATCTTCTAAAAAATCTATCTAACAGCTATTTAATAATTAGTGATGAAATGTTTGATAAGATAGCTAAAACTAATAACTTAGATATTTATTATAAAGCAAGTAATGCTGATAAACTACAAGATGAACTTGATAGTTATTTAAATGGGGAAAGTTATAATATTGATAATAAAGAAGAAAATGTAAGAATAATGAATAACTTATTTACCTTAATCGCTATATTTCTATATGGATTTATTATTGTAATCTCATTAATTGGAATAACTAACATCTTTAATACTATTACTACTAATATGGAATTAAGAAAACAAGAATTTGCTATGTTAAAATCTATTGGTATGACTTCAAAAGAATTTAAAAGAATGATAAGATTAGAAAGTTTATTTATGGGTATTAAATCATTACTATTTGGTATACTTATCGGAATAATATTATCTTATTTGATTTACCTATCTTCAGATTCTGATATACCTTATAAACTACCTATAGTTGCTATTATAATATCTATACTAGTAGTATTTATACTTATCTCCTTAATTATGAAGTATTCTCTTAATAAGATTAGTAAACAAAATACTATTGAAACAATTAGAAATGAAAATATCTAGATAGGGAGCGTCAGCTCCTTATATTTTGATATAATATTAATGAAGGGAGCTACAAATATGAATATTTTACTAGTAGAAGATATAGAATCAATTATTAAAGGACTTACATATTCCTTGGAGAAAAGTAATTATAAACTAGTTATTAAAACTACAATAAAAGATACTAAAGAATACTTACTTTCTAATACAAATATTGATTTAATTATCCTTGATATTACTTTACCTGATGGTAATGGTTTTGATTTATTTGTAAATACTATTAAAAACTTAAAGATACCTACTATTTTCTTAACAGCAAAAGATGAAGAAGATGATATTGTTAAAGGTCTAGATATAGGAGCAGAAGATTATATAACTAAACCTTTTTCTACTAGGGAAGTAATAGCAAGAATTAATCGAATATTATTAAGATGTAAAAAGAAAAGTATTATTAAGATTAAAGATGTTTCTTATGATATGGATAAATTAGTTCTAATGAAAAATAATACTCCTATAGAATTAACAGCATTAGAGTTAAAACTAGTTAATCTCTTATTTGTAAATATAAATAAAGTTGTAAGTAGAAATGTAATCTTAGATAAGATTTGGGATTGGACTGGTAATTATGTTGATGACCATACAGTAACCGTTTATTTTAAAAGAATAAGAGAAAAGATAGGAAACAATATAATTACTACTATTAAAGGAATGGGGTATAGAATAGATGAAGAATAAACTTAGATTAAAACAATATATTACCTCTACCTTAATTGTTTTTATATGTTTATTTGTTATGTTTCTAATTTTAAATATCTATGAATATAAAACTTATACTAAAAACTTTAATAATAAAATTAGTGCTATTATAACCTTAGTTAAAGATAAGTATCCAGAAATAACTGATAAAGAGATTATAGAAATAATAAATAGTAACAAACAATCAGATGATTCTTTTTTTCTTAAATATGGAATTGATATTGATAATAAAGCAGTACTACTAGAAAATGATAAGAACTATCATACCTTTTTAATTATTAATATGTCTTTTCTAATAATAACTATTGCTAGTTTATGTATATTATATTTTAGATATAATTATAAAAGAAAAAATGATATAAAAGATATTATTAAATATATAGAACAAATTAATAGAAGGAATTATGAATTAGAGATAGATACAATTTCAGAAGATGAATTATCAATTTTAAAAAATGAAATATATAAGACTGCTGTAATGTTAAAAGAAGCAGCTTTAAATTCTAATAAAGATAAACTTAATCTAAAGAAGTCATTAGAAGATATTTCTCATCAATTAAAAACACCTCTTACTAGTA
>FR901051.1 GCA_000438295.1 Clostridium sp. CAG:451
ATCCAAAATATGAAAAATTCTTTGTGCAAATCATCTATGGAAGCTCACATAGAACACTGTATTGCTTCAAACTTTTCAAATGTACCTAAGGCATATTCAAGTAACAATATAGAACAATACTTAAAACTACATAAAATGTTTTTAAATGGAGTTAACATACTAGATTATTGTCTACAATCTTATAATTCAGATGATGATTACGTTTACAATAATAAAGAAAAAGAATTAGACTTTTCTATGTTTGAAAGTTCTAATTCTAATGTTCCAATTTTATATACAAGCAATAATTTATCTTCAGTATTATCAGGTATTTGTCACCCTAATGGTCTATTCCGATAAATTTATACTCCGTCTTGAGTATTTTTCAAGTTAATCTTCATCACCATTATCTAGCTTTACCAACACTTCTCTTGGTTTACTACCATTAGTAGGTCCAATGATACCACGTTCTTCTAATAAGTCAATTATTCTAGCCGCTCTATTATAACCTACTTTAAATCTTCTTTGTAATAATGATGCACTAGCTTTTTGTTGTTCAACGACAAAAGTTACTACATCATTATAAAGCTCGTCATCATCGTCTTCTACTTGTTCCATATCTTCTTTCTGACTAGCTGACTTATCCATATTGCTATTAGCTTCTAGATTTAAGAAGGCTTCATTATATTCAGCTTTTTGTTGTTCAATCGTATAGTCTATTATCTTTTTAATCTCATCATCAGCGATAAATGCTCCTTGAATTCTTTGCGGTGATGCTTCTCCCATTGGTAAGAATAACATATCACCTTTACCAAGTAGTTTTTCTGCTCCTGTTGAATCAAGAATAGTACGTGAATCTATTCCACTACTAACAGCAAAAGAAATACGTGATGGGATATTAGCTTTTACAACACCAGTAATAACATCAGTTGATGGTCTTTGGGTTGCAATAATTAAGTGAATACCAGCTGCTCTTGCCATCTGGGTAATACGCATAATTGATGCTTCTACATCCTTACTAGCTACTAACATCAAGTCTGCTAACTCATCCACTATTACTACAATATAAGGCATTCTAGGTATTTTATTATCATCACTCAAATTTTTATTTTTATCATCAATATAACTGTTATAAGTAGCAATATTTTTAGTATGACTCTCTTCAAACACCTCATAACGGCGTTCCATCTCTGCAACTATTTTGTTTAATGCCACACTAGCTTTTTTCGGATCTGTTACAACAGGACATAATAGATGTGGTACTCCATTATAAACTGATAATTCTACTTTCTTAGGATCAACCATTACTAGTTTAACTTCATCTGGTCTTGTTCGCATTAAAATAGAAGCGATTATTCCATTGATACAAACAGATTTACCACTACCAGTAGAACCAGCGACTAGCAAGTGTGGTGTCTTATCAATCTCGCACCAAACAACATTACCCATAATATTTTTACCAAGTGGACAAAGTAAT
Source organism: Clostridium sp. CAG:451 (assembly GCA_000438295.1). Taxonomy (GTDB): domain Bacteria; phylum Bacillota_I; class Bacilli_A; order RF39; family UBA660; genus Onthousia. Next base: position 1,457 of record FR901051.1, read on the forward strand.
TTACTACTACTTTTACTAGCTGGTACTTTTTCCATAACCTCTCTAAAGGATACTGGTGTTGTTTCTCTATTAGGTATTTCAATACCCACAGTACTCTTACCAGGAATTGGGGCTTCAATTCTTATATCTTTTGCAGCAAGTACAAGAGCTATTTCTTTATGAATACTTAATACTTTATTAAGTTTAGTACCTGTTTGAAGTTCAAGTTCATACTGAGTAACTGTAGGTCCAATATGTACTTCTACTACTTTTCCAATAACACCAAAGTCTTTTAATACTTTTTCTAGTGTCTCAATATTCTTCTCAACTACTCCAGCTTCACTCTTACTCTTATTTTTCTTAACGGGATTTAAAATAGATATTGGAGGCAAAGTATAATTACCATTATGAATAATAACTGGTTTATTAACCACTTCTTCTTTTATTGGTTCTTCCCTAACTTCTTCCTTAGTATTAATCTTTGTTAATTCATTTATATTAGAAATAGTAACTTTTCTATCATCTTTAACTTCATCTTCTCCACCTGTGATAACAGGTTTCTTACTACTATCAAAACTAGTCTCTTTTTCTTCCTTTACTTTCTTTTCCTTTTTAGGAATCATTTCTTTCGCTCTCATACTAGTATTCTTAACAAAGTCAGCAATAGAAAAACCAGTAAATAAGGAAACCCCTGCAATACATAAAGTCCAAGACACAATTTTCATTCCATTATAGGAAAATAGTGAGGTAAATAAGACACCAAAAGTACAACCAATTATTCCTCCACCTATTACATCAATAGTAGCATTACTATTCATAATAGTAGAGAAAGCTACGGTTAACTGATCAACTGTCTCTTGAAAGACTTTTATTCCATTATAATTATTAGCAGAAATATAGTCTTCATGCATAAGAGATAATATTCCTATCATAAACAAGTAAAATCCTAACATTTTCGTTGTAAAAAAATTAGGCCATTCCCTCTTTATTATTAAATATCCTCCTAATATTATTAATAATACTAATAATATATTATAAAATACTCCCACTAAAAACACTGCAAAAGAAGAAATCAAATTACCAACTGGTCCATACTTACCAATTCCAATAATACCAGCAAGTAAAAATATTACTCCATATAATTCACTACTATAAGCAAAACCTTTCTTCTTTTCTCTTTTAGTCTTCTTTTTTGCCACATTAACACCTTCTTTATAGATTATTAATACACCTATATTGTAACACACAACACTACTTATCTAAAAGAAAATTTATTTTTTTAATATTTCTCGTAAAAAGAAAAAGTCTCTATAAAAGACTATTTCATTAAAGATATTAAATAACTATTTTCTATGTTACTATCTGTTTCAAAAGTATAAGTATATATCTTAAACATACCTTTATACTTTTCATACTGAGTATCTAGCTTTTTTCTAAATTCTTCATCACTACCATCTAATGCTGTATTTCCATATATATCAAATAAGTTAAATACCTTATTTTTATCATTCAAAGCATCAGTATAACTACCATAGAATTTATAAACGACTCCTACATTAACAAAGTTAGAAAACATCTTTCTTACTTTTACTGTATAAGTTATTTTATTATCCTTTTTCTTAACACCACTTACATAGTAATTATAAATTGAAGTAGTTGACCCACCATCATGACCATGTTCACTATAATCAGCTTTATATAAGTCATTATTTTTATCATAAGTGATTAATGGTAGATTATCAATTTCACATAAATATTCATCTATTGGATTAAAAGTAATCTTACTACCAAATTCTTTTTGTAAATATTCTTCAATTTCTTTACTACTTACTCCTGTTTTAAACTTTCCATAATTGTTTTTTAAATAGAACTCAAATTTCTCTTGATTAGTCATCTCAAGCGGATTCTTAGTCCCATCAAAGGAAATAAAATAGTTATCATACTCTTTAATTTTATTAACAATACTATTTTTCTCTTCACTAGTTAAAGTTTCTTCTTTTATTTCTACTTTATCTTCTTTTTTAGTATTATTATCATTAGTAGTTGTTTTACTAAGACTTTTCATTCCAATTACCAATACTAGAAGAACTACTAATATCAAAATTATTATGGTTAAAAGCATTATTACTTTATCTTTTTTATCGACTTTTTTCATAAATTAAATCCTTTCGTTTGCCATAGGCGGAAACCTACTACCTTTAGGTGGTGGGAGGAGCCTTGTGACTCTTTAGCCATTAACCCTGACTCTCAATATACTTTTGTATAGTCACTGACGATACTTCTCCAATACTGCAAGCAAAGTATCCGTCTGACCAAAATATTCTTTTCTTCCAATATTGTTTAGACAGAAACGAACCATACTTTTGCCATAAGTAATATGTTGTTTCTTGTTTTGCAATCTTAACAATGTCACAAACCCTATCAGTCGTATCATAACTTATTAAGAAATGTATGTGGTCTTTGTCTGTCTCCATAGCAATTATCTCGTAGCCATGAATATTGGCTATATCAAAAATCTTTTTCTTAACATCATCAGCAATAGAACCTTTTAGTAGTTACTTACGATATTTAGTTACAAGAACTATATGTACTTTTAGGCTGTATTTTCGTCTGTTATGACGATTATATCTATTATCCATATTTTACTTCTGATAATGATTGACTTTCACTAAAAATATTGTACCAAATTGCTTACGCGAAATCTATATTACTGCTTCGATTAAATAAAATAATTGTTAATTTTATTCAAAAATTATTGATTTTATTGAAAATTTCTATATAATATAAGCTACATTTTATAGAACATATGAGTGGGAAAGGATACTTTCCCCTTATATAGAAGAAATTAACTATTAAATTATCGTTAATTGCTTATCGATTGGGTACATGGCGTTATAAAACTTTTAACTTGGGTTAAAAATTTTATAACTTTCTAAACATTATATAATATTTTTAGTGAATTATCAATGAAAGGAGTACATCTATGCAACAGGTAACTATAACAGCAAAAGTTCAAATAGTCGTCACTGATACAGATAAAGTTTTGCTTGATGAAACTATGTTTGTTTATCGAGAGGCCTGTAATTATGTTTCAGACTATGTATTCCAAACTCATGATTTAAAGCAGTTTTCACTTAATAAGGTTTTGTATTCTACTCTAAGAGAAAAATTTGGTCTTAAATCACAAATGGCTCAGTCCGTTTTGAAAACGGTCATTGCAAGATATAAAACCATTCTCGAAAATCAAAATGAGTGGATACAACCAACCTTCAAGAAGCCTCAGTATGATTTAGTTTGGAACAGAGATTATTCTTTAACGCAGAACTGTTTTTCTGTGAATACACTTAATGGTCGTGTTAAACTGCCATATTTCGCTGAAGGTATGTCTAAATATTTTGACCACACAATCTACAAGTTTGGTACAGCTAAGCTCACAAATAAACATGGTAAATACTATCTTCACATACCAGTAACTTATGATGTCGAAGAAAGTAATATTTCTGACGTTTGCAATGTCGTAGGTATTGACAGAGGTATTAACTTTGTCATTGCCACTTATGACAGTAAACACAAGTCAGGTTTTGTCAGTGGCAAAACTATTAAACAAAAACGTGCTAGCTATTCCAAACTCCGTAAAAAACTCCAAATGCGACAAACTCCATCTTCAAGGCGAAGACTAAAAGCAATTGGTCAGCGAGAAAACCGTTGGATGCAAGATGTTAACCATTGTGTATCAAAGGCACTCGTTGAGAACAATCCAAAGCATACACTCTTTGTATTAGAAGATTTGTCGGGTATTCGTAATGTTACAGAGCGTGTCAGAATTAAAGACCGTTATGTTTCTGTATCGTGGTCATTTTATGATTTAGAACAGAAACTAATTTACAAGGCTAAGCAGAATCAGTCTTCTGTAATAAAAGTTGACCCCCGTTATACAAGTCAGTGTTGTCCTATTTGTGGACATACTGAAAAGGCAAACCGTAACAAGAAGATACATCTGTTTACTTGTAAAAGCTGTGGCTATAAATCCAATGATGACCGTATAGGAGCTATGAATCTGTATCGTATGGGAATAAACTATATTATTGATAGCCAAGTACATAATACAGTTGTAACAGAGTAAACTTTGCTACAAAGGGTGTTGTCAACCACCCTATAATGTAACGCCACTTTAGATAGCAATATCTATTGGTATGAAAGGTCGGAGACGTAAGTCGTTAGTACGACTGGGCAGTTACAAGCCCACCACCTTTAGGTAGTGGGTAGTTGACTTAAAATCTCCTGTATTAGAATAATCTTAAAATATCATTAAATGTTACATAGACCATTAAAATCATAAGTAGGAATAAACCAATCGTATGAATCATCGCTTCTGTTTCTGGTTTTACTGGACTTCCCTTTATTTTCTCAATTAAGATAAATAAGATATGTCCTCCATCAAAAGCTGGTAATGGTAACAAGTTGATGAAACCTACATTTATTGATAAAAAAGCAAATAGATATAGTAAATTAGCAAGACCTCCTGCTCTTTGACTACCTACTACTTCATAAATACCAACAGGACCTGATAATTGTTTTACTTTAATACCACCAGTAAATAAACTAACAACAGTTACCCACATTTGTCTAAATAAAGCTCCTGTTTTTGTTACCATATAATTTAGTGCATGTCCTAATCCATATTCTTTTTTCTCTTTAAAACCAATACCATAAACATAAGTTACTTGATCATCTTTTATTTTCTTTTCTGGGGTTACTTTATAAGTTTTTGTACTACCATCCTCTTTAGTAACAACAAATTTAGTTGCTTTATCATGTTTATCAATCGTAAGATATAAAGAAATATCATCTCTTGTATTAATTTTATGACCATTTATTTCCTTGATGATATCTCCTTTTTCAAGTCCAGCAACTGCTGCTTTTGATCCTTTATTAACATTAGTAATTAAAGGGACTGATGATGGACTACCCCAAATAAGACCAATAAAGAATAACATCAACATCGCTGATATAAAGTTAAAACCAGCTCCAAAAAACATTACTAGAAATCTTTGCCAAGCTTTTTTACCTTGTAAAGTTCTATCTTTTGGAATATCTTCTTCTTCTCCTTCTTCACCAGCTAACTGACAAAATCCCCCGATTGGAATAAGTCTTAGGGAATAAGTTGTCTCTTTTCCTTTGTGTGATATAAGTTTAGGTCCCATTCCAAGAGCAAACTCATGAACATAAATTCCTGTTAATTTAGCAAAGAGAAAATGTCCACCTTCATGTATAAAGATAATCGCTCCTAGAATAAGAATAAATATTAATAATGTTACCATTTGCCCCTCCTATAAAATTCCTACAAATAAAATGAACGCTAAGGCTACAAAGATTAGACTATCAAATCTATCAAGTATTCCCCCATGTCCTGGTATCAATGATGAATAATCTTTTACTTTATAAGTCCTTTTTATACTAGAAAATACCAAATCACCTAACTGACCTATTAGTGATAAAAAGAAAGTTATAAAGATAATTAATACTAAAGACATATTAGAATTAACTACTGTGAAATAGAAGGTTGAGGCAACAAAAGTTCCCATTGCTAAACCTCCTATTAAACCTTCTATTGTCTTATTAGGACTAATAGTGGGACAAAGCTTATGTTCACCTATATAAAATCCTGTAAGATAAGCAAAAACATCAGTCATTGTAGTTATTAATAATATATATATTAGGTAATTTAAATCATAGTTTCTTATTAGAATAATAAGTCCAAATGATAAACCAATAAATATAGATGATCCTATCATATATAAAGCATCATTAATATTATACATATCTTCCTTACTATTAACGAATAATAAAGGTAATAAAAAGATAAATATTAATATAGCAAACGCTCTATAATCAACCATATAAGTAAATACATTTTGATTATAATTTAATAGTGTTAAGAATAAAACTATGAAGTAAGCAAAAATAATAACTATCTTTGGAAATTTTTTAGTTTTTTCTCTCACTTTAATAAGCTCATAAATACCAGCTATAGCAAGTAGTGTCATAAATACTGAGAAAGTCATTCCTCCTAGTAATAATAGTGGCACAAATATTAAAATCATAACAATAGCACTTACTACTCTTTTTTCCATTTTTTTCATTTCTTATCCTCCCACTATAAGTATAATATAAAAATTGTCTTTTAACAATAAAAAAAGGATATCTCTATCCCTAAAACTTATCAGCATTAATCTTTACATACTTATTACCATTTAGATAACTACTAGCTTGACAAAGAGTACGAATAGCATTAATTATTTTACCATTTTTACCAATTAATCTACCCATATCTTCTTCTTTAACTAATATTTCAATAGTAATAGCGTCATCAGATGAAAACTCTTTAACACTAACATCTTCTTTATTAACTACAACTCCTTCAACAAGAGTTGTTACAAGTTTTACTAAATCCATTATTTTGATTCCTTTTTAGTTTTATTTTCAGCAAATTTCTTCATAATACCTTCATTTTTCAATAAACTACGAACAGTATCAGAAGGAATTGCTCCACGGTCTAACCATTTAAGTGCTACTTCTTCATTAATCTTAGTAGTATTATCCTTTTCTAGTGGATTATAAGTTCCTACTAATTCAAGATATTCTCCATCACGTCTTGCTCTAGAGTCAGTTACTACGATACGATAAGTAGGTCTTTTCTTAGCACCCATTCTCATTAAACGAATCTTTACAGCCATAATTACACTCCTTTCCATTTGCAATTAATATTATAAATATTATTATCACACTTGTCAACATTTTTTTGTTAACATTTCCAACTAACAGTATACTTACCTACGGACAGTTTTTAAAATAATAAAAATAAGAGATAAATCCTATTCATCTCCTAAATCGTCTAAAAATTGATAAAACAATCCACATATGCTACAATCATTATAGTCAAAATCAAAAAAATAGAAAGTAGTGTGAATTGTTTTATGGCTAAATTATACAATACCCAATCTGATATCACAATAGCTTTATGTAATTTTTTTAAAAATGTTGGTCATTTAAGAAAAACTCAATTAAATATCTTGCCTGCTATTATTTTTGGTATGGCTATTTCCGAATCTTGTATTACCAATGATATTGTTAAGGTCTAAAAAGATGATTTTAACCTTGTATACCCTACTTCTACTGAAAGAATAATTAGAAGATTTTTTAATAATGAGTTATTTGATAATTATACTTTTTTTGAAGATTGTATTAAAGATATTATTTCTAGATAATCTCTTAGTCATGCTGATAAAAGAATTTATATCGTTATGGACCATATGACAAATTTACTGTCTTTATGATTACTATGAGAATTGGTAAGCAATCTATTCCTTTATGGTTTCGTTGCTTTGAAGGCAAAAACAACCCTGATGCTTATAAACAATCTTTGATTGAAGAAGGTATTAATTTTGTAGATAATTTATTTAAAGATAAAGGATATGATTTAATCTTTCTTGGAGATAGATGGTTTAATTCCACTTCTCTAATGGCATTCATTAATTCTAAAGAACACACTTATGTTTTTAGATTAAAAGAAAATTTCAAATGCTTCGTTTATGACAAGAAAGAAGGTCATAAAATATGGAAAAACATTAATGATTTATTTCACTATAAATATCATACTACTTTCTATGAAAATATCGGTTTTACTAGAAAAAATATTGAAACTAATATCGTTATTGGGCCAACTAAATCCACTCAATTATCAAATATTGATAGTGAACGTGATGAATTTGAACCTTGGATTTTAGTAACCAACGGTAATCCTAAATGTGCTTTAAAGGATTATGCTTATCGCTTTGGAGCCATTGAATTTTTATTTAAATTTGAAAGCTTTTGAAAATATGTATACTTGTGTATATTTTACTTATCTTTGGATGAGTATTTTAGGAATAGAATATCTAAAAATAGTACTTGTTACAAAAAGCTTAAAATTGGAGCTACTAAAAAATATAAATCCGGTATTAAAAGAGTAATGTCTATTTTTAGAACTGATTTATTTTTACTAAATAAAGCATTTAATTCCACTATTAAAATACGGTTGCCTTTTACTTTTATTTTATATGATATATAACGATTAAAAACATTATATCTTTTAACCATGCCTATTAAATTAGGGTCTTTATAATGCTAAAAAAATGATAGAAATTACCATTTCTACCATTTTTTACTTTGAGATTACCTATAAGTATCAAAATGTACAATACTGTCCGAGGTATTTTACATGTTTCACCCTTATTTTATATAGTTATTTTAAAAACTGTCCTTAGCTAAGCTTCCATCTATATTTTCATCCAATTGAAAAGGGATTAAGTGCTGATCCATCACCTTTAGCAATAGTTACATTTTGTTTTAAATTTATAACCGGGCGAACCCCATTAAAAGAGGTCACGAGAGGCCACGGAAACAAGCTCCCTGATGATATCACATACCAAACGAAATCATTCGAGTTGCTAGAATAGAAGTAAGACGGAGAAAGTGTCCAAAAATTCTTTCCATTATATAGATAATAATTACTATTAGCAGAACCGGACTTTCCACCAGCTAAGGCTACTTCATCGGCTAGTATTAATCCAATAGAATAATTAAGTTTAGCACTTTCATTTGATACTTTGAATCTATCATTTTCTTGACTACATTTTAAACTTGGTATCTTTTTTATTTCTATACGATTATATACATCATAGTTTGTACTGGATGATGTTAAATATCCTGAACCATCAGTTATACTTCTATCATTACAAAAAGTGGTGTCTGCTAAGTACGAAGTATAGTTCGTAAGATTATTTTGATACCAACTATCTAGCTTTGTTTTAATTACTGAATCCGTTGTATTTGTTTGAGCCGATAATAGACTATTAGAACTATAACTTATTGGTTTTACTACCATCGTAGTAACATTACTATATCCCGTTACTTTATATACTACATTACAACTAGTATTCAAACAACTATATAACTGATTATTTACTATCTCATCGTGATTATCAGTCCAGGTTAATTGTTTGATATCTCCAGTTAAAGTGAACTTTCTAGTTGACTCATCAAAAGTATATCCTGTTCCATAATCATACTGTTTTGTATTATTAAATCCGCTATATCCCGTAGTTCCGTTATCTTCATGTAGTGAAAAGTTTTCATTATATTTATATCCGACATAAGTTGAATCCCAATATTTATCATTAAACGGAGAAGTCCCTATCATAGTATTATTACCTGTATCGGATGTACTCTTACCAGAATAAATCATTCTGACACTTCCATCTCCATTACGTCTAATGACTCTCCAGATGAATCCGGCAAAGGATACATAATTATTCTTTACTGCTCCTCTATAATAATAACTTTCTCCATCATCATCTTCTGCCATATATAGTCCATCAGTCTCACTATCATTTGGTGCTATTTTATTAAAATCAGGTGTCCCTTTTGCCTTTATAGCGATTTTAGCAGACTCTACTGTTGCTTCATGATTATTCATTACTAACATACAATCTGATAAAGTAGTAAAACCATTATCTTTACAATATGTATCCTCTGCTTGTGCTACAGTATCTGAAGTTTGTCTATAAACATTTACTCTTACTTTATAAGTTAGTCCACCATTATCGTTTTATGGATTATAACTTTCATCTACCCAGATTCTTAATCTATAATTAATAGTTGTTTCTCCCTGCTCCTTTAAATTTCCAGTATACAAACTCATCATATCTGCTGGTCTTCCGGTATAAACATTTCCTGATGGTTCTTCATAGTATGTTCTTGGTGCCATTACTTCTGTCTCTTTTCCATTACTATCTACAGTAGTTAAATAATACTTAATATTATTACCACTAAAAGTATTACCTGTTTCTTCCTTAGCTGCTATTTCATAATTGATATCGGTATTTCCAATGATAGACGACTTAACAGTAAAATCAAAATACTCTCCACTATTTTTTCTAGTCTTACCAGTATTGTCTGTAGTTGGTAGGGCATTATTAATAGAAATAGTATTATTACTTTCAGTATAAAGCATCGTTATTGCTCCGGTTGTAATTGTATTTTCTTTCTTACCTATTCCACTATAGATAAAGGCTGAATAACTGATTCCTATTACTACTATTAATAAAAATATTGATGTTGCTACCGTTAATATATTTTTTAGCTTTCCCTTATTCATCTCCTATCACCCCTTTTATTTTAGTATTACTCAAAATGATAGATTCATACCTTTTTATCGTTAATTTATTACTTTGACAGTTTGATATTACTGCTCTCATCACTGTCTCACACCTTCCATTCTTTATTTTATAAATATCATTATTCTTGACATTTTAATCATATCATAAAAATTCAATTTAAACATTTGACTATATAACCATTTTTGAAGCATAGCAAAAAAAGATAGGACTAGTCTTATATCTCTATCTTTATTACTACACAATAAAAGAAAGTAGTTTTGTTACTTAATACCCCCCCCCATGTTAACTAGATGTAAACTTATATTATCCATGAGGGGGCCACCTCTACTTTCTTGTTTTTTGCTTATTTGTGAATTAAAATGTACACTTTTTACCATTTTCTTAGCTTCTACAACTATATCTTATCAAATATAATAAGGTTAATCAATAGTTTATCAAACATATTTTTTTACATTTTATTTTGCAACTTAAATAGTAAATATATAATATACTAATGAATTTTTCTTATTATATCTTGAACCACTTTATCAAAAAACTCTAATTCATCATTATCGATAGGTAATATTTTATCTCCATTTAATATTCCTATATAAATATTACCTTCTATTTCCTTTAAATCACTAGCTGTTGTGTAAACTATATACTTTATTTTATCCTTTTCTAATTCCATCAAGGGATAAATATTCTTTTCTTCACCATTAATTATAACAATAATTTTATCTTTTTTTTCCATACTGTTCATGATACTCCTTATTAGCTTCTTGTTCTACTTTTAAATCCATGACTTCACTTTGTTCCTTCATATCCCACTTATCAAGATAATCTTGTAGTTTTTCTTTATCAATTTCTAAAGTATTATCAGTGATATAACCATCTTTATATATATCATATAAGAAACTAGTTTTTCTAAATGCTAAAGTGGACTTTTGTTCTCCTGATATGGGAAGTGAAGTAAGTAAGTCATCCTTTTCTCCAGCCATTGTTAAATAGTGTTTATCATCTTCCATAGTTTTTACATAAAGATCTTTAATATCATAACTATTATCATCAATATTAACCACACCTGTATCATAAAACTTTTCAAAAACAGGATCAAAATCCCCCTTTATCTTTTCTGAAACATCATAATATATACCAGCATATTCATTAAAATCACTATCCGCTTTTACTGGTAAACTAAAACAAAGTGATGATAAAACTATTCCTGATGTTAGAAATATTCTTTTTCCTATAGTCATATTTTTAATAGTAATTTTTTCTTTAGTATTCTTTAGCATGATTTTCCTCCTATTCTAATACACTCTTCATATATTCATATAAATTATCATAACCCACTCCAGAAAGTGGTATTTCTTTTAAAGAAGCCGGGTCATTATAGTAAAGTAATGTAGACTCTGCAAAACATTCTGCGGGCGTTTTATGACCATATTCTCTAATAATACTATAATCACTGTCATTTTTATTTATTTGATTATATATATCTTCAAAAGTAGTAGTAGCAGAAAGCTTGCCATTATCCAATATAGAATTATCAAAGGAATGTCCTAATTCATGGGAAAAAGAATCAACTGCAAACTTTTTTGTCTTAGCATTTGCCATATAGTATTTCATATCAAAAGTAGAATAATTAGACCCATTAGTATAAGCAACCCAATTTGTACCATTTACCCCTTTTTTATCATAATCTGCATACACAAAAGTTATTTGTTTCAACGGAGCTATAGCAGTTTCTTTAAACTTATCTCCATACTTATCAGCTTCTAACATAACAGAATGATGAAATTCTGATACTTGAGTAGTATACTTTTTTATTGCCTCTTCACTAAATTGCTCATAAAGATAACCTGTGTTATTTGAATTACGCCTTAATCTTCCTAGTGGTACAATAACTTTTGTTCCTTCTTTATTGTAAAACTCTAAATATTTAGACTCAATCTCAGGAAAATAAGTATAAAGTGGAAGAGTTATCTTTCCTTCTTTAAGAATAGGAGTTGTATCTAAATAAACATAACCATTTTTCTTATCCTCTTCCATCAACTTACCAGCATAATATATTCTATCCTTGATACTCATCTTATCATAAGGCTTATCCGATGTAATAATTCCTTGTTCTAGAGCTTTTTCCATATTTGCAATATAAATAGTAATTATTGCTAAAGCACTATCCATATCTTTCAATTGATTACTAAGAGATAAAATATTTGTTTGCAATCTATCGGTTTCTTTCAAAATATTATTACTACTATTTATTATTTCACTAGTTCCTGTTATATTAAACTTATCATAATAATACTTAGTACATTCTAACGAATAATCACTTCTATTAGAACCAGCTACTTTTGCTCCATTATAGCCTTCTAAGGTACTAGCTTTACTTGCAAGTTCTCGTTCTGTTTCATTAAGACTTTCTAGTCTATTATTAAATGTATTAAGCATACTAGTAATATCTATTAAAGTTGATGTTACCTCTTTTTCATTTACTGCACTCATTTGCTTTCTCCTTTATGATATATTGTATTAGTAAGAACTGCTTCTTTACTATAATTTACATTAGTAGACATCTGATTTTGAAATGATGATTTAACTAAAGAAGTATCAAGATCAGCAATAGTTACATTTGCTTTATTAATTTTATTTGCTCCTCCTAAAGTATTCCAAATAGCTGATAATCCATCAAAGCTTTCTTTAATAGAATTAGTAGTAATTTCTACTCCATTAACAGAATCGAAGTTTTCCTTAGTATTATTAATATCATCTACCAGATATTTAACCGTTTCCTCACTTACTTCATTTCCACCTAACAAACTAATCACCCCTATCTAAATCTTCTATAACTATTTTAACAGTATCATTAAAATTAGTAAATCTATTTATATACAAATCTATTTTATCATATTTTTTTTACTAATGTTGTGGGTAAAACTTGCTTTAATTCTAATTTATCATATTCTTTTTGCTTGTAAGCATAATCGGTTAAGCAGTTATGACAAGAAGAAAAACTATGGCACCTATTGGCAGCTGAACCAATTGCATCTCCCGGTGCACATAATCCGAGTCCTTCCCATTCTCTAACTTTTTCTAAAGGAGTAATTTTACCTCTTTTATGAATTTCATCGACTTGAGACTGAGTCAATTCCTTCCCTTGTTTATATCTATTTATTGTATGATCACATATTTCTTTTAAAGAAATAATAGTACCTAATTTTGTTTTTTTTAAAACACATAAATCCAACAATTGATTGTTTATATCATCAACTCCATTTTCTCTAAAATATGCTTTTAATTTCTCACTATTTGCAAACAAATAAACTGTATGTTTGTCGGAAAAATCAGGTGAATATTCTCTATTTTTCTCTTCTTTTAAATTTAAAATTATCATGTCCAATATTGCTTCAATATCAATTTTTTTCATTAGCATTTTTCCTTTCTAAATCTTTTACAACATTATTAATTGTATTATTAAAATTAGTAAAGTCACTATTATACCAAATGACTGGTAATTGATTATTAAAGAAAGTATATTGCCTTTTAGCATAATGTCTAGAATTTTGTTTTATTTTATCTATTACTTCATCAAAAGTTATTTCTTTCTTAAAGTATGGAATAAACTCCTTATAACCAATAGCAGTCTTTAAAGCTTTAGAAGTAGCAAATGATTCTTTTAAAGAGTTAACCTCATCCACTAAACCATTTTCCACCATTATATCTACTCTTTTATTGATTCTATCATATAGTGTTTCTCTATCAGTAGTAAGTCCTATTATTTTAGCATCATACAAGAGTTTATTACCATTATTATCTATATCAATATTATTTTCTAATTTCTTTAATTCTCTTATTAGTCTTCTTCTATTATTCTTATCTTTTGGTACATAGTTATATTTACTTATTCTTCTTAATAACTCTTCAGTAGATAACTCATCATAACAAGTAGAACTGTCTTCTTCTCTAAAACGATAGTCATATAAAGTAGCTTTTAAATATAGTCCTGTTCCTCCTACCATAATGATATTTTTCTTTTCTTTTAATAATTTATCTATTAAACTCCTAGCATCTTTTTGATAATCATAAACACTATAATTAGTATTAACATTGACATAGGATAGTAAGTGATGAACTACTCCATCCATTTCCTCCGTAGTAACTTTAGCAGTACCAATATCCATTTTTTCATAGACTTGCATTGCATCAAAGTTAATTATTTCAGCATTATAGTGTTTAGCAAGACTTATACTAAGAGCCGTCTTACCAATACCAGTTGGTCCCACAATTGCAATAATCATAAAAATTTAGTCCTTTCTAATTCATTACTCGTTTAAACATCTTCTCAAGTTCATAGTTACTATAAGTAATAATAGTTGGTCTACCATGAGGACAAGTGAAAGGATTTTCACAAGTTCTAATAGTCTCTAATAAGTAATCAGCTTCTTCTAGTGATATATAGTCATTTGCTTTAATACTTAAACGACATGCTAAGGTAGTAGCAGTTTTCTCAATAAACTTTTCTTTAGAAAATGTTCCTTTTTCAAGCAGAATAGATATAATCTTTTCAATAGAGTCTTTTTCTCTTCCTTTATAAATAAATGTTGGATGACGTCTTACTAAAAAGGTATGATCTCCAAACTCTTCTAAATAAACACCAATACTTTTTAATACATCTAAGTATTCTTTTATCTTTAAAAACTCATCTTTTGGATATTCTAATTTTATTGGTACTAATAAATCAGTAGTATCTTTATTTTCTTTACTTAACTCTTTCATAAACTTCTCATAATTAATTCTCTCTGCTATTGCATGTTGATCGATTAAATACATCCCTTCTTCATTTTCTGCTACTATAAAAGTCTTATGAATAATACCTAAAGGATGCATCTTTTTAATACGATATTCTTCCTTAGGTACTTCATCATTATCTACCATTTCACTATCGGCTTGAAAATCAAAACTGACTTCTTCTACTTCTTTTTCTATTTTTATATCATTATCATCATCAAAGATACTTTTAGGTTTCTCTAGAGGAAGTGAGTCTTCTACCTCATAAATAGTTTCGATATTTCTAACACTAGCATGTGGTATTAATAATATCTCTTTTAGTTTCTTTTCAATCAAACTAGTAACTAGACTTAATAGTTCATCTAACTTAGAAAATTTTATATCCATCTTTTGAGGATGAATATTTATATCTACTAGTATTGGATCTACACTAATATTTATAACGATGACTGGGTATTTATCTTTAGGTATATAAGTATGATAAGTATCAAGTATTGCTCTATTTAAAGCTTGATTTTTAATAACTCGACCATTAACAAGAGTAGTCATAACGTTTCTTGATGCTTTAGCAACTTCTGGATAAGCGACATAACCACTAATTACATAGTCATCATTCTCCCCATTTATTTCAATCATCTTTTTAGCAACATCTATTCCATATACTGCATAAATTACTTTTAATAAATTGCCATCTCCTGTTGTATTAAGTAGTTCTTTATCATTATTTTCTAGAATAAATTTTATATTTGGATATGACAAAGCCATCTTATTCATATAGTCTATTATTAAAGATAACTCTGTTGATAAGCTTTTTAAGTATTTTAATCTAACAGGAGTATTATAAAATAAATTTTTAACTGTAATAGTAGTACCTTTTTCTAAAGGATATCTCTCTTTCTTGATTAACTGTCCACCCTCTAAGTAAAGATAAGTACCAACATCATTAGTACTAGTTCTTAACTCTACTTTAGAAACAGAAGCGATAGAGGGAAGGGCTTCTCCCCTGAAACCTAATGATGCAATATGAAACAAATCATTTAGACTCTTTAATTTACTAGTAGCATGCCTTGAAAATGCTAAAGCAGCATCATCTTCATCCATACCTACTCCATCATCTGCTACGGTTATTTCAAGAATACCAGAATCTTTTAATGATACTCTTATTTTACTACTTTTAGCATCAATACTATTTTCTACTAATTCTTTAACAACATTTAAGCATCGCTCTACTACTTCTCCTGCTGCTATTTTATTAGCTAAATCTTCATTCATCACTTGTATTTTACTCATCTTTATCCCCCACAACTACTACTTTTATATTTACTACATACTAGACAAACCTTATATTTTAAATCCATATTGAAACCAACATTATTTTTTCTTGTTACTATAACGTAACTATTATTATTACAATTAAAAGACTTATTTTTAGGATCTTTCATATTTTCTAGATATCCTTCATTAATTAAAGTTATAGCTAAAACTTTAGTACCTCTTTCATCATTTATTTTAGGAAGTAATCCTGTATGATTTAAGAAATAGTTAGTGGCTGCCACTTCTAAAGACTTCTCATAATCTCTATATAGTGCCTTTTTCGTTGTATTAACATATTTTGTATAAGATACAACTGCCATAGTTGCTATTATCCCCATCAAAGTTATAGTTGCTAATAACTCAATCATTGTAAAACCCTTTTTATTCATTTTCTTTTTCCTCATTTCTTAATACATTATATAAGTTTTCTGCCACATCTTTTGGTAGTATTTCTTCCAAAGATGTAAGTGAGGCTTCTTTTATTTTTTTAAGTGATCCATATTTTTTTAATAATTCTTTTTTTCTAACCTCACCAATACCTTCTACCATATCTAAGTAAGAAGCAAATAGTCCTTGTGATCTTAAATTTCTATGATATGTTATCGCAAAACGATGAACTTCTTCTTGAATCTTAGCAAGATAAATAAATAAAGGACTATCTTTACTAACATTTAAAATATTATTATCTTCATCTATTATAACACTAGTCTTATGATGATTATCTTTCTTTAGTCCTATTATTTTAATAGATAAATTTAATGATTTAAGTACCTCTTTGGCGACAGCAACCTGAGTCTCTCCTCCATCCATTACAATTAAGTCTGGTAGATAATCATTTTCCATAATAGCTTTAAAATATCTTCGATATATTACTTCTCGCATTGCTCCTAAATCATCTTTTACTTCACTCTTAATTTTATATTTACGCCATCTATTTTTTAAAGGAACAAAATCTTGAAAGACAACCATAGCCCCTACATAGTAAGTTCCAAATAAATGAGAGTTATCAAAGCTTTCCATTACTGAAATATCTTTTCCAAGTAGACTAGATAATTCTTTTAAAGCTTTTCTTTTTAAATCATCATCCTTCTTTTCTTTTTCTATCTCTTCTTTTAATAAAATATTAGCATTACAACTAGCTAGATCAAGTAGTTTCTTTAAGTCACCTCTTTTAGGAGTATTAACTTTTACTTTCAAGTATTTGCTTAATAAATCACTATCAACCTCATCCGGTACTAATATCTCTTTTGGTTTTAAGTTCTTTTCATAGAAGTTAATTATATATCTTAATAAATCCTCAGAGACTTCCCCAAATGAAGATAACAAATCATGACTTCTACCAAATAACAATCCATCTCTTATAAAAAAGACGGTTATTGATAAATAATTTTCTTCTTTAGCAAAAGCAAATAAATCTAAATTATAGTTATTTTTTAAGTCTATTTTTTGTTTAGTTAAGGTAACATTTATATCATCTAACATATTTTTAAGTTCTAATGCTCGCTCAAAGTTTAACTTTTCACTAGCTTTATCCATCTCACTTTTAATTTTTTCTACTATCTCTTTACTATTACCATTTAAAAATCTAGTTATCTCTTCTGTCATCTCAAAGATAACCTTAGGATCCACTTCCTTTACACAGTAACCTAAACACTCATGGATATGATAATATAAACATTCCTTCTTCTTTAGATGTTCACACTTTCTTAAAGGATAAAGTCTATTTAACATTAAAACAGTCTTTCTAGCTGCTGCTACATTAGGATAGGGTCCAAACAGTTTATGACTAGTCTTTCTACTAGCATTACGAACCACTTTTAGCCTAGGATACTTCTCTTTAGTTAATTCTATATAAGGATAAGTTTTATCATCTTTTAAAAGAATATTATATTTAGGATCATATTTTTTTATTAAAGTTATTTCAAGAATAAGTGATTCTAATTCACTACTAGTAACAATATACTCAAAGTCATCTATATCTTCTACTAACATAGCTGTCTTTCCTGTTACCGTTCTAGTAAAATAACTTTTCAATCTTCTCTTTAAATTTTTAGCCTTTCCTACATAGATAATTATCCCATCTTTATTTTTCATTTGGTAACTACCCGGTAGTTCTGGTACTAAAGAAAGTTTCTCTTTAAAGTCCTTCATAAACATCACCATTTCTCTATAGATACTATATCACATTATTATCAACTTAATCTAATATTTTTACTACTATTCCATATATAATTATAGTGGCTGAACAATTTTAGTCGATTATTAAAATAATAACAGAAAAGATGGACTCTGTTATGTTTTTTTGATGAAATACAGGAAGTTACTGACTGACAAAAAGCTTGTAAAACTCTAATAATACATAATACTTCTTTTTTTATCACTATACAACTAGTGTTATAGAACATATAAAATTAAACGATTTTCTTTTAATAAGTTATCTAAATAAGCGAGGATAAGTATTATATATTTCTAAGTTAAACCTAGATTTTTTTATAAAGTAAAAACTGTTCAATATCAAACAGTCTTTACTTTTATCTAGGCAATAACAACAGTTCCACTACCACCTAGCTTATCTTCTAACCAACTCTTAGTAGTAGCATCTTTAGTTATTATGTTTATAATAGATGATGTACCATTAAACATATTGTTATAACTAGTTACTTTATCAAATGTAGCTTTTCTAAAATCTAGACTTGTTAATTTGCTACAATTTTTAAACATATAACTCATATTCGTTACATTTGACGTATCAAAGTTACTTACATCTAGAATGGTTAACCTTGTACTAAATTTCCTAAATTTAAAATTGCTAAATTGTTACAATAAGAAAACATAGAATACATAATTGTTACGTTTGATGTATCAAAGTTACTTACATCTAGACTGGTTAAACTGCTACAAC
>FR901052.1 GCA_000438295.1 Clostridium sp. CAG:451
ATTTAAGATGACATAGAACTAAAACCTCAAATAGTTTTAATTCTATTACTACATTAATAGAGATATGTATTTCTTAAATGATAAATTCTATTTCATCTATAACTATTATAGCATACTTTCTTCTAAACTTTGATCAATTATTATAACTTTTTCATAGTCGCCAAAATAATCATATTTAGAAGATTCTATCATTATTATTTTTATTGAATTATAGGTTGCGTATTTATAAAACTCAATAACCTCCTCTTTAGTTAAAAATTGTTTCAAATTCATAAAACATAATATTTTATTGGAATTCAATGCAACCTCCAAATCAATTATTAAAAGTAAATTATCTAGTAAATCATCTTTTTGATTTACTTTTAGTTTAAACATTTTAATTACATTATCAATTCCTTCATCAGCAGAAACCGATATTGATAAATCCGTCTTTTGTAATTCTTTATCTATCAACTTACATAATTTAGAGAATGTTCTTAAAATATTCTCACTATCATATTGTTCTATATTGGATAAAATATATTTAGTAATATCAGTTGAATATTTTTTAGAATCAAAGCCAAAGTCAAAATATTCAGAAAAGAATCTTATTTTGCCACTTATCTTCAATTCATTGTTATCCTTGTCAAAGCATTGAATTTCTTCTGGTAAATCACTATTACTAATGCCATAAAACAATGAGGAAATTCTATATAAATATTTCTTGTTATGTATCTCAAACGAATATACATTTGAATTATCAAAATCTATTATTGAGTCAATAAAGTCTATTTTTATTTTCATAATACTATTAATCTTTCTTCACTATTTATTATTTTACTATTACTACTTCCTGTAATAAATTCTATTTGAGAATATTGTTTTTCAGTTATATTCATTACTTGTATTATACCTTTTTTAGGTGCTTTCTTTCTTATTCTTTCGACTAAAGCATTTGATTGTTGAGAATTTAAAACAATTTTTGAGTACACTGATTCTTGCATCATTATAAAGCCTTCATTAATTAGAAATTTTCTAAACATTAGATATGCTCTTTTATCTTTAGAATACACATTTGGAAGATCAAAAAATACAATAGTTCTCATAACTCTATCCCTCATGATATACAAATTCCTTATAATTATCTAAATTATTTATTGACTCTAAAGTATTCTTTACAAACATTTTTATAATATCCTTCAACGTATGATTTTTGCCTTGATATTTAAAAGTCCCATTCAGAATATTTACAATATCAAGTTTATATTCTGTATCAAGTTTTCTTTCTTGATTATAATAGACAAAATTATCAATTACTACTCTAAATGGTTCCATTAAATCACAAGTTAAATTAAACTCATTAAATTCATTTTTGTGATGGATTCCAAGTTGTGTTAAATATCCATTATTAATAATTTCTTTATTAATTGTTGAAAGGAAAATTGCATATCCATAGTTTAGTGCTGCATTTATAGTGTCATCTGAATTCCTAACAAAACCATTTCCAAATAATGCATTAAAATAAACTTTAGCAGCATGCCCTTCTCTATTTGTTTTATCTCCATCAACTACTTCATCAATGTAGCTTAAAATTAATTTATATTTCGATGATTTAGTTTTCTTAAGCAGCAAAGCTTGATTCATAATTTTGTTTTTTACTATCTCTGCCCATATTTTATCTTTATCAGAAGCTTTCCATTTAATTTGTTCTTTAATCATTTTACTAGTATTATGTTTTGAGTAATATGGGACAACTTCACCAAATGGATTATGTTTTTCATCACAAAAAATTATGTTTATTTTATTATCAGCAAGCTCTTTTAAAAGATATGCAGAAATAGATACTGATATAGAATCTACTATTATTGTATCTATTTCTGATAAATGAATATATTTTTCATCATTTTCTTGTTTTACTACAAGAAATCTATTTTTATAAGTAATCTTAGATTGTCTTGTGATAACAACTGTTCTAAAACTCATATCTTGACTCTCTTATTCCTGTAACTGATTTTGAGATAATTATTCCATCTGTTATATTATATCCACTCAAACGTCCCATTCTATCACCTAATCCAAATTCAGATAAATTAGCATTAACACTATTACAATGAAGCATTTTAAATAATTCTTTTGTTATTTTCTTTTGTTGATCTAAAGCTAAATCTTCAAAATTAACTTTATTTTTTATTTTATCTAATTCTTTATTAAATAATGGAAATAAATCTAAATTAATTAGAAAATCATAAATTTCATTTACATATTTTTCTGCAAAATCAATATATTGTTTTTTATCATTCAATAAATATTGAAGTGCATATTTCCAATGTTTCATTTTATCTTTAGCTATTTTCAATTGAATCGCATTTGAAATCTCACAATTCTTATGACCTATACTATATCCTTTTATGAAAACATTTTGATTATTATATATTATCTCTGTTTCAAAAGGAATAGAACATTTCTTTATTTTAAAAGTTGAATTTTTCTTCAAATTAATCTGTGTTTTAATATAATCATTAATCTCGGCATCGTTATTTCTTACAGCTAAAGCCATTGGAAGTCCAATAATTTTCATCTTACTTTCATTATATTCAATTAGCATTAATTTTCTTGCATTTGTATTTGAATAACCACCATATATATCAGTTGGCATACCAAATTTTATAGGAATAGTCCCTTTTCCTTTTTTATAAATGGTTTCTTTGTAAAATTGACCTGTTCTTATTTCAGTTTTTCTACTAATTAAAATATCATTTCTATACAAAGTATCTTCTACTCTTTTATTAAATTCATGAGCATCGAATAATACTTCACCTGTTTCGTTATCAACCAAGTTTTCTGATATTTTTAGAACTATATCATTTAAATTTTCATCTAAGCTATTAATTACATACCCAAATCTAAGATTTCTTCTTTTTCCTTCATCCATTTCAACAATTTTACTATTAAGTTCTTTTACCATATCAAAATTTATTTTTCGTTTCATAAATCTTTCTTTATATTCACCTAATACTGCTGCAAGATAAGCATCATGTGCATGATGATAATCATTTATATCTCTAAATTTAAATAGGTCATATTTTTCACGATAATTGTGTGATAAATCAGCTTTTAAATAAATGACATTAGTATCTTTATATAAATTATTCAAAATATTAGCCACATGTTTTGTAATTTGTCTTGTTTCTACTAATTGTCTATTGATAAATCCATTAATATCTTCTTCATTGTATTTTTCTCTTATTAAATTATGGAATTTCTTTGCTGACATTAATCCATTATCTTTTAAATGTTTCCACCAAGTTTTTTGTTTAGAATTTCTAAATTTTGAAGGTAAAACGTAACTTGCTTTTTTATCTTGATTACATTCTTTTAATACTAATGCTTTATTATCAATTGAGTCATCCTTTATTAATGATCTTGGAATAATATGATCTATTTCATATAAAGACTGATTTTCTATATCTTCTATATTTAATGGGGTTCCAGTATATAGACATTTACCTTCTTGTATAAAGTATAAGAATAATCTTTGACTTGTTATCTCATGACTATCAAGTTCATGTTTTAATTTTTTATAATTTTCTATAGAATCTTTACATCCTTTATATAAATTATTAATGTAGTCTTTTCTTGAATCTTTTCTTACTTTTTCTTCTTCACTTCTTGCCATTTCAATTGAAATATTCTTTGGTTCATATCCAATATAATCAACTAACTCTTCTACAACCTTTAGAGCTTGATATATACCTCTTTTTGTTGCAGGAGATGTGGCTAATTCTTCAACTATTGAATAGTTTAATTTCTTATTTTCTTCTTTATTATTAAACTTCTTAATCATTTCTTGAAAATTGTATTTATCATCATTTATTATTTGCATAAAATTCTTATCTGTTTCATACATTAAATCTAATATTGATTTATATAATTCTGTAGCTTTATCTTTATAATATTTAGTTTTTAAAAGTTTTTTAGATAGACTTCCCCAACCTGAATATTTCTTTGCTAAAACTTTTTTTATTTGATTCTCATTTAACTTACTATAATTATCTCTAACTTTCTTTTCTAAAATATCTTTATCTTCAAATATTGTAATCCATTCTATTATTTCTTCGGCATTTTCAAGATTATAATCAGTATCAGCAAATATTCCATTTTCTCCAAAGAAATCTACATAAGATTGCATATTATTAGCAAACTTACCATCTGCAGAATATCCAGTTATTCTAAAATTGCCACCTTCCATACTATATTCACCAGTTGAAATTAAATAGTTTTTAAACTTTCTTTCTGTAATTGTACCTGATGTTTTCTTAAAAAAGTCTTCTAATATTTGCTGTTGAAATTTTAATTCTAACTTTCTGTCATTTACTCTTATTTGCTTTAATTCATTCATAACTTTAAACTCAGAATATAAAATTGAGTTATTAGCAAGAGCATATTCATCTAATAAATATGTACAATGAGAAATCATTCTTTTAATAAACTTTTCTGCTGTTTTTTCTTTATCTACTACATCATCAAAATTATATGGAGTTATCTTAACATTATTAATTTTTCTTTCTAGCCATGAGTTTTCACTTCTTTTTTCAGAAACTAATGGTCCAACATAATAAGGAATTCTAAATTCTAATAGTTTAACTATTTTATATGTTTTATTATCATTTAATTTATTTAACAAGAAGGGATAATATTTACCTTGATTTTCTATTATTTTTATTAATTCTGATTTATTTAATTGATATGGATACTTACCATTATCTGTAGTTGTTATTCTAGGAAGAAAAGTACCATTTTCAATTCTTTCTTTTACTTCTAAATTGTATTCATCTAGTAAATTTTGTTTTATGTTTTCATCACTAAATAACGACTCTAATAACTTGTTAATTTCTTTTCTAAATTCATCACAATCTATCTTATTAGTAATATACTTTTCATATAAACACAAATCTTTTTTAGTTCTAAATATTTCATTGTATAATTCACGATTATCTTTAAATAGTTCTTTTAAGAAATTTAGATCTTTCTTATGTTGCTCAAAACTTTTTACCATCAAACTAGAAATACTTGTATTTTTATTTCCTTTAAAAATCTTTTTTAAGAAAATACAATCATATATTTGTTTTAAAATGTCTAATATTTCTATATTTTCTCCTAAAGCTTCCTGATATTCTTCATATTTATCATCATAGTCAGTACCACTAAAACTGATTTCAATTTTATTATCAGTTTCTAACATTAATAGTTTATTAATATTACCTTTATTACCAACCATTAATTTACCAAATTCTGTTGCAGAACTTTTATTTGTTAGCTCAGTTAAATTATCTATCAATAATGCCTTAACATCATTTTTAGTATCTTTCAATAAGTCTGCTTCAAGTTCATCAAAGTCAATTATATTGATATAATCCTCTGGTATCTCTAACTCTTGAATATTATTTGAAAGTATTGAAAATAACTCATTTAACTTATCTTTTATATCTAAATTATCTATATTAAAGTTGGCATTTTGGTACAAGAAGTTACCTCTATATTTTATGATATGATGAATTGCAAGATATACAAGTCTAATATCTTTCTTTTCAGGATTATTTATTAATTCATCTCTTAAATGATATATAGTTTTATATTTATTTTGGTAATCTTTTAATTCTTGCTTTTCTTCTTTCGTTAAAACTATTTTTTTATTTATTTTATCATTCTCAACATATTTTGATTCTTTTAATTTTTGAAAGAAATTTTTATCGACTTTATTTATTTCTTCACTAAATTCTTCCTGGAGTAATTTTATTCTTTCACGTCTTCTATCATATCTTCTTCTAGTACTTCTTTGCATTCTTCTTGATTCTGCCGTTGTTGCTTCTTCAAACAATCTAACTCCCCAAAGTGCTTTATTGCCTTTTCGCATTACTTTTTGATTATCCGTTTCAACGACACTCCAACCAACTGAAGTTGTTCCAATATCCAAACCAATATTATATTCTTTTTTTGTTGCCATTGACTTACCTCCTACAATATGGTATTATCATATTATCTTAATACCATTTAAGATGACATAGAGAGTTAAAATAAAGGTTTTACCCTAAATACTCATTTATTTGAGAAACTGCTTAGGCAGTTTTTTTGTTAACTCTTAGTTTAATTTTAACATAGATATTTTAATTAGCAAATACTTTAGCAAAAATAAAAATACTCCACAAAGAGTATTTTTTCACTATGCTTTAAATTTATCTTTTACGCTTTTTACATCTACTAATTCAAATCTATATTTTTGTTTAACTTTAGGATATTTAATATGATCACCTTCACTTAAGAACATTTCTATAGGTCTTACCCATAATGAACAGTCAGCATATAATCTACGATATACTACCATTTCTTTATGAGTTTCTGAGTCAAGAGCTATATCTTCCACTAAATAATGGTCACCCTTAAAGTGTTTATAAATCCCATGTATTACTAATTTATTCACTAACTTCACCCTTAAATTCTTTTAAAGTACCATCTTCACTTACTATTTCTGTAAGAGCTTTTTCTGCATCTTTTAATTCTTTATCACAATCTTTTGCAAGATTCATTGCTTCTGTAAAACTTTTTATAGCATCATCTAAAGCGATATCACCATTTTCTAAAGATTTAACAAGTACTTCTAATTCACTCATTTTCTCTTCAAACTTTTTTTCTTTCTTTTCCATCATTTCACCTCTTATATAATTGTAGCTTCAATACTACCATCTTTTAATTCTATTTCTATCTTATCACTACTTTTTAAGTCTTTCACACTTCCAATAGTTTTATTATTATGTTTAATAATACTATAACCTCTATCTAAAGTTTTTAAAGGACTAAGAGCATCTAGTTTATTTATCAAAAGAAGATAATCATGCTTTTTCTTATCAAGGATAACTTGTGGTTTGCTAAAACATCTTTTAGTTAGTACTAAATTTAATCTAGCTTTCTTTCTATCTAATAAGTTTTTGTAACTAGTAACAAGTCTATCTTCTAAGTAATCTAACTTCATGGTCTTACTAGCATATAAATCAATTGGATTATTTAAAATATAACTATCTTTTACTTTTAATAATCTTTTCTTTTTTAATTCAAGAATAGTATTAATATTTTTAACACTACGAAGTTTTAACTGGTCAATATAGTTAATTACATCAGCTTTATTAGGTACAGCAAGCTCTGCAGCTCCTGTAGGCGTTGGTGCTCTAAGATCGGCTACAAAGTCAGCAATTGTAAAATCTATCTCATGACCAACAGCACTAATAACAGGAATAGAACAATCATATATTGCTCTTGCTACTACCTCTTCATTAAAAGCCCACAAGTCTTCGATAGAACCACCACCTCTACCTACTATTAAAACATCTAGATTATACTCTTCTGCTCTTTTTATTTGTCTTACAATGTCTTCTTTAGCATTCTCTCCTTGTACAAGAGCTGGAAATAAAATAACTTCTACTAAAGGAAACCTTCTATTAATAGTAGAAATAATATCTCTTATAGCAGCTCCAGTAGATGCTGTTATTACTCCTACTCTTTCCGGTATTCTAGGTATCTTCTTCTTATGGCTTTCCAAAAATAAGCCTTCACTAGCAAGTTTCTTTTTTAATTGTTCAAACGCTACATATAAGTTTCCTACTCCATCCTCAGTCATTTCATTTACATAAATTTGATAACCACCCGTTGCTTCATAAACTGATATTTTACCTTTGACAAGTATTTTCATTCCATCTTCTGGAGTAAACTTAACACTTCTTGCACTAGATGCAAACATAACAGCGTTAATTCTACTGCTTTCATCTTTTATAGTAAAATAAAAGTGCCCTCTAGTATGAGCCTTAAAGTTAGATATTTCTCCTTTTAAATACACTTCTTGTAAGTTAGTATCATTATCTATTTTATATTTAATATATCTAGTTAACTGAGTAACTGTTAAATACTCATTCTGCATCTTTATCCTCTTCATGATAAATCTTGTCTAAAACACCATTTAACATCTTTACAACTGATTCTTCACTATATTTCTTAGATAACTTTATTGCTTCATCAATTACTACTTTCTTTGGTGTATCTGTATAGATAAGTTCATAAATAGCTATTTCAAAAATTGCTTGATCTACCATATTTAATCTATTTATTTCCCAGTTAATTAAATATTTATTTGCCTTTTTATCTAATTCTTCTTTTTTAAGGATTACTTCATTTACAATATTTTCAATAAACTCTTTATTATGTCCTTCAATATCCATAAACATTTCATCTAAATCATAACTAGCTTTTGCTTTTTCAAAGACAGATACTTGATAAAGAATCCTCATAGCCATCTCTCTTGCTCCACTACGTGTCTCTTCCATTAATTATCACCTCACAACAACTTTATTATACTAAGAAAAAGACCTATTTACAAGCAAAAAAAAGAAGTGTTTTACTTCTTCTTAGAAAGTTCCACAATTCTATACCAAGTAACTGGATCTACTACTCCATTTACTGGTAATCCTTCTTGTTTTTGAATAGCTTTTACTGACTGTTCTGTTAAATCATCAAAGTTACCAGTTACTTTAATACCTGGTATAGAATGCGTTTTACTACAAATCATTAGTAAAAATCTTTGAACTCTAATTACATTAGCACCAGTCATTCCCTTAGAAACTGTATAACCTGGGAAAAATTCATCTTGATAAATTAATAACTCACTAGGAATATTACTTATTATATTACGATATGCAGTTATAATAGCTACCCAAGTCTTTTGATCTACTATCCCGTTTGGATCAAGTCCATTTTGTTTTTGAAAAGCAATTACCATCTTTTCTGTATTCTCACTAAAGTCATGTCCTGTATCTAGGAAAGGAATATTAGGATCAAGATAAGCGATTATACTTATCAAATAGTTTAAGGTATCAACCTCATTACCACTATCGCCTTTCTTAAGTGAAGACTGAAAAGCAAGTTCTGCTTCATCTTCACTAATACCTTCTGAATATAGGCTTGCTACTTGTTTAACTGAGTTATAAATATATTTTATTTTATACCAAGTAGCTTTATCAACAATACCTGTTACAGGTAAGTTAAATATTTCTTGAAACTTTTTTACAGATGACTCCATATCTACTGTAAAAAATGGTGTTTCATTAGTAATTAAAGGAAGAGCTGGATAGTTTTTTCTAATTCTATTTAACTGAATCTTTAAAGTTCTTACATAGTTACCTGCTGCTCCTAGTTTAATAGGTACACCTGGATAACTTACAATATTATCGGAAATTGGTGCATTGTAAATGAGTTTAATGTTATTACCATAATAGTATGATAATATTTCTAACGGATTCAATCCTTCTTTTGCTAGTCTTACACTTCCCCACTGAGACAGTCCATCACAAGTTACTGTTTTACCATCGCAGTACTGAGCATAAAGCGGTTGAACACTATCAGTTCTTGCCACATAGTTATTAAAAATATCATCTACTATTGTAACTATTGAATCATAGAACTGACTATGTTCTTTAAATGTTTGGTCATATTTAGGATTACTTGTTATATCAAAGTCATAGCCTTGAGAAGGATACCATTCATTGTAAACCCGGTTTAGAGCAAAAGATATTTGAGCTAGTACATTAGCTTTTATTGCATCAGTTGGCCAAGTTGGATATATTTCATTAGAAGCAACGTTTTTAATGTACTCAGCAAAAGGAACAGTTATATTTTTAGCCTTTTCACTGGGGGAACCTAAATGAACAGTAATAGTTTCAGGTATTACCGGCGTATTAATTTCCATTTATTGTTTCACCCTCGTCTGCGATTGGTATCATTTTAATATATTGTAGTACTTTAACATCTCCAATCATATTTATTATGTACTGTTTAAGACAATCATAGTTATCTTTCATTGCCGTTAACCTATATGAAGTAGTAGATGATGTTTGGAAACTATTATCATCATAACCACTAGTTGGAGCTGGTAGTGTTATATTATCAATAATTCCACTAGAATCAGTATATCCTCTAAAGAATAAGACGTTATTACCCCCGATTTCTTTAGTAATAATAATTTCAGCATCCTCAATAGGAATAGCTTGATAAGCAGTAAAAGCCATCACCTTTAAGCTTCCTTGTTCAGGATTAACCACAGCAAAAGCTTTATACTCTTCCGTTTTTGAAAATTCTTCATAAGAAATAAGTGTCGCCATTAACTAACCTCCTTTATTTTTAATTGCTCTCCAATCGTAAGATTGTTATTAGTCAAATTATTTAAGGCTTTAATATTATCTACACTGGTATTATAACGTCTTGCAATAGTATATAAACTATCACCTCTTTGGACTGTATACATTATATATTGTGGTTCAGCATAACCAGTACCAATACATTCTTCCTCAGGATTAATTGGTTCATCACCAGTGCTACCTTTAATCATTAGTTGCTCTCCAATTGCAAGATTATTACTAGTAAGGTTATTTAACGATTTAATCTCATCTACTGTAATACCAAACTTTTTAGCAATTGAATATAAGCTATCGCCTTTTTGAACTGTATACATTGTCATTTCTTCTCCCTTATCTTGCGTTGGTAGTTTTAATACTTGTCCAATACTAAGCATATTACTAGTTAAATTATTAATTTTTTTAAGCTCATCTACTGTTATATTATTTTTATTAGCAATAGAATATAAACTATCTCCTTTCTTTACTACATAATCTTTATAAGTAGTTGGTGTAGATGTAGCATTATCATCAATAGCAATTATTAACAGTTGTCCTACTGTTAAGCTATTACTAGTTAAATTATTGAGTCTTGTTATATCTTTAACTGTAGTATTATATCTTTTAGCAATTGAATATAAGCTATCTCCTTTTTTTACTACATAATCAATAGTAGTAACAGTAGAAGGAATCTTTAATATCTCTCCTTTAGTGATAGTATTACTAGTTAAGTTATTAATTCTTTTAAGTTCATCTACTGATACTCCAAACTGTTTACTAATTCCATATAAGGTATCACCACTTTGAACTGTATATGTTTGCATATCTCACCTCAATTAAATATATGCAAAAAGAAAAAAAGCATACTAGAATTAATCTAATTACGCTTATTTATTAAACATATTCAATATTATTTTCTATTCTTAAACCAGGTAGTTTCTTAACTAATGTCTTGTTAATAATATTATCAATAGTAGTAGGTGTTTGCTTAGAAACAATAAATTCTTCATCAGTTAGTCCATATTCTTCAAATAACAAATCATGATACTTTTTAGTTATACCAATCTTCTTTTTCTCATAATCAGTTATTTTCTTTTTACTATCTAGTCTTGCAAATAATTCTTCATACTCACTAACTTCTTTTCTATGGTCAAAGTTCCATCTAGCAGCTGGACCACCATAAAGTTCTAAATTACTACGATAAGGATTTTCCTTATCATATAACTGTTCTAGTTTCGTCATAACTAATTCTAATTGTTCTTTTCTTACTTTCTTATCATCTACTGTTTGAAATAGTTTTAATGTTCCATTATCATACTTATAATCAAGTATTCTAATAGTATTATTACCAATATCTTTATAGGCCATTAATCCTGATACTCTATCTTTATTATCAAATATTTTAAGTTCTTGTTCATTACTTAGTAGTTCTAATGTTCTATTATATATGTTATAAGCAACTATATTTTTATATAAATCAAGATTTTGTAGCATTTCTCTATCTTCAATATCTACAATATCTTTAACAGCTGAAAATTCAAGTTCAACTAACTGATTTAAATAATCAATTACTCTTGGATTTAATATTTTTTTATATCTATTTAATGATTCTTTTAATTCCTCTTTACTACTTATTTTTTTATAAGTTATATTACCTATTCTCATTTAATCATATCCTTAATGTAAATTATTTTTATATGCTTCTAATCTATTTTTAAATTCTTCTATCCCTATTATTCTTAATAAATCATATAAATTAGGTGTCTTATTACGACCAGTTAAAACATGTCTAATCATTTCACAAACACTACCAATATGTCCTTTATATAAAGTTTCATCTTCTCTGTACATCTTAACTGATGGTGCATAGTTATTTTCTTCAGCTAGTTTTTGAATCTTTTGATACCATTCATCTTGACTATCACTACTATTATATACATCTATATATTTAGTTAAAATATCATAATCTACTGCTTCTTCAATAACTTCATTATAACTTGCTTTTAAATCATTATAAAATATCTCATTATATAAATAACTTGATTCAGTTTTAACATCTTTTAACACTGCTATATCTTTACGTGGTCTTTTACCATCTCTTTCGATATTTAAAAATGCTATTACTTTATCTTTATAAGTAGTTAAAAGTTTAGCAAAATCACTATCATATTCTAAAGAGTATTCTAATACTTGATTATATAGTTCTAAAGCTGTTAGTCTTGAAAAGTAAGTTCTTGAAATGTTATTTAACTTCTCCATATCAAATAATGTTCCACCTGTAGGCATCTTCTTAAAACTAAAAGTAAAGTCTTCAATGCTCTTATCTTTATTTTGTAAAT
Organism: Clostridium sp. CAG:451; assembly: GCA_000438295.1. Classification (GTDB taxonomy): domain Bacteria; phylum Bacillota_I; class Bacilli_A; order RF39; family UBA660; genus Onthousia. Next base: position 12,530 of record FR901052.1, read on the forward strand.
ACCACTCTTCAAAGTTAGTGTTAGCTAGTGTTGCAAGATACAAACGAACAGCATCTACTGGAATACCGGCTTCTTTATAATAACTAACAGAAAACTCTGGATCTTTTCTCTTACTTAGTTTTCTAACTTTTTCATCTTCTTTTTTAGTAAGGGGAGCAATATGAGCATACTTACAAGGTTTGAAACCTAATAACTTACAAAGTTGTAAATGCTTTGGAAAACTTGGTACCCATTCATCTCCTCTAACAACATGAGTTGTCTTCATTAAGTGATCATCTACTACATGAGCAAAATGATAAGTTGGAATACCGTCTTTTTTAAGTATTACTTCATCTATTATATTTTCTGGTAAAACAATATCACCTTTAATCATATCATGTAATACTATTTCATTATGCATATCACCTGGTGACTTCATTCTAATAACATATCTATCACCATTATCTAGATGTTTTTTTACTTCTTCTAGTGATAAATCACGGTCTACTGCATAAACACCATAAATACCTATAGCTTCTTTTCTTAACTCTTGTCCTTCTCTTATTTCACTAATTTCTTCTTCACTCATAAAACATGGATAAGCTTTTCCTTCACTTATTAATTTCTTAGCATAAGCTTGATAAATATCTTTTCTCTCACTTTGCTTATAAGGTCCATAATCTCCCCCATAAGAAAATCCTTCTGTTGGATATATTTTAAAATGCTTTAGGGAAGAAAGAATTAAGTCGGTTGCTCCTTCTACTTCTCTTTTACTATCAGTATCTTCTATTCTTAAATAAAATACTCCATCACTTTGTCTAGCAAGCTCACTACTAATAAATGCTCCATATAAATTTCCTACATGCATAAACCCAGTAGGACTAGGACCAAATCTTGTAACAAAAGCTCCTTCTTTTAGTTCTCTAGCTTTATATTTTTCTTCTATTTCTTCTACTGTTAATGGTAGATTAGGAAATAATAAATTAGCTAATTCTTCATACATATCAATCACTCCTCATATCAGTAATATTTTCACATATTTACAAAAGAAAGTCAAACATCTTAAGACAAATATGCATATTAAAACCCTTATTTCTAAGGGTTAATTACTTATTGGCTGCCCCAGTTAGATTCGAACTAACGCATCGTGCGGTCAGAGCGCACTGCCTTACCACTTGGCTATGGGGCAAACTCACATTAACATCATATCATAATTTTAGTTATTGTCAAGTGATGATGTTAATTATTTTCTTTTTCCTTTATTAACCTATCTATATCATTAAAAGCATTTTCTATTGTTTCTATATGATACATTTCATACATGCTATATATGTAATCTGTTAACCATAATTTCTTCTTTTTATAACAATAGAAGCCAACTTTTTAGCTTGTTCCAAAGATGTAGTTAAATAAAAACCGGTTCCAAAGTCTACTGTTCTCTTGCTATTAATAATGATTGGATTTTCTATTAATTGATTACTTCAATGATATAACAGCACAGTATCATCTTCCTTATCTATCAGTTTTATTAAAGTACAATACTTATTTGACTATGCTTTTTAATAACTACTTAGATTATGACATTTAAAGTAGAAATTATCAAACAAAAGTTTTAAAAGAAAAAGAGGTTACCCTCTATTTTTTATGTGTTTTTAGAAATATAAGTTTTTGTTAATACTTTATTAGCAGTTTTTACAACATAATTACTAGCTTCTAAATAGGAACTATCTAGTTCAGCTTGATTTCTTTTTATCTTATTCTCTATTGATCTATTAACAGCATTTACATGTGAAGTAGATACAACATATGCTACTTCATTACTTCTTCTCTTAATTATAGGTTTATAATTTAGCTTAACTCTTTTTATTCCCATAATAACATCCTTTCTATTATAAATAATACTATTTCTCTAATAATGCTAACTTTTCTTTTTCTTCTTTTAACTTTTCTCTATCCATATCAACAATATTTTTAGGAGCTTTTGCGACATAATTTTCATTAGCAAGTAACTTTTCACGTCTTGCAATAGAATTTTTTAAAGCAGCAATCTGTGTTTCTTTTAGAACTTTATCAGCTTCTGTTTCCATCTTTTCAAAGAAGATAGTAGCTTTTACTCTTTTAGAAAATACATTATATGACTTAATACCAAGTGGTTCTTTAACTAAGTTTTCATCTAACTTTAACATTTTAACTATTAAATCATTATCATCAGTTGTATCAAACATAACTTTCATATCTTTAGTTATATTATTTTCTGCTTTAACATTTCTAAAACTTCTAATAAATTCTATCTCATCATCAACTACTTCTTCTTCTAATTCAAAAATATATTTTTTACTGTACTTAGGATAGTTGCTAATCATGATAGATTCTTCTTCCTTAATTGGTAACATTTGATAAATTTCTTCGGTTACATAAGGCATAAATGGATGAAGTAATTTTAAAATATTAGTTAGGATATAACATAATGTTGATTTAGTAGCATCATCACTCAAACTGTATTTAGCCATTTCAATATAACTATCACAGAAAGATGTCCAAACAAAATCATAAATAACACTTGATGCATTATTAAACTGATATTTATCCATAAACTTCTTAGTAGTATGAAGCATTTTTTCAAACTTAGTTAGAATCCATTTATCTTCTGGTTTTAAATTATCAAGTTTGATTTCTTTTATATCACTAATATTAGTTAAAACAAATCTTGAAGCATTCCAAATCTTATTAATATAATTCCAAGTAGCTTTAATCTTATCTTCATCAAAACGCATATCAGTACCCGCTGATACATCTGTAGCTAGATAGTATCTTAATGAGTCTGCTCCATACTTTTCAATCATATCAAATGGATCTATTCCGTTACCTAAACTTTTACTGAATTTTCTTCCTTGTTTGTCACGAATTAAGCCATGAATCAAGCAGTCTTCAAATGGTCTTTGACCTAGTAATTCCTCTCCTTGGAAAGTCATTCTATTAACCCAGAAAGGTATGATATCATATCCTGTTACTAAACAGTTATTGGGATAATATCTCTTTAATAGTTCTGTATCTTCTGGCCAACCAAGAGTAGCAAAAGGCCATAGGGCACTAGAAAACCAAGTATCTAGAACATCTTCATCTTGAACCCAGCCTTCTTCTTTTGGAGGATTAACACCGACATAAACCTCATCATTTTTATACCAAGCAGGTATTCTATGACCCCACCATAGCTGACGAGAAATACACCAGTCATAAGTTATCTCCATCCAATGATTCATCGTTTTTTCATATCTTGTTGGTACAAAATGAACTTTTGTTTTACTATTCTTTTGATTAGCAAGTACTTGATCAGCTAAACCTCTCATCTTAACAAACCATTGTTTTTTAACCATTGGTTCAATAATAGCATTAGTTCTTTCACTATGTCCTACTTCATGAGTTATTGGTTCAACCTTTAATAATAAATCACTGTTTTCTAAATCTTCTATTACTTTCTTACGAGCTTCTTCTCTTGAAAGTCCAACATAATCACTACCACAATTTTCATTCATTGTAGCATCATCATTCATAATAACTAGTTTAGTAAGATTATGTCTTAGTCCAACTTCATAGTCGTTGGGATCATGAGCAGGTGTTATTTTAACAGCACCAGTTCCTTTTTCCATATCAGCATGGGGATCTGTTATTACTGGTATTTTTCTATCCACTATTGGTAGTATTACGTTCTTACCAACAAAATCTTTATATCTTTCATCATTTTCATTAACAGCTACTGCCATATCACCAAATAAAGTCTCTGGTCTAGTAGTTGCTACATCTATAAACTTATCACTATCTTCTAGTTTATATTTCAAGTGATAAAACGCTCCTTTTTCTTCTTTATAGATAACTTCTTCATTTGATAAAGCTGTTTTTGCTACTGGATCCCAGTTAATAATCTTTTCACCACGATAGATTAATCCTTTATTATAATAATCTACAAAGACTTTTTTAACAGCATCTTCAAGTCCTTTATCTAGAGTAAATCTTTCTTTAGAATAGTCTAGGGAAATACCAAGTTTGGCCCATTGTTCTCTAATGATAGAAGCATGTTCATTAGTCCATTTCCAACATTCTTCTAAGAACTCATCACGTCCTACTTCATATTTATTTTTGCCATTATCTTTTAGTCTTGCTACTACTTTAGCTTCTGTTGCAATAGCAGCATGATCCATTCCAGGAAGCCATAAACAGTCGTAACCTTCCATTCTTTTATATCTAATAATTATATCTTGTAGTGTTACATCCCAAGCATGTCCTAGATGAAGCTTTCCTGTAACATTAGGAGGAGGAAGGACAATACAATATGGCTTTTTAGCCATATCTCCACTCTTAAAATAGCCTTTCTTCATCCAGTAATCATATTTTTCTTTTTCTACTTCACTGTGATTATATTTCTTATCTAACATTTAAATCATCCTTTCTAAAAATAAAAACTTCTCTATCCAAAGGACGAGAAGTTCGTGGTACCACCTTAATTTGTATGTTTAACATACCTTATTTATTTAACGGTTCTCCCGGGATAACCTACTACTATTTCAGAAATCCTACTCTTGTTGCTACCTTCCATATCTTTTATTGTTAAGTCTCACCTACCCTTAACTCTCTAAAAATAAAATGATATGTACTCCTCAACAGTCAATGTATTTACATGTATTATAATATACTGCTTTTAAAATAGCAAGCACTACATATACTTTTGCATTGATTTCATCATTTGATTAACTTGCTTTTGACTAGGTTTTCTACCCATTTGCATCATCAAAGTTTTAATCATTTCTTCATTTATTGGTGGATTTTTCTCCATATACTTCTTAGTAACATTTCTTGCTATAAAAAAACCAATTACTGCTCCAATAAGAAGTCCTACTACTATTAATAATATATCATGTAACATCTTTTTTCACCTCGAGTTTATTTTACTAAATATTTTCTATCTAGACAAGTAAATTTTATCTTTTAATTTGATTTTTACATCTTGAAAATAGCTGTAATTTTTTTAAATACTTATTACATTCTATAAGACATATTTTTATCACTTACTAACAATATTAACAGGAAATAAAACGACTACTTATATTATTCCTTTCATTATACTTCATAATAATCATTAAACAATTATCATGTTTTTGAAAAATATTTCCAAAAGTATCTTGTTTCAGTAAGTTTTGGAAGTATATTTTATTTTTATCTTGATAATACTTCATTATAATTTTCTAGGAAGAAGTAGTCTTGATTCTTAAAATCACAAATAAAATAATTATTATTTAACCCATTTAATACTTTTAAGAAAAAAGAATGATAGTAATTAGTCTTTAATAGCATATAACTTTTTTTAATAGCAAGTGATCCTATCTCTTCATGGGAAGGATTATTATAGTAATGAATGCCTTTTCTTTTACTATAAGGAATAGACTGATGATATTTAATAAAGATATGTTGATCTAACTTATCTTTATCTATCTTCTTAGTTAGTTGTTTAAATAGACTATAGCCATACTTAGCATTATCTTCTCCTAAGAAATATATCTGTTCTAGAATCTGATATAAAATAGAAGGCTTATCTTGATATAAACTTTTAAACTCATCTTTAATTTCAAAAATAAAAAACTCTCTCATATAATCACCACAGTAATCATAACAAGAAAGTTTTAAAAATATTGTCGAATTATTTAAGTAATGCTTCTATTTTTAATGAGATTTCTTCTTTCGTAAATCCATAGAAAGAATTAACTTCTTCCGTCTTGCCACTAGCCCCAAACTTATCAAGTGTAAATAAGTAACTATCTTTATAGACAAAGGAGTACCAAGAATAACTTGATCCTTTCTCAATAACAAATTTCTTTACTCCTAAAGGTAATAGCTCTTCTTTTTCTTCCTTTGTTAAATTATTATATCTTTCAATTGATGGCATACTAACTACTCTTAAGTCATAGCCTTTTTCTTTTAATAATTGCATAACCTCAAGAGCTAAAGTCACTTCTTCACCAGTAGCAATAATAACACCATCTAGTTTCCGCTCTTCATTATGAACAATATATCCTCCTTTACTAGTAGCAGAAATAGAAGTTGATTCTAATATCTTGATAGAGCCTCTTCCAATAATTAAGGAACTAGGACTATTATTTTCATAAATAGTTTTAAATGATCCAATCACTTCATTAGAATCAGCTGGTCTAAACACTTCCATATTAGGAATAGCTCTTAAACTTACCAGTTGTTCTACTGGTTGATGTGTTGGTCCATCCTGTCCTATTGAAATAGAGTCATGTGTAAAAATATAAGTAACAGGAAGATCCATAAGAGCTGTTAATCTAAGAGCCGGTTTTAAGTAGTCACTAAAACTTAAGAAAGTTGAGACAAAAGGACGATACCCTGCAAGAGCAAGACCATTAGCAATAGATGCCATAGCATGTTCTCTTACCCCAAAATTAATATTTCTACCTATATAGTTATCTTTAGTAAATGAAGTTAATTCATTCAAATATATCTTAGTTGATGATGAAGTATCAGCATTACCCCCTATTATTAAAGGACTAATTAAAGAATATGAATTAAGCACTTTATTAGCACTTATTCTAAGTAACTCTTCATTATCATCTGGTTTTGTATAATCAAGAGTTGTTAATTTAATAGATTTATCCGGATTAATTAACTTATTTAAAATACTCATCTCTTCTTCATCAAGCATTTCTTTTATCTCATCAAAGTTAGTTACTAAGTCTTTATTTCTTTCTTTAATATAACTTCTAAACTCTTCTACTGCTTCATTACTGATAGTAAAAGGAATATCACGAACACCAAGAGTAGTTTTTATCTTAGATATTTCTTCCTTATCAAAACAACCTGAATGACTCTTATTACTATCAGCTAGACTAGAGTCTTTACCAATCGTAGTAGCTACTTGAATAATAGTTGGTTTATCTGCTTCTTTTGCTTTTATAATAGCATCATCTATATCTTGTGGCTCATCACTTGTTGTTAAAACAGTCCAGTTCATACTTTCAAATCTTTTAGTAATATCTTCATCAAAAACATTATCTATCTTACCATCCATTGTTGTTTTATTAGAATCATAAAGTACTATTAAATTATCTAGTTTTAAACTTCCAGCAAGAGATGCCGCTTCATAGCTAACTCCTTCCATCAAGTCACCATCACCACATAAACAGTAAATATTATAATCAATTACTTTTTCTTTTTTATTAATTAAAGCTTCTGTATGTTTTTCAGCTATCGCATACCCAACAGCTGTAGCAAATCCTTGTCCTAAAGGACCAGTTGTCATTTCAACCCCTGGTGTCTTCTTATATTTGGGATGACCTGGCGTTTTAGAGTTTAGTCTTCGAAAAGCTTTTAAGTCATCAAGTGATAAATCATACCCAGCAAAATAAAGGATAGAATAAAGTAAGCTAGAACCATGACCAGCACTCATTATAAATCTATCACGGTTATAAAAGTTAGGATTAGAAGCATCGAACCTTAAATGATTTAAATACAAGGTATAAAGTATAGGAGCAGCTCCTAAAACAATACCCGGATGTCCACTTCCCGCTTCTTCTATCATATCAAGACCAAGAGATTTAATCTCACCAATTATTTTTTCTTCTATCTTTTTAGATAACATTAATCATCATCCTTCTTTCCTCTAAATAAATCTAATAATAGATGCTTTTTATATCTAGACATCTTCTCAAGATAATAGCCATTGTCAAATTTAATTATATCTTTTTTAAAATCAACAGACGTAACTCTATCTAAGTTTATAATACAATTTCTATATACTTGAAAGAATCTTTCATCTAATTGTTCCTTAATCTGACTTAGACTAAGTGGTACTTCATACTCACCATGTGAAGCATAAACAGTACAAATCTTACTATCTGGTTCTCTTATTATATAATATATATATTTAAGTTCTATTTTTGAATATACCCATTTTCTTTGATAGGTTAAACACCTATCTTTACCCCGATAACTTTTCATAACAATATCTAATACTTCATGCATCTTTTTAGTACAACTATCAAGTTTACTAATAAAGTCTAACACAAATAATCTATTAGTTATTATTTCATAACGATATTCACTAAAGGAAGAAACTATTATGATAATAGAATTCCAATCTTCTAACATCTCTCTTATGTATCTAGCCGCATCTATTCCAGAACCATAATTAGTTTTAATGTCTAAGAAATATACTTTAAAACCAATTTCTTTTTTGGCTAATTCTTCAAACTCTTTATCATAACTAGCAAACGTATAAACTTTATAATCCATATCGGTATTCATCATATAGTCATCTATCTGCTTTTTCATTCCTTGTCTAAAAAATTGATCATCATCACATACAATAAAATTTAACATAGCGCCTCCTTAGCCATATTCTACCAAATTGAAAGAATAAAGTCTATATTATGATTTTCTAATATCACTTATAGCTTGAGGAATAAATTTTATTGTATCTCTTGCTATATACGATATGTCATTTGTTGTTTCTAAGGCAAGAGAAGCTGAATATCCAGCAAGAAAGCTAGCAGCAGCTACTAATTTAGGTGATACTTTATTATAGCTAATAAGACCAGTTAATATTCCCGATAAGACATCACCACTTCCTGATGTTGCCATACCAGCATGACCTTCATTTACAAAGTAAGTATTATCACCATCTGTTACTATGGTAGTAGTACCTTTCAAGAGTAAAATAACTTTATACTTTTTAGCAAAGGAAATAGCAAGCTCCACTGGATTTTCTAACACTTCTTCAACACTCTTATCAATTAGTCTTGCAAATTCTTTAGGATGTGGTGTTAAAACAACTTCACATTTTTTATTTAATAGTAAAGACTTATCTATCATTACTAATCCAGAAGCATCTATTACTAATGGTTTCTTACTATTGATAAGTAAATAATCTAGAATCTTTTTATTCCACTCACTAATATCAAGACCTGGTCCAAATAGTATTGCTGTACTATTACTTATAATAGTATCTACTTGTTCTATATTATCAAGACACATTAAAGTACTTTCTAAAAGATAAGGAGCTACTATATCTGTTAGTTTTCTATCAACAACTAACGTTGCTCTTCCACTACCAGCAAGTAAACTACTTAAAGATAAATTAGCTAGTTTAATCGCTCCACTATAAGAGATACTACCACCAATTAAATAACTCTTACCATAACTACCTTTATTAGAAAAGTTTAGTCTTTCAGGAAAATACTCTTTTATATCAGTTATTTCTAAAAGATTAGTATTAGATAAAGTATCTTTATTTTTATATAATATTAATTTACCAATATAATCTTTCGCCATATTTAGAAAATGTCCCGGTTGATAAGTCTGATAAACTATTGTTTCTCTTGATTTTAATATATCAGTACCAAGTCCATTAATATTAGAAAGTGAAGCATTAATATCAATACTTACTGTTCTATCAAACCTATTTAATCTAGTTATAGTCTCTTTATCTAGATATTTACTACTGCCTAGAAAATCAAAGATATAGTCAAACTCTTCTATCTTTATATTATTATTATAAACAGTAAGATTAGAAAATTCTCTCTTAAAGATATCTAAATAGTTAATTCTTTCTTCACTTATCAGTAATAATGGTTTATTTATTCTTCTTTCTTGATGATAGCGTTTTAATAAGTCTTTTAATTCTTCTTTACTTAAGATATTATTCTTTATAATTATACTTAACATATTCCACCCCTATTTATATAGTATATCTAAATCTACTAGAGTATCTATTCCCTCTACTTTACCTCTATCAGTCTTTTGCCAAACATTATAGTCTTTCTGATAGGTAGTAGTATCTGTATAGTGTGCTAACCAAGTAGCATAGTTATTATTAGTGAAAACATTTTCTAAGTAGTATTTACTACCATATAACATTCCTTGATAATTTTCTTTTTCAATAGTAGTAAGGAATGTTTTTACTACTTCTTCTAGATGATAAAATGATAGATTAAACTCTTGATAGATAGAAAAGTTTTCCCAATCAAAAACTATAGGTAGAGCAAGGTCATTTCCATTTAATTCTTTTAAGACAAACTCTGCTTCCTTCTTAGCATCCTTTTTATTTTTAGCATAAGAATAGAAATAAACACCTGTCTTAATCCCTACCTTCTTAAAACCTTCTATATTTCTTTTAAATTTAGGATCAAGGATAAACTCACCATCTATTCCACTTCTTGTCCCTATTCTAAGGAATGCAAATTCAACACCTGATTCTTTTACTTTATCATAATCAATATCACCTTGCCACTTAGATACATCTATACCAATCAAGGTATTATCAGTCTTATTTTCATTATAAAAATCTTTAAAATCAACTGTCTCTTTATTACTAGATCCTTGATAATCACTCTTTTCTCTTACTGTAATAGTAAAATCTTTTTTAGTAACATTACCACTAGAATCTATCGCTTCATAGACTAAAGGATAATCACCTAGTGTATTAAAGTCATAATTACCTACTACTTGACAAGTAGGATTATCATCATAGTTATCCCCACAAAACACTTCTTTAGCAAAGTCTTCTGTTGAACCTAAATCAACATAATATAGACTACTTAAAGAGATAACTGGTGGAGTTTTATCTACTACTTCATAGGTAAAGGTATAACTAGCTAGACGGTTATCATCATTCTTATAGTTAAGGGTATAAGAGTGTTTTCCTACTTTTTTAGTATTTAACTTTTTATTCTTAAAAGTACCATTAATTGATTTAATAACACCATCTAATTCTACTTCACTATAAACATCAAAAGTCAAATCATCACTTAAACTTACTTCTACTTTAACTTTCTGATTAGCTAGAAAGATAATAGTAATAATTAATAAACTAGCTACTAAGAAAAGAGCTATTATTGATTTTCGCATTCCTCTTTTTTCATCTCCTCTTTTAATCTATATAAGAAGTTTAAAGCATCCATTGGACTCATCTCTAACGGATTAATTGCCTTTATTTTGTCTAGATATTTATCATCTTTATTAATCTCTTCTTCTTTTTCTAAATCAAATAAACTAGTCTGAGTATAAATAGTTTCTCTCTTTTCTTGATTTTCATACACTTCAAGTATTTCTTCTGCTCTTTTTATTAAAGATTTAGGAAGATTAGCAAGACTTGCTACATTAATACCATAACTCTTATCAACTGATCCGTTTTTAATCTTATGAAGAAATGTTAGTTTACCATCTTCTTCAATTGCTGATACATGAACATTCTTTAAATGTGATAAATTACTAGATAATAGTGTTAACTCATGATAATGAGTAGAAAATAGTGTCTTAGCTCCAATATTATCATGGATATATTCAAGTATCGCTTGAGCAAGACTCATTCCGTCATATGTAGCAGTACCTCGTCCTAACTCATCAAATAAGATTAAACTGTTCTTAGTAGCTCTTGATATTGCCATATTAGCTTCTTTCATCTCAACCATAAAAGTACTCTCTCCACTAACTAAATCATCACTAGCCCCTATTCTTGTAAATATTTTATCAAATATTGGTATAACACAACTCTTAGCAGGTACAAAAGAACCTATTTGAGCCATAATTACTGTAATAGCAAGCTGACGCATATAAGTTGATTTACCAGCCATATTAGGTCCTGTAATAAGTAAGATAGAAGTATCTTGATCCATTAAAATATCATTAGCAACATACTTTTCATTCTTCTTAGCCATTACTTCTTCTACAACTGGATGACGACTCTCTACTATCTTTATTTCATTCTTATTACTTAATGTAGGTTTCACAAAATGATAAGTATCTGCTACAAATGATAAAGAAGAAAGCATATCAATCTCTGCTAAAACATTAGCACACTTCTGTAAAGGTACAACATATCTTTTAACTACTTCTCTTATTTGCATAAATAACTGATACTCTAAATTGATTATCTTTTCTTCGGCTCCTAAGATAATACTTTCTTTCTCTTTTAATTCTTTAGTAGTAAATCTTTCACAATTAGATAGAGTCTGTCTTCTATCATAACCAAACTCTTCTTTTACTAAATTACACTGCCCTTTACTTATCTCAATATAATAGCCAAAGACTTTATTGTAACCAACCTTTAAGTTCTTAATACCAGTTCTTTCCTTCTCTTTTTGTTCAAGCTCTAATAAGAAGTCTTTACTACCACTTGATAAGTCTCTTAATTCATCTAGTTCACTATTATAACCTTTCTTTATCAAGTTACCTTCTTTTAAAGAGATAGGTGGTTCTTCATTTAAACTACTATCTAATAATGATACTAAATCATCAAATACTTCTAGTTCTTTATCGTACTTTATCTCTTCTAATATTTTCTTAACCGTAGGTAGAGCTTTTAAACTAGAATTTAACTGTAGTAAATCTCTAGCGTTTAAATTACCATAACAAACTCTTCCGATAAGTCTTTCTATATCATAGACTTGGTTTAAGCTTTTCTTTAAATCATCTCTTAAAATAAATTCTGTTTGTAATACTTCTATATAATGATATCTTCGCTCTAATTCTTTTCTATCTACTAATGGAAACTCTAAATTCTTTCGTAGTAATCTACTACCCATAGCAGTTTGATTCTTATCAAGTAACCATAAAAGACTATAAGTTTTCTCTCTTAATCTTAAAGTTTCAGTTAATTCAAGATTTCTTTTAGTATGTTCATCTAATAATAAATGATTATTAATAAGTTCTACTTTAGCTTCTTGTAAATGCGATAAATCACCTTTTTTAGTATCTACTATATAAGCTAGTAAATGTTTAATACCTTGTTCTTTCCTTAAGTCTTTTAAATTTTTATAAATATATTTATACTTTTCTTCTTCATTATATATATTATAGATGGTAACATTTAACTGATAAGTCTTTCTAAGGGTATTAATAAAGTTTCTATCTATTTCATCACTTACAATTATCTCTCCAAAACCATGTCTAATAATCTCTTGTAATAGTTCTTGTAAACTATCATTTAAAACAGTGACATATATCTCTCCTGTAGATATATCGGCATAGCTTAAAGTATAAGTATTAGCTGTATAAGTAATTGAGGCTAAAAAGTTATTCTTAGTATCATCTATCGAACTATCTAATCTAGTTCCTCTAGTTACTATTTGAATAACTTCTCTTTTAACCATATCTTTAGTAAGTTTAGGATCTTCTACTTGTTCAACAATAGCTACTTTATAACCCATATCAACTAACTTATCAAGATATCCTTCATAGGCTTTAAAAGGGATTCCACACATCGGAACTTTTTCTTCTAGTCCTGCTTGTTTACCAGTCAAAGTTAATTCCAATACTTTAGATGCTAAAATAGCATCATCAAAAAACATCTCATAAAAGTCTCCTAAGCGAAAAAAAATAATCGCATCAGGATTTTCATCTTTTATATTCATCCACTGTAACATTACAGGGCTCAGCTTAGTTCTATCTACTTCGTTTCTTAACATAATTTCACTTCCAACTTCTAACACCATCTATTATAGCTAAAATTTTGTTTTTGAACAAGAAAATTCGTGATAAAATAAGTCCTAGGAAGTGATAACAATGAATATGGAACCATTAGCAAAAAAACTAGAACCTAAATCTTTAAATGATGTTTTAGGGCAAAAGCATTTAATTGGAAAAGGAGCAATTTTAAGAAACTTAGTAGAAAAGAAAAAACTAGTTTCGATGATTTTATATGGAAAACCTGGTATTGGAAAAACCTCTATTGCTAAGTCTATTGTTAATGATTTAGATATGCCTTATCGTTTTTTAAATGCTACTATTAATAATAAGAAAGATTTTGATACCGTAGTTTCTGAAGCTAAAATTTATAATGGCATGATTCTTATCATGGATGAGATTCATCGTCTTAATAAGGATAAACAGGATTTACTCTTACCACAGTTAGAAAGTGGTTTAATAACTCTTATTGGAATGACTACTTCTAATCCCTATCATGCTATTAATCCAGCTATTAGAAGTAGATGTCAGTTATTTGAACTTAACGAATTAGAAACTACTGATATTATTGAAGGATTAAATAAAGCAGTTAAATCAAGTTATCTTGAAGGTATTACTATTGATGATGATACTATTAAATATATTGCTAACTTAGCAGGAAGTGATCTTCGTTACGCTTATAATCTTTTAGAGATTGCCTTCTATGCTAGTAATGATCAAAAAGTAGATATTAATCTAGTAAAGCAAATAAACTCTAAGCCTGTTTTCTTTAGTGATAAAAATGGTGATGGTCATTACGATGTCTTATCCGCTTTTCAAAAATCAATTAGAGGAAGCGATGTTGATGCTAGTCTACATTATCTAGCAAGATTAATAACTGAAGGAGATCTAGACAGCATTTATCGTAGAATGAGTGTTATCGCTTATGAAGATATCGGTCTAGCTAATCCTAGTATTGGTCCAAAAGTTATAGCAGCTATAGAAGCAGCAGAGCGAGTTGGTCTTCCAGAAGCAAGAATTCCTCTTGGAACTATTGTCACAGAAATGGCTTTATCACCAAAAAGCAATACCGCTCACCTAGCCTTAGATGAAGCAATTGAAGATATAGAAAAAGGTAATACTGGCAATGTCCCTAACCATATAAAGACTGACTCTAAAGAATATTTATATCCTCATGATTATCCTAATTCTTATGTTTATCAAGAGTATCTTCCCAAAAAACTTAAAGGAAAGAAATATTATCATCCAAAAACAACTGGTTATGAAAAGAATATAAAAAGTTATTATGACTTTATTGAATCAATGAAAAAGAAGGGCTAACAACTAGTCTTCTTTGTTTTACTTATTTACATTGTAGATATAGTAGTTGATGGAAAAATCATACCATATATAATAGAAATTACTATTGCAATAAATAAACCTAAAAATATATTACCTACACTTGTACCACCTTTAGAAAAGCAAGCTAGATTTATTGCATTAGAATTGCCATTTGGATTTTGTTGTTTTATCTTTTCAACCTCATCAGTTGCATATTTTACATAGATTTTGTTAAACATCAAGCCAGTAGCAAGTGCAATCACAAGTGATATTACTTTTCCTATAGATCCCAATAAATTACTTGATACAAACATTGCACAATATAAAACTAAACCTTGCCAAAACATTTTTCTGTAAAGTACATAAAGAGAAGAAAAGAAGAAAGCAGAGAAATTAAAATTACGTGTAGTTATCTTCTCATAGTTTTTACCAATAAATGCTTTCAAGAAAGCCTCATCATCCATTGTATTAGAAAAATTTTGATTTACTACATTAATATTAGGCGTTGCTCCTTGGTTAGGCACTACCGTTTGTGCCATGTTATTTGTATTTACGCTATTTTGATTGATTCCAGTAGGTGTTTGCATAGTTACTGCTTGGTTAGGCATCGCTGGTTGTGCCATATTATTTACATCTACACTATTTTGATTAATTCCAGTGGACGTTTGAGCAGTAAACACTCCTTGATTTTGTGACACTTGATTTACCATACTATTAGGTTGTCCACCAGTTACAGTAGAAGAAACTTGATTAGTAGTAGCTCCTTCACCCGTTGCAAATAAGTCACTCAAAGAATTTACATTATTGTCAGTTGATTGATTATTCATTTTTATTTGCCTCCATATCATATATAACCTCTTATAATCTATCTTACTATTATAGTATAACATATGAATTTCTAATCTCTCACTATTTTTTATAAGTTAACATTCATTTTACATATATTTATTAATATTATTTCTTAGATATGAGTTTACTTCTAAAATCTCCAGTTCTTTTCTTTCATATTATTCACCATTAAATATCTTCTTCATCTAATATTTCCTCTATATTTTTAGTATCTGTTATCTTTTTCCAACCAGATGAAGTAATTCCTGGTTCTATTACTATTCTATTAACTAATTCTTCTAATAAAGAAGTGCCATCCTTTGGAACATTAAACGTAGCAGTTATTCTTATTTTATCATCATCTAAGTCAGTTGTATCAATACTAATTAAACTAGCATCTGTCTTATTAGTACTTTGACTAATTAAAGTTCTAATTAAAAACTCTTGTTCTTCACTACTTACTACTTTTAACCTATATTTATCAAATTGCATCTTTTCAATATGTTTTAAATTAAGCTTACGAGTAATTCCTCTTAAAACAACATTAGCTAATAAAATAAATAAAGTTCCAACTAATGCTTCTAAAAGAAAGCCTGCTGCACATAAAGTACCAATCGCTGCATCACACCATAAAGTAGCAGCCGTATCAAGTCCTTTGATATTACCTTTATCTTTTAAGATAACACCAGCTCCTAAAAAACCGATACCACACACTACTTGGGAAGCTATTCTTGATACATCATAAGCATTAGTAAGCAAAGAAAAGCTTACAAAAAGAAACGATCCTAAACAGACTAATACATTAGTCCTTAAACCAATTACTCTTCTTCGCCATTGTCTTTCAAGACCTATTGCAAAACTAAGAGCAAAGGTAACTATTATTCTTAATAAAAAATCTTGATAAATCATAATATTATTTTTCCTCTCCTTCTAAATTTTCTCTCATTAATCTTTCTACTTCTTCATATAGTTTCTTATTAGCATCATCTAAGTCCATCTCTCCTACTTTAAAAGGAGTACCATATCTAATAGTTAAGTTCTTACTTCTAAATTTATAGTCACCAGTAAGACCAAAGGGAATGATGGTAGCATTAGTCTTTTTAGCCATTGATACGGTTCCAAACTTAAATGGTAATAGAAAAACATCTTTTGTTTTATTTCTAGTTCCTTCGGGGAATAATCCTATAGCTCCTCCACTATTTAATACTTTCAAAGCTTTATCAGTAGCATTATGATCTTTTATACTTCTATCAACAGGAATACAACCAACTAGTTTGAAAAACCAAGCCATTTTACCGTCAAAGTATTCTTTCTTAGCCATATAGTGTATTACTCTTTTAGTAGCCATTATCGTTAGACATTGATCATAAATATGTTTATGGTTACCTACTATTAAGATAGGTCCCTCTTTTGGTATTACTTCTTTATTAATTATCTTAGGATTATAATAAAGTCTAAATAGTACTCGCATAATAGGGGTTAATAATGAATAACCTATCTCTCCTTTAAATCTTTTCTTTCCCACGTTCTTCTCTCCTTAGTTTATTGTTTTCTTCTTGTAGTTTTCTAAAGTCAACTTTCCCAACCATTGTTCTAGGTAGTGACTTTCTAAACTCATACTCATATACTTTAGCATATCTTGGTAAGTTTTTACTACAAAGTTCTTTTAATTCTTTGACTAGTTCTTCAGTTTCTCTATATCCTTTATTTAAGACAATAAAGGCTTTAGGTACTTCTTGTTTATAAGGATGAGGAATTCCTACCACACTAGATAACATAACAGCTGGATGCTTTTCTAAGACTTCTTCTATTTGTACTGGATAAACATTATAGCCTGATGTTACTATTAGTCTTTTTAAACGACCTGTATACTTTATGAAGCCATTTTTATCCATCACTCCCAAATCACCAGAATGAAGCCAAACATTACCATCATCATGAATATGAAGAGCTCCATTAGTCTCTTTCTCATTATTATAGTATCCTAGCATGACATTAGGACCACTGATACAAATTTCTCCCTCACTACCATATGGTACTTCGATATCTGACTCATTAAATATACCAATATAACATCCTGGAAAAGGAATACCAATTGAACCATATTCTAAGATGTTCTTAAATCCTAGACAAACAGCTGCTAAACATTCGCTCATTCCATAACCTTGTACTATTCTAGTACTTGCTCCATGTTCACTTAAGTATTTATTTATTCTTTTTTCTAGACTAAGACTTAAGGTATCCCCACCAGATATAATATATTTTATATAATTAAGTTTAATCCTATCTTGTCTTTCACTCTTCATCATCGCTTCAAATAAAGTAGGAACACCAATTACAAATTCTGGTCTATGTTTCATTAGAATCTTATCAAACTCTTGGGCTTTAAACTGGGGAATTAAAATACATTCTGCTCCTACACATAATGGAGCATAAACACATACACCTAAACCAAAGCCATGAAAAATAGGCATTATTGATAAACATTTATCCCCTACTTCTAACTCATCAAAGACAATCTTTGCTTGTTCCGTTAAAGCAATAAAATTACCATTTGATAAGACAATTGCCTTAGGACTACCAGTTGATCCTCCACTATGAAGCATAACAGCTTGTGAGTTTTTTCTACCTAGAAAATGATAATCGCTCTTATAATCCTTACCACTATTCATAAACTGATTCCAATAAACATATTTACTATTATTCTTAGGTAATTTAGTCTTTAATCCTATTGATAAATTATATCCTACTTTAGTCAAAAATGGCATCGAATCACTTGGTCTTACTAATATTATCTTATAAACGTCTGTTGCTTCAATCACATTCTTTAACTTATCATAATCCATATCAATTAAAACCATCATAACTGATCCTGTATTAATTAAATCATCTCTTATTTCATTTTCACTAGCTAAGGGATGAAGCATATTAGATATAGCTCCTATCTTATTTAAAGCTAGAAAAGAAATAACCCCTTCTGGAGTATTAGGCATACAAATAGTTACTACATCATTCTTTCTTATTCCATAACTTAAGAAAGAATTAGCACATAAATCAACTTCTCTTAATAACTCTCTATAAGTAGTCTTCTTTCCAAAATAATCAAAAGCATTGTTATTAGGATACTTCTTCATATTTCTTTTAAAATTATCATACAAGGATATATCTGGTATATAAAGATTCATATCCCCTTTCTTATAATATTTACTCCAAGGAGCTTTAGGCTTCTTCTTAAATCCTAAAAATCTAAAAAACTTCATATCTAATATACTCAATTGTTAACCTTCTTTCTTTTAAGTTCACTACTAATAAAACTTCTTAATTTATTATTTTCTATATCTAACTCATCTACTACTTTATATGGCTTATAAAACTCAATAGTGACACTTTTTCTAAATAGTTTATATTTATTAGTTATCGTAAAAGGTACTAATAAGGTATCTGTATCTTTAGCCATTTTAACTGCTCCTATTTTAAAAGGAAGAGTCATATCTTCTGTTCTATTAATAGTGCCTTCTGGAAATATTCCTATTACTTTTTTATTATTTAAAGCTTCCTTAGCATTTCTTAAAGCATCTTTATCATGAATCTTTCTATTAACAGGAATTATTCCCATATGTTTAAAGACTAATCCTTTAACTCCTTTTACTAAGCTATCTTTAGCTAGAAAGTGAATAGTTCTTTTAGAAGCTGACATTAATAGTAATGGATCTAAATAACTAGTATGATTACCTGCTAAAACAAAACTACCACTAGAAGGAATATTTTCTCTTCCTATATAAGTTGGTTTATAGAAGAAATTAAATAGTACTCTAATTACTGGTCTTGATATTTTATATAAAATTTCATCTTTCATATATCTACCTCACACTATTAATTATACTATACTTTTTTAATTTTATAGAAAAAAGTTAATCATTAATGACTAACTTCTCTTATTACTTGTTCTAATAATTCAGCTGTTTTCTCTACTCCTAAATAATCAACATTTAAAGCTATATCATAATTAGCAAAATCATACCAATCTCTATTAGTATAATACTTGTAATGTTTTGCTCTTTCACTATTTATCTTATTTATTTCTTTTAAAGCTTTATCTTCTTCTAAGTTATAGTATTTAACTGCTCTTTTAACTTTATCTTGACTACTACTATATAAGAATACTTTAATAGTATCTTTATTATCTTTTAGGATATAGTCAGCACAACGTCCAACAATAACACAAGACTCTTTTTTTGCTAAATCTTTTATAACTTTTTCTTCGGCTATAAAGATTCTATCATCATTATTATCTATATACTTAAATGAAGCAAGCTTCTGATTATTTGCTTCTACATATTCTTTAGATAATCCACTTTTCTTACTAATTAGATTTATTAAATTCTTATCATAAAAGTTAAGTCCCATTCTCTTAGCAAGTAGTTCTCCTACATAGTGTCCACCACTACCATACTCACGAGATATAGTTATTACTATCTTTTTACCTTTATAAGTATTATTAACCTTTATATCTTCTAGATTAGTAGGTTTTTCTTTAATAGATAGTTTTCTATATTCAGAATAGAAAATGACTAGGGCAATAAAGAATGTTATAGCGTCAGCAATTGGTCCTGCATTTAACACTCCATAAATACCTTTATGTAAATAAATAGCCATAAAACAAGCGATTGGAATAAATAAAATTATTTGTCTTATAAAAGATACCATTGTCGCTTTCTTAACATTTCCAAGAGATTGTACAGTAATTGAAGTTGTCATTTCTAAGAAGTTAAGTCCCATTACTAATAAGAATGAATGACATATTACAACAGCAAACTCTAAGAATAATTTATAATTAGGATCACTATTTGTAATAAAGATACTAACTATCTCTTTTGGGAAAAGATAGAAAATAATATTGAATATTAATCCAACTACTAAGTTTATAGTTAGTACTTTTCTTAATGTTTCTTTTACTCTTTCATAGTTTCCTGCTCCATAATTAAACCCAATAATAGGTTGGGCTCCAATAGATATTCCTAAGATAGTAGAAATATATAGACTATTTATCTTAGAGATAACTCCATAAACTGATAATGGTATATCTGCCCCATATTTAGTTAATGCTCCATACTTAGTCATCATATTATTCATGAAAACAAACAAAGCAAGGACTGTTGATTGAGTAATAAATGATGACAAGCCAAGTCCTAAAGTTCTTGTAATACTCTTATCTACTTTAAATGATTCCTTTTCTAGTTTTACTAATTTTACTTTTCTAAGATAAAGTATTGCCATTACAAATGATACTATTTGCCCAATAACTGTAGCAATAGCTCCTCCTTTTACTCCCATATTAAAGGTAAAGATAAAGATTGGATCTAGTATAATATTCAAAATAGCTCCTACTACTAGTAAAACCATTGAGTATTTTGGTGAACCATCTGCTCTAATTAATTGTGATAAAGCAGAATAAATTATCATGAAAGGAGCTCCAAGAATGATTATTTTTCCATAATCTACCGCATACTGATAAACATTTTCAGTACACCCAAACATATAAACTAATTTTGGTAAGAAGAAATAAGCAATAACACTTAGTATTATAGAAAAGATTATAGAAACAGTAACCGCATTTCCTACTATTTTTCCTCCTTCCTCTTTTTTGCCTTCACCTAGCTTCAATGATAAATTAGCGGCTGCTCCATTACCAATTAAACCAGCTACTGCATTAAAAATAATAACTAAAGGAAAAATAACATTAGTAGCAGCATTTCCTAATGTACCTACCCCCTTTCCAATAAAGATTTGATCAACAATATTATAAACCGAATTTATAAGCATACTAATAACACAAGGTATAGCAAATGAAATTAATAGTTTATTAATATTTTCCTTTCCAAGATCTACTTTTTTCATAAAACACCTCTTTCTTGCTTTTTTAACAGCTTTTACAATATATCACATTTTAATTTTTTTCGTAAGCAAAAATTTTATAATTATTTTTATTTATAAAAATGAAAAAGACCTAGGGCTTCAAAAGTTTCCCAGGCACATCACGATAATTAATATATACTATTTATTTAAAATGCAATACTTTTAAAAAGACTGATTAAATAAAATTCAAACTTTCCACTTGGTAACATTTACTATTTTAATCAATCCTAATTTAGAATTGATTATCTATTTATTCTCGATACTTATAAAAGTTCGAACAAATTCGTCAATGGTGCCCTTTTGGTGGAAGTACAACAATTTTAATTGATAAGATGTAATAAATGACTAACTACTCATACACTAAACTTCAACCGTTGAAAGAGAATTTAAATATATAATTATTTCTTTTTTTAATAATTCACTATATTTATATATCATTTTACTCACCAATGTCATTACAAAGTAAAGCTTGGACTTCGTCAAGCACTTATCCGAATTTTACTTTCAATTGTTTTAATAAACTATAAATAAACTCGAACCGAAACAAGTAGTTCGAATATCAATCACTATGGTGCGTGAGTTATACACGTTTGGAAATTTTAAAAAGATTAATTTCTGCAATTATTATACTATAATATTTATTAAAATAGAATACTTATTTTGTATAATTACTTGTATTTTGATAACTTAAAGCATTATTTACCTCACTTTTATAACAATCAGATAATCTAATCATGCCGTCTGGATTAATCCTAATCTCTCCATTGTTAACAATAGGAATATCTAAAGTCTCTAATATTTTTAAATCACTATCTGACACTAAATCTGTATGTCCCAATATATCCATTAAATAACAAAGTTGATTTATTTTTTCTGGATTATTTTTAATTTTTTTATGAAAATCACTTGCTAATATAGTTCCAATAACATATCTCTGCCTTTTATAAAATTGTAAAGAACCAGATTTTACAATTTCATTCAAATAATATTCACCTTTTGTAGATAATAACTCATAAATTTTTGAATCTTTATCAATAGAATTCAAATAATTCAATAGAATATCTTGTGTAATACAATTATTATTTTGTCTATATAGTCTTAATAATATGTTTTCAAAAATTATAGCACCAGCATCATCATAAGTTTCAACTAATCTATTATTTTTATGTGTTATTATTTCATCACTATTATAATTTGTAGTTTCAAAAAGATAATCCTGTAATAAAAATTCCATCGTAATAGTTGATGTTTCTCCTAAGAATTGTTTTATTGTACTATCTTGATTTTTAGGTTGACTAAATTTGTGGGTTATTTCGTGAGTTATAGTAAAAATATCATCTAAATTTTCAGCATAATCTATATGCACAAATCCATCTTTTCTTACTTCAGATTTATTATTTCTATGCTGACCATCATATTCTTCTGTTTGATTTTTATCTAATATTTTATAAAATTTGACAGAGTAATCTTCTTTGTCATTATATATATTTTTTTCTTGTAATATATTTTGGAACATATAAGAATACTCTGGTTTTATGGAATTAAAAAAATTTACAACAGTTTGGATAGAAGTATTTAATGAAACATTTGATGAATATTCCTTTAAGTCTAATTTTGGTGTATTCTCAATTATTATATATGCAAGTTTTACAATTTCGTCAAAATACTTTAGATGATATTGTAATCCATAATCATTTATTGAATTTTGTATTGCCGAATTAAGTTTATTATAATAATCCATTTTATCACCAACCTCACATTTAATTATTTTACTATGTTAAACTTAATACCTACGATTTTACTATTAATAACTTCTTCTTTTCCAAATATATCATAAAATGCACTCATTAATTCTTCTTTTGTATAACCTAAAACATTATTGGATAAAATTTCTTTATGTTTCCATAATTCATCTATATTATTGAAAACAAATTTTTCAACTACACTGGCTAAAATATATAAGTTATCATTATCTAACACTCTGAATTTTATTTTATCGCCTTGATTAATATTCTCTGATTTTTCATTTAATAGTCTAAATTCAATATTTTTCTTACCTGATAACATATCATCATAAACGCTTTTATATATTCTATATTCTATCATATTATTCAACTTCCTCTAAGCTTAAAAATTCACAATATTTATCTAGCCATTCTTTATCATTAGTAACGTGTTCTTTGACTTGATCTGTTTTAAACACCTGTATATCATTTTCACACATATCTTCTATTAATTTTAAATATGATACTCTATCTTTATCAAAGAAGAAACTTCTCAAAAAATAAACTGTTGTCTTATCATTTTTTTCAAACACTAGTTTTCTAAATTCTTCTGCGCTTATTTGAGTATGTTGTTCCCAGTTTTCTCCTTTACCACTTATAAAGCAAATATTAGTTACATAGTTATTTATGAGATAATTTCTTCTAATATAATTTAATAACTTCTCGTCCTTATGGGAACCAGGCCTTGCAATTAAATCTATCATTTTTTTCATAATTCACCTCATTATCATTTATATAATTATTATACCATAATTTTAATAAAAATCTTGATTATTTCAGATTATATATCTTCATTAAAAATTTTTGAAAATATAAAACATAATTTTGCTTGCTTTATGGCTTGCTAAAATTATGCTTAATAGGTTTTAAAAAGGGGCATTCCCTTTTTCACACCGTTATTGGCAGTGCCAATAACGTAGTGTGTTACTCTATTGGAAATAGAGTCATCTTTGACGAGCATTGCTCGTCTTTTTAAATACCCATATCATAGTCATCATAATCTTTATCAGTGCCATAATTTTGTTCATAGATATAATCATTTATTTCATCTTCTCTAGATGTACCGACGACGTAGAGATCTACAACTTTTTTTCGGCAATAACGATTCATATGAATCAATCTATATAAATTATGACAAATCATAATAATATGAGCAATAATTTTATTAAAAATAACTTTAAAAGGTATATTCCCATACCTTCATTATTTCTTATTATTTGGAACCAATTTTTTACTGGCCATTCTTCATTATAATCAACAATGTAATTTTGAGCATCATACCAAGTTTTAGCTTTTCTTCTTCTACCTTCCTCAATTCTTACATTTGCTTCATCAACTAATCTATCACAATCTTCACTTTTTTTAATTTCAACAACTTTTGCTTTTTCTTTTAAATAACTAGTATCTCGTATGATTAATTTATTTGTTGCCTTTTCAATAACTTCAGATTCGAGCAGTTTTTGATATGATTCTAATTGTTTTATAATATATTCTTCAGTTAATTCTGAATCTACTTCAACTTGAGGACATGTCTCTATTTTTAATTCTCCACTTTTTAGTTTTTCAATAAATTGATTCATAAATGTAGGAGCACTAACAATACCAATATGGTAATTATTCCTTTTACAAATATTTCCATCTTTTAATTGTAATCCTAAACAATTCAGTGCATTTTTCTCTTGTGTTGCAACTAAAACTTGTGTCGACAAACAACCAATATATTTTGATTTTGCTCTATCTATATCGAAATTAGGATATAAAACATAATACACTTCTCCATTTTTACCTTCGCTAGGATAGTAAATACATGGAGCATCATCATGCCACACAGTAGCATATAAATCCATTGCATCTGTATTTTCTAAATTCTTCTCAATAGCTTTATAATACTCATCTAAATCATCTTTTAATACCATTTTTTACCCGAAAATAAATATGAATATAGTAATCCTAAACAATACGCATCTTCACTAAATTTTTTTGCCATAGTTAAACCTACTATTTCTTATTTGGAACTAGTTTTTTAACTGGTCCTTGTTCTTCTTTAGTTGAATTTACCAATTCAAATTCAATTGGATCATGTTCCAATTTATGTGATGCAGATTCCATTAAACATTCATGACATTTATAAGCAAAATATTGGCATCTACTTTTAGAGAAGACTGATTTACTCCCTTCAACACATAAAGCAAGGGATTCCCACATTTGTACGGCTTCTAAAGGAGTAAGTTTTCCTTTGGCATGAATTTTATCTATCTTTTCTTGTGTTATTGAACTATAAAAGTCATTTATTTTTTTCTTAACAATAATATGTTCACATAATTCTTTTAAGGCAATTATTTGACCTTTACTTCCTCTAGTATAAATTGCTAAATCTATAACGTCTTCTTCAATACTATCTAGATACATTAAAAAGTAATCTTTATATTCATCGTAATTTCTAAATACATATACTTCATTTTTTTTACTATCTTTAACATACATTGTTCTTTTATCTTCTACATCTATAACAGGGGGATGTTCTATTCTAACGGCATGTGTAATATATAAATATAACCATGTTTTAAAATCTAACTTTGTGGACTTTTTTACTTCTTTCTTCAATTGCCATTCATTCTTTTTAATTTTTTTTCAGATTCTAATAAATTTTGTTCCCATCTATTCATATTTTCTTTGCCGGTTTCACCAGCTATATAATAACCATCTTTAGTTTTAATTCTATCACCTTTAGATACTCTTTTAAATGTTTCTGATTCTCCACCTATCATAATTAATACGTCTTTATTCTTCTTTTTATTACTCATGTTCAACCCCCTTAACTTTCTATCCATTATACAGCATTTTTTAATTTATTACTAATTTTATTAAAATATTAATGATTTATCAATAACTATAATATTCTACTAAAAATTTTCGTCAATTCATTTGTTAAAACTATTATCTTATAATATTGCCATAATATGAATACTTGTTTAAATCAAAATCAAATTTTTGAGTAAACCATTTTGGTGTTTCAAATTTTCTTCAGTTAATTTTTCTATTTCATTTTCTTTATAAGTAATCTTACAATCATTACAATAATAGTAATAATAAGAGTTATTATTCTTTTTAGTAGTTGCTTTACCACCTAATATTCTTTTACATTTAGGACATTTTAATTTTTGCATAAATAGATAAGATAATTTTCTTTGAAAACTTCTCTGATTCTTTTTCTTTTGAACTTGGCATTCTTCCCAAAACTCTTTTGTAACCAAAGGTTCAACTACATCGTTATAATAAGTAGGCTTTTAGTTCTTTTACCATGAACAAAATCTCCTTTGTATATTTCATTTGTTAAAATATTAAATATAGTTGAATCTCTCCAATTAGTTTTATCTAATACTTTTTCTTCATTTAAAATATTACTGATAGTTTGATAAGACATTCCTTCATGATACATATTAAATATTCTTATTGCTACATCTTTAGTAGCATAATCAATTACTAACTTCTTATCTTCATGTTTATATTCTAAAGGTGCTTGATGAGGAATATGTCCAACCTTAATTGCTCCAGCTAGTCCTATTTTAGTTCTTTCACTTGTTCTTTCTATTTCTTGTTGAGATACACTCATTAGTATTCTTGAAATCATTTTTCCATTAGCATTAGTTGTATTTATATCATCATTAGCACAATCTAAATAAGCATTATTTTCTTCTAAAAATTTAATAATATTTTCCCAGTCATATACACTTCTTGTAAGTCTATCTAGTTTTAATACAACAATAGTATTACATTTCTTATCTTTAATATCTTGTAATAATTCTTCAAATGCAGGTCTTTTATTCCCGGTTTTAGCACTTATACCAGCATCTTTATAAACTTTATAAATTTCATAATTCTTATATTCGCACATAGCACGAAGTCTTTTTTCTTGTTCTGGTAAACTAAATCCTTCTCTTGCTTGATCTTCAGTACTAACTCTAATATAAAGTCCTGCTATTTTCTTTTCTTCATTCATTAAATTTCAACTTCTTAATATAAAAAGGTGTCAAAAGTATTAATTGTTTAATACTACTGACACCTTATAATTTTATCTTCTCTTTGCAGATTGCATTTGTTTTGAAATATAATCGTATTCACTCATTGATTTTTGATTTACATAAGTTATTTTATCATCATTATATTTTCTAGGTGAACCTGTCGTAATGACAGTTTGTCCAAAATCATTTTGATTATATCCACAAATTACTCTTTTATTTTGTAATTGTTTCTTTAATAGTAATAAGTATTTTTTTTCTGACATATGAAATCCCCCTTAATTGATTTCATATTCTAACATAAAATGTATTAAGTGTCAATTTTTGTTAAATATTCTTTAAATAATTTTCTAATTCAGATAATTTGATTTTATTATTTAAGTTTTCTATAAATATCTCATTAGAATAATTAAAAGTTAGGAAAGTTATACCATTAATTATAATTCTGTGTGGTTCTAGATATGTAAGACTAGTTTTATCTATCATTCTTAAATTACCATTAATAATTGTTGATTTAACCTTACAAAATTCACGTATAAACTCTAATCTCTTTCTTAATGATTCTTCCATTCTAACTTCTTGCTTGATAACATTAACCATTTTAATCAATTCTTTCTTGGAACGACTTTTTTCTAAACAAAAAAACAATCCTAATTTAGAATTGATTGTCTATTTATTCTCAATACTTATAAAAGTTCGAGTATATTTTCTTATATGGTGCCGGAAGTAAGAATTGAACTTACCGCTGATCCTTACCAAGGATCTGTTTTACCACTAAACTATACCGGCATACAACTAAATTTTAGCATATAACTTATTCAAATAGCAAGAAACTTTTTTTACTTTCTGTCATATTATTTATTAAGGTGATATACTTGAGAAATTTAAAAATTTATTCTTACCCTAACCTTCCTATTAATAGACAAGGTATAATAAATAAGGATGGTGACTTTATTTCATTTTATCCAATAGATAAAGAGACATTTTCTGAAAATAGTATTAAAGAATTTATGGAAGAGTTTTATAATATTGATATAAATAGTATTTTAGAAGAAAAAGAATTATATCAATTTAGACAAGGAGTTTATAATTATAAAGCTATACTTGTAGATTATTTAGAATATGCTATATATGAATCATACCTAAATAAAAGTCTTGCTGTTATTAAAGTACCAAGTAATGTAACAGAAGAACAAAAAAACACTCTTATTAAATTAGTAACTTTAAATAATAATGATATAGAATCACTAATACCAATCAAGGAAAAAGTTAAAGTTAAAAAATATTAATATAATAACTAGTTATAGAAAGGAATAATTATGTCAAAAGAAGAAAGAATACTTAACTATTACATGCTTTGTAATAAACTAAAGGATATTGTTAGAAGTGGCTGGAGAGTTTGGAATATCAAAAGAGAAAGGGTTGAAAGTATAGCTGAACACATCTATGGTGTTCAAATGCTTGCTATTGCCATGAAAAGTGAGTATCAGTACGATATAAGTTTAGAGAAAGTTATTTTAATGCTTGCTATTCATGAACTTGGTGAAACAGTAATCGGTGATTTAACCCAGTTTGAAATTGATAGTAAAAGTAAAGAGATAATTGAACATAAAGCTGTTCATACTATCCTACTTGGATTAATTGATGGGGAAAAACTAGAAGAGTTATTTTTAGAGTTTGATGCTAAAGAAACAAAAGAAGCTATTTTTGCCTATCAATGCGATAAATTAGAGTGTGATTTGCAAAGCAAACTTTATGACGAAGAAAAATGTGTAGATCTTAACAATCAGCCAAATAACGAAGTCATTAATAATGAAAGAGTTAAAAAGCTATTAAATAATGGTGAATCTTTTTCAGAAATGTGGTTAAAGTTTGGACAAGAAACATATCCATATGATAAAAACTTTAGAAGTGTTTCTAATTATGCTCTTAAAAATAATATCAAAGTTAAAAAACATCTACCTTAATTTAGATGTTTTTATTATTTAAAATATTATCTAAAAATTTTTTAGGATTCATTTTTGAAACAACAACAATTCTTTTGAGTTGATTATCCATTAAATACTCAATTATTATTTCGTATTCAACGTTAAACTCTACCTTATCATAATTATTTGACAAAGTATTAAATAACATATTGAACCCATCATTTCCTAATGTTTGAACTATAGGATTACCACCAAACATAACGGCAGATAGCAATAAGCTTTTTGTTTCATTATCCTCTACTTCTTTATTTTTAATAGCAGTTCTTGCCCTAGACGTACAACTTATATTTTTTATTTTATTCTTCTGTATTTGAAAATTTTGATTACTATTATTAATCCTATATATCAAATTAATAGTATTTTCTTCTAAATTATTTGTTATTAAAACTTCACTGTCAAAAGGAATTTCTTTAACACCTAATACAAAGCTAGTAAAAAGAAACAAACTATCACCAAAATCATTACCGCTACTAGATAATTTTTCTATAGTTTCTTTTTTTTTATTATCGTTAATAAATAAAGAAAAAAGTAAAAAAACAGAAGAGCTTAAATATAGATAGAAATTATTACTTATAGTAATATTAACATCTGTAATATTGTTAATCATTTGTTGAATTAAAAGGTAAGTCCAAGCATAAGTTAACAGTGCTAAAACTATTAATAAATTAGATTTCTTGTTCTTTAATATATTATAAATTGCAAAAACAATTATTACCAAATAAGCATAGAAGCTCTCAAAGGTAAGTAAATTAGCACTTCCTTTATTTGATACAACAATAGCTGCAGTTGAGGAGAACATTACAATAATAAAAGACAATAAAATAAAAATCAATTTTTTACTTTGTTTCATAATTAATCACTCCATATTATAAGAATAGTATATAGTGAAACCACAAAATTAGCAATATAAAATAGCTTTATGCCTCTTATTAAATTTTTTCTAACATACTAATTAAAAACTTAGCTACTAATCTAGAACTACTTTCTAGAAATTCTTCATAAGTAATTCTATTATTGTTATTAGGAATATCTGATATGCTTCTAACTACTAGAAAAGGAATACCACTTAAATAAGCCACTTGAGCAATACTAGCCCCTTCCATATCGACACACAAAGCTTTAAACTTTTGATTAATTTTTTGACTCATTTTATCACTAGTACAAAATATATCACCACTAGCAATTACACCATTATGAAACCCTATATCAGTAAATTCTTTAGAAACCTCATTAGCTATTCTTAAAAGGTACTCATCACTATCAAGATAAACACCAACATTAGGAATATAGCCTTTTGCATGATCAAAAGCTGTTATATCAAAATCATGTTGAACTAACTTTTCTCCTATTACAATATCACAGACTGCTAAAGACGAATCAACTCCTCCTGCTACTCCTACATTAATAATAGAATCAACCTTCATAACATCAATCATAATCTGACTACATCTAGCTGCATTAACCTTACCCACCCCACATTCAACTAAGATACAAGTTATATCTTTAATAACTACTCTATAAAAAGTAAGATTAAAAATAGTAAATTCTTCTTCTATTTCTACTTGTTTTAAGACTTCGTCTAGTTCTTCCCTCATGGCAAATATCAAACCTACTCTATTCATTATTCACCTTTTCATTATTACTTTCTAAAATAATTGCTTCATAAATAATATCTACTAAATAGTTACTAGCTTCTATTTGATATTTATTCATAATAGTATTAAATACATCATAATTATATTCTACTTCTAAGTATGGATACACTAATTCCATCTTATTATTAAGACTAGCTAAATACTCTTTAGTATAGTCTTTTTCAATAAGCATAATTGGTAAATCACCATTCCATTTTTTAAACTCTGATAATATCAAATCAGGATTATCTGTATACTTAAAATTATCTTTATCATAACTAATCATTTCTAATAAATCTTTATTATTAACTAATTTTTCATCAACTCGGTAATCAAACCTATCTATAAGTTTTATCCTATCTAGTTTTAAAGCCGATAGCTGAGCAATAATACCTTTCTTACTATCACTACTAGTAGGAATAACTTCTACTATTATATATTTGTCTTTTAGTAAATTCATCTTATCCCCCTATAATTAAAATATTATGGTGTTCATGATGGGAATCGAACCCATGACCTTTTCCTTCGGAGGGAAACGCTCTATCCAACTGAGCTACATGAACATGACTTGATTGTACCAAATTTTTAAGAGAATGTAAATTAGTGTCTAATAATTTGACAAGTATCAACGAGACTCATAAAATGATATTAGAAAGTAGGAATAAATATGTGTGGAATAATGGGAATTATAAATAAGAAAGGGAATGCTATTAAGAAAGTTATTGAAGGATTAGAGAAACTTGAATACCGTGGATATGATTCTTGTGGTATAGCTTTTCTTACTGATAATAAAATAGAAACTATAAAGACGAAAGGAAGAGTTAAAGACTTAAAAGAACTAATAGATACTGATACTAAATCAGATATTGCTATTGGGCATACTAGATGGGCAACCCATGGAGTAGCTTCTACTATTAATGCTCACCCCCATACAGTAGGAGATATTACTATAGTACATAATGGTATTATTGAAAATTATCTAGAGTTAAAAGATATATTAAGTAGTAAGGGATATAGTTTTAAATCAACAACTGATACAGAGGTAGCTTGTGCTTTAATAGATTTTTATTACCAAGAGAATAAGGATATAAATAAAGCTATTACTAGTTTTATGGCTAAAGTAAAAGGAAGCTATGCTATTGTCTTGTTATGTAAAGATATTAAAGATAAGATATTTGTCATAAAGAAAGATAGTCCCTTAGTTATTGGAGTAAATACTGATACTATCTTTATTGCCAGTGATATTCCAACTATCTTAAGTGAATGTAGCGATTATTATTTACTAAATGATTTAGAATGGGCTTCAATTAGTAGTGGTAAAATAACTTTCTATAATAATATAGGAAAAGAATTAATTAAAGAAAAACAAACGTTTAAAGATGGTAACTTTACTTATTCAAAAGATAAATATGATTACTTTATGTTAAAAGAAATAATGGAGCAAAAAGATACCTTAAGTAATTTAATAAATTATTACTTAGAAGATAATAAATATCTAGATTTAATTGATATTAACAGATATAAAAAAATTGATATAGTAGCTTGTGGTTCTGCTTATCATGCAGGATTAGTTGGTAAGTATTTGTTTGAAGAAGAAGCAAATGTTGAAACAGAAGTATATCTTGCTAGTGAGTATCGTTATAAGAAAAACTTTCTTGATGAAAATAGCTTAGTAATATTTATTTCTCAATCAGGAGAAACCGCTGATACTCTTGCTTGTCTTAAGAAGATTAAAGAAACTAAAGCTAAATCCTTAGGAATAATCAATGTTGAAAATAGTAGTATTAGTCTAGCAGTAGATGAAGTTATTTATACTAAGTCAGGCAGTGAAATAGCAGTGGCTACTACTAAAGCTTACACATCTCAAATAGCAATACTAGTACTACTTACCCTATCTAGTTTAGTAAAACATAATAAGTCTTATGAAATAGATAAGATAGTTAATGAATTAAAAAATATTAAATATGATGTTATAAAAGTGTTAGAAAATAAAGATAAGTATAAATCTATTGCAAAAAAAATAGTTGATAGTAAAAAGATATTCTTCTTAGGAAGAGGTCTTGACTATGCTATTATGAGAGAAGGAGACTTAAAGCTAAAAGAAATAACTTATCTATCATCAGAGTGTTATGCTGCTGGTGAATTAAAACACGGTCCTATATCTTTAATTGATAAAGATACTTTAGTAATAGCTGGTAATACTAATAAATTATTATATGAAAAGACAGAAAGCAATTTAAGTGAAGTAAGAGCAAGAGGTGCTAATATCATCTTAGTAACTAATAAAGGAGCAGATGATTCTAACACTATTATAATACCAGAAAGAAGTAGTTTTATAACTCCTATGCTAGAAGTAATTCCTCTACAATTAATCTCTTATTATACAGGACTACTTTTAGAAAGAGATATTGATAAGCCAAGAAATTTAGCAAAATCTGTTACTGTTGAGTAAAAATACTTTTCTATTAAGACTATTTTGTGGTATAGTTTATTTAAGGGAGGTGTTAATATGGGTATAATTGTAAAAAAGCTTATATTAACATCTTTTTGCTTTTAAGTGATGTAGGGTTTACTACGTCATTTTTTATTGTTAGAGGGAGTAAGAAGTATGCAAAAAATTGATGATTTTAAAAGAAAAATAATGAGTGAGTTAGAGAAAGAAAACACTATAAGTTTTAAAAATTTGTATTCTAGAATGAATATTAATAGTTATCAAGAAAGAAGTAATTTTTTAGAAGCTTTATACCTTCTTCAAATTGAAGAAGATGTTTATAATCCTAAGAAGTATATTTATAAGAGTTTTCCCAAAGCTACTCATAGACTAGAACACGTTACTAAAGGTGATAATGGTCTAATGCTTATGAATGGTAAGGTAAAAATTACTAGTGAAATGATTAAGTGTGATACCATTCTTGATAAGGATTTAGTAGTTGTTAATTTAACAGATAAAGAAAATCCCATTATTACAAAAGTAGTACAAAGAGATATTACTTCTTTTATAGATTATTTAATAAGAAAACTTGATAAGGAAGAATTAACTTATCGACAAATAAAGAGAATGGCAGTAGCAAAAAATGCTAAATCTATTGAAGAGTTACATATTGCTCTAACAGAACTTGAGCGAAATGGTAAAATTTTTCATGATAAAAACTCATATAAGAAGTGGCCTAAAGGTCTTACTCTAACAAAACTAGAATTAGATAGTAAAGGAAGAGCTTTCTTTAAAATTGATGATAAAAAGATTTATCCTCTAGGTGATGAATTAAAAGGTGCTATCCAACAAGATATTTTAGCTGTTACTAGAAAAGGTAAACATATTGAGAAAATCATTTCTAGAAAGATGAGTCATGTAGTTTTAGAGGTGGTAGAAATTGAGGGAGTTAAACAATTAGAACCAGTACTACTTCCTTCTAAAGAAAAGATAAATGTTCGTATTTCTTCTAAAGATATGAAGTCCCTTGCTCCAGGAGACAGAATCTTAGCTGATGTTTCCTTAACTAAAACTGATGAATACTATGAAGCAGATTTTATTGATAAACTTGGTAGAATAGATGATCCTAACATTGATATTATTTCTATCGCTGCTAAATATGGCTTTGATATTAATTTTTCTCATGAAGCTATGGAAGAAGCAAATAATCTTCCTCAAGTTGTTTTAAAAAGTGAACTTACTAATCGTTATGACTTCAGTGATAGCCTTCTTACTTTTACAATTGATTGTGATGAAACAAAAGACATGGATGATGCTGTTAGTTTAACTAAAGAGGAAAATGGTCATTATATCTTAGGTGTACATATAGCTGATGTTTCTCATTATGTAAAAAGAAGTTCAGCTCTTGATAAAGAAGCATATGATCGTGGATTATCTACTTATCCTGCTAATACTGTTATACCTGCTCTACCCCATATCTTATCAAATGGTATTTGCTCACTTAATCCTAATACTAAAAGACTTACCAAAAGTATTATTATGGAACTTGATGAAAATGGAGAACTAATTAATTATAACTTAGTTAATTCTTGTATTACTTCTAGAAAGAAGATGGCTTATTCTAAAGTAAATAAACTTTTAGATGATGGTGAAATCGATGAAGATTATCTTCCTTATACTGATAATTTAAAGCTTATGAAAGAACTATCTGATAAATTAACTTCTATTAGAGAAAGAGAAGGTATGCTAACTTTTAGTGAAGAAGAAGTATCAATTATTGAAGATGATAAAGGTAATATTATGGGAATAGAAAAGAAAGATAATGGTGAGGCTGGTAAGATAATTGAAAACTTTATGATTATGGCTAACTATTGTGCTGATTTATATCTTAACTTTACTATCGGTAGATCTATTCATAGAGTTCATGCTAATCCTGATCCTAAAAGATTAGAGCAAGCAAAGGATAAACTTACAAGTATTGGTATTGATTTACCAAAAGTAGAAAATATAGATACTTCTAGTTATTTACAAGTAATTTTAGATGAATATAAAGATAGTAGTGAATACCCCATTGTCTCAGAAATACTATTACAAGCCCTACCAAGAGCTATTTATTCACCTTATCCTTTAGGTCACTTTGGTTTAGGACTTAATTACTACTCCCATTTCACCTCTCCTATTAGAAGATACCCTGACTTAAAAGTTCAACAAATAATTGATTCTTATCTTACTAATGATTTAAAATCAATTGAAAGTGAAGAACAACTAGCAGAAATATGTGAACACTGTTCTTTTAAAGAACAACAAGCCGATTTACTTGAAAAAGAAGTTGTTAAAGTAAAAATGATGGATTATGTTGATAGTCATAAAGAAAAAACATATTATGGAACGATAACAGGAATCGATAATGAAAGAGCTTACTTGAACACAGTTACCCATATTCCTGGATATTTTGAATACGAGCAAGGTGATAATATTAGATTTATTAGATCAAGAAATTATATTAAAAATAAAGATGATGAGGTAGTATTAAAAATTGGTGACTTAGTAATGGTAGAAGGTATTGAAGCTAATCGAAAGGAACTACTTGCCCACTTTGCCTTTACAAAGAATTTAACTTTAGAACAACAAAACAAAAAAGGAGCTACTGCTTTAAAAGGACAATATGTTAAGAAGATTAACTAGACAAAAATAAAATGTAGGAGTCATCTACATTTTATTTTTTATGACAATAAGAATCAGCTGCATAATATAAACTTTTTTGTCTAATTGTTTCATTTCTATCAAGTTCTGCTACTAGTCCTTTATCTCTTTTAAATAAGTTTTTTTGTAAAAAATCATTAGAAACAACATGTAATATATATGTATCTACCATAGATAAATTATTATATGTTTCTTCGGAAGATTCATTTTTTAAT
The DNA here is from genome assembly GCA_000438295.1 of Clostridium sp. CAG:451. Lineage (GTDB taxonomy): Bacteria > Bacillota_I > Bacilli_A > RF39 > UBA660 > Onthousia. The sequence goes on from FR901052.1 coordinate 48,817, forward strand.
TTTGTTAAAATTTCCGTTTTAGATAATGTATTTAATCTTTTAATTTCTTCATTAGCATAATTAAGTTCTTCCCTAGTTAATTATCTTAACATTACATTTTTAATAGAGTTTCCCATATAATCATATACTTCCATATACTCATCTGGGCTACACTTTCCATTCTTATACTTTAGAAATAACTCCTCCATCTTTCTTCTTGGTAGAAAGTTAACTCTTTTAACTCATCAACTGATAAATCTCTTACATTTTTAGAATAAATATAATCTATTCTTTCTTTCATAAAGTAAGGAACATAAGATAACCATCTAATCCATTCAATAAGTGGATTAACACTTCCTATAACATTTCCTCTTATATTAATAGCTGTACCATTGTTAATCTTTGCCATTTCTTTAGCCATTATTCTTTTAAGATCACTCATTTTTCTCATTTTTTTCTAAATTAAAATCAAGCAGTTCATCACAAACTTTTTCATATATATCTTGTTCATTTTTAATAGTATCCATTAAAAACACTTTATATTTTTTAATATAAACATTACATCAAGCCTCTTTTTATAAGCTCTGGTATAATGTGGTTTCCTAATATACTACCCACTTTAATTCCTTCTTTCTTATAATCTCTATCAATCCATAACGCTTCTTTTATTTCATTATTACATTTTATTTTTCCTTTTATAGTGGCAATGTATGCTTGAACGTGTATAGGTTTATTTGAAAATACGGCAATATCATCATAACCACCAATAAATTCAGTACTAATTAGTTCTACACTTAGTTCTTCATACAATTCCCTTTTTAATGTTTCAAAATCAGTTTCGTTATTTTCTCTTTTTCCACCAGGTATTATGCATTCAATTCTATTATTTCTCTTTCTTTGTACCAAAATCTTTTTATCATTTAAAATAATACCTCCAACTTTGTCTATCATAATTTTTCATATAATTAATCTTATAGAAATATTAATTAATTTCTATTATTGATTAAAACCTTTCCTTTCTATTTATTTTTTTAATTATTATACATTCATAATATTTTCATTCTAGTTCCCCTGTTTATATATTAGAATGTCATATTCTTTTGATATTCAACTTTTTATAAAAGAAAAGTTATATTTTAATATGGTTGTGTGCAACTAATTTTTGTTATTTCTTTAACCATTATTCTTTTAAGACTACTCATTTTTCTCATTCTTTTCTAAATTAAAGTCAAGTAGTTCATTACAAACTTTTTCATATATATCTTGTTCATTTTTAATAGTATTAATTAAAAACATTTTATCATTTTTATATTCTTTTAATCCTCGCATATAAAACGGTTTATCTTTATCCAAAATAATAAAAGGCATATATTATTCTTCAGACACTCTTTAAACATAATCATTCTACCAACACGACCATTTACATCACCGAAAGGATGAATTCTTTCAAATCTAACATGAAACTCTATAATATCTTCTAATGATACGTTAGAAAGAGAATTATACCAATCTAACAAAATAGTCATATCACTTTCTACCTCTTTTGGAGAAGATGTATCTATTACATTAATTAATCCCATTTTATTAGGTACTATTTTAAAGCCACCCACATTATATCTAGGATTATCTTCATCAGAAGTACCTCTTTTTAAAATTTTATTCATCTCTATTATATTACTTTTAGAAAGCTTAGCATCAATATTATCAAGCATGTAATCAAACAGTCTAAAGTGATTCTTCATCTCTATTAAATCATCTAGTTTAATAGCATCATCTGTTCAGTTAACTTTCCCCCTTCTATTTTATTTGAATTATAAGCGAAAACAACTTCTGAAAAGTGATAAATGTTACCCTTAAATTTAGAATTTTTTTGTTCTATTAATTCTCTTTTTAATTTAATTAAGTCCATATTAAATCACCTTATCCATAATAAAATTATATAATAAAAGCTGAGTCAAAACACTCAGCTATAATCTTCATTGGTAGCGAGAGGGGGAGTCGAACCCTCGACCTTTCGGGTATGAACCGAGCGCTCTAGCCAACTGAGCTACCTCGCCAAATCAAGAACAATTTAATATTATCATAGTTTTAAACGTTTGACAACCTTTTTTTTGATAAATTTTAACTATATGATAAAATCTTGATTTTTTCTTCACTAAGTTTATAACTATCATCAAGTGATTTATGAATATCTATTAACTCTTTCCTTCTTGAATCTAACAAAGTAGTAACATTATCTAAATCCATAAATAATTCTTTAAAAGGATTAGTATCTAAATAATCTTTATATTTACTTGTTAATTCCTTTTTCATCCTAGAAATAGTATCAAAATTAGTATCTATTTTCTTAATAAAAGAATCAATATCATCTATTCCTTTTAGTATCTCTTTCTGGAAGTCTTCACAGATAGATTGATAATCAGTATTATCACTATAAGTATTTTCTAATACTTTAGATATTAAATAACTCTCTACTAAGATAAAAGATAAAGAAGCTTTCTTAGGAGTCTTTCTATATAGTTCCATTGCTAACATTAGATAAAATAGTTTCTTAGCTGTATTATTTTTCTTCTTAGAACTATTTACTTTGTCTAGCTTATCTTTCATTTCTTTACTAAAAGAATTAAATGAATCAGTTTCCCTTTTTATCTCATCATTTAATTGATAGAAAAGTTTTACTTCTTTTTCCTTTTCATCTTTAGTATCATCTACTTCTTTTAATTCTTCTTCCTTTTCTTCTAATCTCTTAATAATATCAGAAGATAAATCTAAAGTATCTATAGCTTTCTTTTCCATATTTAATCACAACCATATTTGCTATTATACTTATATTTTAGATAAATAGCAACCACTTTACAAAAAGATACAGCTTAGTAAACATAAATTGATCATATGGTAAAGATATAATATGTTTAAGATGTTTCTTAGTAATTTCCTTACTTATCTTCTTAGCAAAACTAGTTAAGTCTTTCTTCTCTAATAAATTAAAAAGTATATGTTGATACTTTGTCATCTTTAAAGCTTTATCTTTATAAATAAAACTAGACTTATCCTTATTATCAATCATCACTTGATTAAATCCTGTATAATAAGCTCCTGGTAAGATAGTAGATACTTCTATATCAAGTCCTTGATAAAGACACTCTAATCTTAAAGTATTTGCTAAATGATAAAGACTAAGTTTAGTATAAGTATAACTATATAGATAAGGAAGTGGTAGAAAACCAGCAAGTGAAGAAGTTAGTACTATTCTCCCCTTTTTTCTATTTTTTAAATACTTCTTAATTAGATTAACATTTCCTAAGATATTAACATTAAAAGTATCAGTTAGATAATTGTTATTTACTTCTAGAATACTACCACCTTTTCCAAGAGAAGCATTTAAATAAAGAATATCAATATCATTTGGAATAGTGTAATTATCATTAGTAAGATCAAGTACTAAAGGAAACATTATAAGCTTTTCCCTCTTTAACTTATCATTGATATATCCTTCTTCTTCCTTAGTCCTAACCCCAAGATAAATAATATGTCCTTTAAGAGCTAGTTCTTTAGCTACACTGTATCCAAGTCCTGATATACCACCTGTAATTAATATTTTCACCTTTTATCACCCAGTAATAAGTATAACCAAAAAGACTCCTATTTATTAGAAGTCTTAAATATATGAAAGGAAACACCTTTCTTTTCGTTTTTAATTGTAATGTCATAATCCATAAGTAGTAATGTCTTTTTAACTATGGATAGACCTAGTCCAAACTCACCTTTAATACCTTTTCGGAACGGAGTAAAGATTCCATCAAGGAGTGAGGAGTCAATATTTGGACCATCATTATATAATGTTAAACGATTATTCTTGGCAGTTATCTTAATCGTTTTATCAGCATACCGTAAAAAGTTCGCTAAGAGGTTATCAATTATTGTTTCAAAGTATTCTTCTGTTCCATAGAATTTACTATTTTTATCAAAAGAAACAATAAACTTAACATCGCGTCTTCTAAATTTGAATTCACGAATTGCAGCAGCTACTATTTTTTCCATATCTACTACGGTATACTCTTTTTTCATATTATTTTTTAAATAGTCTAGTTTATTTAAATATAGAAGTGAATGTACTTTTAATTCTAGTTTTTCTGTTTGTTCACTAATAACAGTTAAAACAGTTGAAGCATCTTCCATATCATCATGATAGGCTTCTATATATGACTTTATAACGGTGAGAGGTGTCTTAAAGTCATGTGATATATTTTGATACATTTGATTACGATATTCCTCTTGATCTTTTAGAGAAATTCGCATATCCTCTATTGCCATTTCTAAAGATTTAATTTCATCTTCTACTGCAAATGATAGGGAGTGGTCGTAAGTATCATCATCTATATGATCAATCTTTTGTTTTAACTTTTCTATTTTTTTAACAATGATACTACCCCACAATATTAGCAAAAAGGCAATTATTAAAAAGGTTATTAATACTACTGGTAGGATTGAGTTTAGTATATCTGTCTTTGTCTTTAATATATAACTATCGTTTGTAATAGCAATCTTAGTAACATTATCATTATGGAGTGTGTAATAATAATATACTTGATTGCGATAGACAAATCTACCATAATCATCTTTTATATAGGATAAAATTTCTCCTACATTTTTGAATTTCATTAAGTCGTGTAAATTTTCACTATAAGCTGAGGTTTCCCCAAACTTATAGATATAGGCAATTTCACTATCACCTAAGTTTTTATCAATATCAGACTGGATAAATTCTAACGGTTCTTTTAAATAATTATAAATATTTTTCTCAGTTATGGGTACTACAACTTGGGGTAAAATTATTCCTAACATTAAGAAGGTAATTGCAAATACCACGAGGATTAATAAGAATAACTGATGACTTAGTTTACCTGATATTTTCATAAGCTTAACCTATATCCGTAACCATAAACAGTTAATATATTTAAATCCTTACACTTTTTTCTTAACCTTCTTACTAGATCATCGACTGCTCTATCGCTTCCAAAGTAGTCATCGCCCCATACTGACTCTAGTATTTCTTCTCTTGAAAAACTTTTATTAATATTTTTTGAGAGTAAGACTAATAAATCAAATTCAAGAGTTGTTAATTTTATTTCTTTATCTTTCTTGCTTACAACTCTTCGGTCTAAGTCAACTTGATAAGAGGCTATTTCTAATATATGACTTTCCGTTTGTTTGTAAGCTCGTTTTATTAAGTTATTAACTCGTAAAACTAATTCTTTACTAGAATAAGGCTTTGTTATGTAATCATCGCTTCCTAACTCTAGGCCTAAAATTCGGTCCAAATCCTGATCTCTTGCCGATGTGAATAAAACCGGAACATCAGGATATTTTTCGCGAATTGCTTTGATTACATCATAACCATTGACATCATCTCCTAACATAATATCTAGTATCCAAGCATCTACTTTATTTCCTATATAATTAATAGCATCATTTCCTTTTTCAAAACAAATAACTTCATAACCTGCTTTTTCTAGATATAATTTAACAACCGTTTGTAAATCAACTTCATCTTCTACAAAACATATTTTATACATTTTCAAATCACCACCACTAGTATATCATATTTGTTTCTCTATTTATCACCTTCTTTTTCTATATTTATTAAGATAAATTAAAGTATCAGATTTTATTCTAATTATTCATCTATCACTTCCTTTCATGAATTAAGTATAGCTAATAAGTTTGGTAAAAATATCTAGAAATTATGGGAAATTATGGGACTTTTCTAATAATTTTATTTTTCTTGGTCATACTACTTCTAGAGGTGAATAACTAAATGTATGAAAAACTATATAATAAGTTAAAAGCTAATACTGATTTAGTAACTCATGAGTTTTATCTTAATAATAAAAAGATTAATCTAATTCATAATGAAGTGTTATGTAGTAGTGACTTTATTAATCACTATATTCTAACTAAGATTACTAATTTATCTTATAGTGATGATGATATTATTACTTTCCTTTATAATAATCTACCTGATAATACGGTTAAGGTTTTAACTAAAGAAAGTGAGATGTTAGACTATATCTATAAAGGTTTCGCTCTTATTATTTATCAGGATGAAGCTTTAGCCATTGAAGCAAAGGCAACACTTGATAGAGGAATTAATGAAGCTAGTAGTGAAATAACTATTAGAGGTAGTAAAGATTCTTTTAATGAAAACTTTAATACTAATATTGGTCTTATTAGAAGAAGATTAAGAACTGAAAACTGTTATGTTGAATCTTTGTTTATTGGTAAGGAATCAAGGTGTAAGACTGGCATTATCTATATGAAAAATATTGCTTCTTTAAATACCGTTAAAAAGGTAAAAGATATTCTTTCTAATATTAAGATAGATGGCATTATTGATAGCGGTATGTTAAAAAGTTATTTAGAAGATGATAAGAACTTTCTTTTTCCTACTGTTTTAATGAGTGAGCGACCTGATAGAGTTAGTCAAGCTCTTCTTGAAGGAAAAGTTTGTATTGTAGTTGATAATTCCCCTTATGTTCTAATTACTCCTTCTTTCTTTGTTGATTTTTTACATACTCCAGATGATTATTACCAAAAAGCAATTAACGTTAGTTTCATTAGAATTATTAGATTGCTTGCTTTTATTGTCTCTATTTTTACTCCTGCTTTATATATTGCCCTTACTACTCATAATCAAGAAGCACTTCCCCTACCGTTTTTACTTAACTTTATGGCTCAAAGAGAAAATGTACCCTTCTCAGCTTTAACAGAAGCTTTATTTATGAGTATTTCCTTTGAAATATTAAGAGAAAGTGATATTAGAAAACAATCATCTACTGGTAGTGCTGTTTCTATTCTTGGAGGATTAATATTAGGAGATGCTGCCGTATCAGCTGGTATTATCTCCCCTATTATGATTATAGTTATTTCAATATCAGCTATTTCTGGACTTGCTTTCTCATCTCAAGAGATGATTGCCTCCCTTCGTTGGCTTCGTTTCTTAATGATGTTTCTAGCTATGTTCTTTGGTATCTTTGGTATCTATATAGGTTTCTTATTCTTACTTTCTTCACTTGTTACTACTAAAGCCTTAAATTATCCTTACTTTGCTCCTTTCTCACCACTTGTTAAAGAAGAATTGGGAGACGCCATTATCAAACTTAGAAGTAGTAAAAGGCTAAAAAGAAATCCCCTCCTAACTAAAAATAAGAAAAGAGGTAATTAAATGAAAAAGATGATTATACCTATCTTAATACTATTACTACTTACTGGTTATACTCCTTATGTTGAAGTGAATGACTTGGTTATTGTAGATATGATAGGTCTTGAAAAAGTTAATAATAAGTATCTTTTAACTGTTAATACTATTAAGGAAGAAAAGACTGATAATGCTACTAAATCAATTTACCAAGTCTCTACTTTTGAAGGTAATAGTCTAGGAAGTATCTTTCTTAAAGCTAAAAAGATTAATAATAAGAAAGCTTACTATGGTCATTTAAAGTTAGTAGTATTTCAAAGTAAGTTATTAGATAAAGAGATAATTAATTACTTTCAAAAACAATTTACACAAATGAATTATTTAATAGTAGGCACTAATAGTGATATTAAAAGTTTATTTAAAAAGTATGATAGTAGCAATAAAATAATTAAAGAAATAAATAAAAAAAGAATAGATGATGCTAATATCTATCTTAGTACTTTTGAAGATTATCTAAAGGATATTGTTAATAAAAAAAGAGAAAGTACTCTTCCTATTATTTCTTTAGATAAGGGTCTGACAACTACTGGATTAGAAGTTTACCAAAAGAATATTTTAATAGATGCTAAACAGGCAAAGATTAATTATCTTTTAAATAATAAGTTAACATCTTTTCATCAAGAAATAACTATTAATAATAATTCCTATGAAGTAGAATTTAATAATGTTAAGTCTATGTTAGTAAAAGATACTGTTACTATAGTAATGGATATATCTTCTAGTGATATTAATAATAGTAAGAAGTTAATAAATGCTATTAAAAATTTATTTAAAAAAGAGATTAATGAATTTCTAGCATATCAGAAAGATAACAATATCAAGACAACTTTAATTAATCCTAATGAAAAAATTAATATTAAAATAAAGATAGGAGAAAACAATTATGATCAAGAATAAAAATAATCAGTTATATATCTTTAGTCTAGCTTTCTTCTTTACTCACTTTTTCTTTCTCTTATATGGACATAATATAATAAGGATAAGTGGTAATGATACTTTAATTGCTTGTTTACTAGGAATTATTATTGATGTATTTTTATTTACTATTACTAAAAATATTATCTATAAAAAGATTAATCCTAGTTATTTATTAATACCAGTTATTATTATCTTTACTATTATTCTTTTAAAAGATACAGCTATCTTTATTAATAGAAACTTCTTAAGAGAATGTAATATTTTCTATTTAATTATTTTACTTATCTTAACATCTCTACTAATTTCTAAAAGAGAATTAGATCAAATAGCTCATCTTGCCTTCATCTCTTTAATAATCTTTATTATTTTATTTGTAATTCAAATATCAGGTGCTACTCACTCCCTTGATATAGCTTATTTATCTAGTAGTTTTAATTCTACTAGTATTATTAAAGGAGCCTTACTATTTAGTAGTTATACTTATCTACCTTTTCTTTTATTTAGTATCTTTGCTACTGATAAAACTAAAAAAATGAGAAAAGCTTATCTCTTAGGATTTCTCTTCTCATTATTAATTATTATCTTAGAATATTTCCTAATAGCCCTACTACCATCATTACTACTTAGTAAATACTATGACTATCCTTATATGTTAGTAATGAATAAAATATCGTCATTCCTAATCTTTAATAGATTCTATGCTATTTTTAATATATTTCTAATTCTTGACCAAACAATTGTCTTAGCTTGTCTATTTTCTTTTCTAAAAGGTTTTATAGTAAGAGTAAAATCTTCTATTAGAATATCAAATTAATATAAATTCCGTGCAAAATGTACATATTCACTAGTATTTTTCGTACAATATGTACGTTTTTTCAAAAAAAGGAAGAAAGATTAAAATCTTCCTCCACCTCCACCGATTGATCCACCAGAGAATCCATCACCTGAAGATGAGCTTGAGGCTGCTATTGAACTTCTTGATTATGTTAGTAATGAATAAAATATCATCATTTTTAATCTTTAATAGATTCTATGCTATATTTAATATATTTTTAATTATTGATCAAACTATTGGCTTAGCTTGTCTATTTTCTTTTCTAAAAGGATACATGAAAAGGTTAACTAATCAAAGTTCTATAATCTAGATTGATTTTATTTAAAATTAATTTTAATTGTTCTATATTATTTACATCAATATCAAAAGAATATAATATTTTATCCAAACTCATATTAGAATTAAAAGAAAGTAATATTTTTAATTTTTCCTTACTATATTTATTATTTGATATTTGTACATAAATAATATTACCAACAACAAAACCAATTAAATAATATAAATCATAAAAGTTATCTAATATATATCTATAATAATTTTTATAATCATTAAATTCTTTTTCTATACTTTCTTCAGTTAGTGAATTATAGCCTTCTTCTATAAATGTTTGTATTTTTAAACTATATATTGTATCATAGAAAAAATTTTCATAATCTCTTAAAATTCTATTATTTAGCCTAAGACTATTAGAAACAATTAATTGAGTAGCTATTGCAAAAGCTTCACTAAAATCAGCACGACTATCAAAATTTTGTATTTCATTTTTTGAATTACAATAATAATGATAAGCATGACCAAGTTCATGAGCTAAAATAACAATATCAACTTTTTCGTCAGTGCTATAAATATTAATTATTGGTAACTCACCATATGCTACAGTAGTACCACTTCTAGTAGTAGATAAATATGTGTTATTTAAAAGCATTTCAATAATATCAGCATCATAAAATTCACTTAAAATACTAATAATTTTTTTCTTAGCCTCTGATAAACTAAACAAGTATGTTTTTTCATCATCTTGTTCTTTCTTTTTAATATTAGAAAAATTATCAATTAATATATGATAAGCATCATCATTAATACAAACCTTATGTTTAACATAATCCAAATATGATTTATAACCATTTTTTCTTATTTCTTGTTCTCTAGAATCAACATAATCAATTATTTTCTCAAATGGGAAATCTAACGATACAGTACTATTATTAAACTCAAAATATATTTTATTCATCTTACTAGTACTGGGAACTAATTTATCATAGTTTTCAATTAATGAATAATATTTTGTATTATAAAAACTCTCAATGCCTATTTTTTTCCTAGCATTATTAATTATGTCATTATAACATTTCTCAAATTTAGCATAAATTTCATCACAATATTTAATCTCTTCAAAGTTATTTAACTTGTTCATTGTTATTCCATACTTATTAAACCTGTTATAAAGACTATAATATAAATCTAAAGCATCAATAACTTCCTTTGTGCTTTCAAATTTACTACAATCTAATTTATTAGAAAAAAAGTCATTTATATCTTCCTTAACAGTTTTATCGTAACTATAGTATAGAATATTATTCTTTTTTTTAATCATATATCACATATAATAAATCTTATAAAAACATTGCTATTGTTATTAAAGATTTTCCTTTCTATTTCTATTCTATCACATATATTAAGTATATAGGTAACTACAAACAAATTTTCATAATATTTACTTAAAAATCAAAATTTTTTCAAATAATAAAGGAAGATTAGAATCTTCCTCCACCTCCGCCTCCACCGAAGCTTCCACCTCCACCGATTGATCCACCAGAGAATCCATCACCTGAAGATGAGCTTGAGGCTGCTATTGAACTTCTTGATGAAGATATAGCTTGATTTACTGAATTTGAAATACTATTACTTACTGCATAGCCTATATATGTAAAGTCATTATTATACATATAGTATGGATATGGATTAGTACCATTTTCACTCATAGTAGCCATTTTTATCTTCATCTGTTTAGATAATTTATCAGCACAACCTAATACAGTAGCATATACTAAATATTTATCCCAGAAAGGTACTTCTAATAATTCTTTCTCATCAAACCTTGAAAAGTCTTCTAAGAATTTCTTATGGGCCATCCACATCTTATATTCCTTGGCTCCTTTTTTAGTATAGGTTTTTTGAAAAGCTAAAATTATCATATTAATTAAGCCAATTATTCCTGCTATTGTAGCTGGTAAGAAATCAACTTCTAATTGTATTCCTAAAAGCATTATTAAAAACCCTAATAAAGATACTATAATAGCAATAACTTGTACTTTAGGCATCTTATCATAGTAACCTTCCGCTTTTCCAAGATTTACTCCTTCTTTAACAAAATCATTATAAAGATTCATAATATTTCTAGCATTTAATTCTTTAGAACAATATGATTTAATCTTAGAAAGCTCAACACTTTCCCCATTTCCTATTCTATCAATAAACATCTTTTTAGCTACTTCTTCAGCTTTAGTTAGTACTACATTGCTATCTTTTTGAAAAATAAGTCGATAGTTTTTCTTATCCATATCAGTAGGTTCTACTTTTAAAACTTTTTTATAAATAAGATTTAAGATAGTAGCAGATAAACTCTTTTCCGTTACGTTTTTAGATAGAAGATACTCTAATACTTCTGGTCCATAGTCTCCTGGAAAATCACGATAATATTCCATAGCAAAATCTGTTTTCTTAGAGTCTTTTGTTTTCTTAATTGTCAGTATAGAAAGTAGTAAAGTAACTACATACCAAATTACAGTTATTATTTTAACAGTGTTGTTTTCTCTTGCTATTTTTTCTCTAGTAGCATTAGCTTCATCGGCAAGTTTAGTTTGATATTTAATAATATCTTCTTTAGCAGTCATTCCACTAAACTTAGTCGCATTAGGTACTAAATCTTTATTAAATAGGATTCTAATACTTACTGGATTATAGGCTCCAACAAAGTCTGAAGTAGCAACTGCTGTTTTATTATCAGTTCTCTCCATATAACCATTAAGTGGTCCATGTAACCAAGCTCTAAAGTCACTATCTTCGCCTGGTAAATTAACTTGTACCCTAAAATCTTTAATATTTTCTTCATACTCACTACCAAAGATATTAAAGGCATATTCTGCTATATCATTATGTACTACAATAACATTAGGAATAGTATAAGAAAGATAAAAAGCTTCATTTTTAGATGATGGATTGTAAACAAGTAGACTTACACCATTACTAGTATCTTCCCTTGTATAAACTCCACTTTCTCCTTTATTAGCATAATTAACTAAAGTAAAGTAATTTACTGCCTCATTTAAACTATTAAAGGTTAAGTTACTATTGCTAACACTTGATATTTGTAAATCAGTAATACCGCTTCCATTATAAATACTACTGCCTTCCAAATCACTAACACTACCGCTAAACTCTTTAGCATTGCTATTTTTATAATTTATAATTCTTCTTAATCCATTATAATTTCCACTAAGTTCAAACAACTCCTTGACTTTAACACTACCATCTGTTTCTATATCAATATTGCTATAGAATTTCTTAGTCGTTTCAACTGCTCTCACCTGTTGTGGATTAAGTAAAAAGAAACAAGCGATAATAATAAGTAAATATCGTTTTTTCATTTATTCTCCTCCTAAAAAGACTTGCATAAGTTAGCAAGTCTATTCAAATGATACTTTTGGTGTTTCTCTATCTTTTTCATCTACTTGGAAGAATGTCTCTTCTTTAAAATGACAAAGATTAGCAACTATATTACTAGGTATAGTTTGTACTTTATTATTATAAGAAAGTACTGTATCATTATAAAATTGTCTCATCATGCTAATCTTATCTTCGCTTTCTTTTAAGTCATTTTGTAAACTCATAAAGTTTTCATTAGCTTTTAGTTCTGGATAAGCTTCAGCTAAAGCAAATAATCTGTTTAATACTCCAGATAATTCTCCATTTGCTTTCATTTCTTCTTCCTTAGTAGAAGCATTTGCTACAGCATTTCTTGCTTTTACAACATCTTCGAAAGTGCTTTTCTCATGTTTTGCATATCCTTTTACTGTTTCTACTAAATTAGGAATAAGGTCAGCTCTTCTTTTTAATTGAACATCGATTTGACTCCATTGATCTTTTACTCTATTTCTTAGTCCTACTAATGAATTATATGTACCAATAAACCATAGAGCAATAAGAACAACGATAACGATAACTACAATTAACCATACTGGCATCTTTATCTCCTCCTTACATCTTAAGTATATCCTAATTTTTTTAAAAGCAAAAGCTTTTTTAGTATAATATTCATTATTTTGGTAAAAATATGTCTAGGAGATGATAAAAAATGGATTTAAGTATAAGAAACCATATTATTAATAATTTTAAAGGTGATGATTTTGATGAGCTTAAAAGAGCAATAGATGAATCAATTGCTGAAAATGATGAAGAAACATTACCTGGTATGGGTGTCTTTCTTGAACTTATTTGGCAAGGAGCTGATGATAAATTAAAACAAGAGATGATAGAGATCATTAAAAAACAAATAAGTGATAAACAGTAAAAGATGGATTTTAACCCCATCTTTTTACTTTTTCTAACAACGGTATACCTGTCATTTCTGTGATTTTTATTGGTGTTATACCGTTATTAAGCATATTAGTGATAATAGAAGATTGCTCCTCTTCACGGCCTTCCTCACGACCATCTTTTCTGGCTAACTTATTATAATATGCTATTTTAGCTTCTTCTTTCCACT
>FR901053.1 GCA_000438295.1 Clostridium sp. CAG:451
ATTAAATACAATAGTTTTAAACATTCATTCATTAAGTGAACAACGACACATAGTTGATATTATTGCATATCTAAAATTTCTTCTACTTTCTTTGCTAATTCTTGATTTTCTTTTAATAAATCTTTTAGTTCATTTGATACAATTTTAATCTGTTCTTCTACTTCCTCTTTGGACATTTCATTAGAATCATCAATTCCTACATATCTTCCAGACACTAATGAATAATCATTTGCTCTAATTTCTTCTAAACTAGCAGAATAACAATAGCCTTTTATGTCTTCATAATTTTCATTCTTCAACCAATTATGATATGTATCGGCTGTTTCTTTAATTTCTTCTTTACTTAATTCCCGAATCTTTCTATCAATCAAAGTTCCTTTCTCTCTTAAATCAATAAAAAGAATTTTATTATCTTGTGTTTTTTGTTTTCTTAAAAACCATAATGATACTGGAATACCTGTTGTATAAAATAGTTTATCTGGTAATGTAATTATACAATCAACAATATCATCCTCTATCATTGCTTTTCTGATATTATATTCTTGTGTCTGACTTGTAGATAAACTACCATTTGCTAAAACAAAACCGGCAACACCTTTTGGTGACAATTTTGAAATCATATGTTGAATCCAAGCATAGTTAGCATTTCCTTTTGGTGGAACATCATATTTCCATCTAGGATCTTCTAGCAATGACTCTTGACCATAATCTTTAATATTAAATGGAGGATTGGCAAGTATATAGTCTGCCCTTAACGCTTTATGTTTATCGTCGTGGAATGTATCTCCATTTGAATCTCCTAAATCAGCTTCAATTCCTCTAATTACTAAATTCATTTTTGCTAAACGCCAAGTTGTAGCATTTAATTCTTGTCCATAAACAGAAATATTATTTATATTTCCTTGATGTTCATCAACGAAATTTGCTGATTGAACAAACATACCTCCCGAACCACAGCAAGGGTCATATACCTTACCATTAAAAGGTTCTATCATTTCAACAAGTAATTCAACAACACATCTTGGAGTATAGAACTCTCCACCTTTTTGTCCTAAATTTCTTGCAAATTTACCCATAAAATATTCATACACTTTGCCAAAGAAATCACCACCAGCATTTGTTGTATCTAACTTATTTGTAAATAGATCAATCAACTCACCTAGTCTTCTTTGATCAACTTCTAGTTTTGAATAAGTTTTTGGTAAAATGTTCTTCAATTCAGGGTTTTGTTTTTCAATAGCAATAAAAGCCTCGTCTAATACTTTTCCTAATTCCTCAGATTTAGAATATTTAGAAATATAACTCCATCTTGCTTCTTCTGGTATCCAAAAGACCATATTTTTTGAGTATTCATCTATATCATTTTCATAGCCTTTTCCCTCATCAACAAGTTCTTTATATCTAACATCAAATTTATCTGAAAGATATTTTAAAAATATCAATCCAAGTACAACATGCATATAATCTGCTGCTGCAAGTCCTCCACGAAGTTTATTTGCAGAGTCCCATAGTACGTTTTCTAATTTTTCTGTACTCATATTTTCCTCCTTTTACTTTTTATTTACCTTTAAAGATTGCTTAATCAATGGTATAAGATTATCAATATCTTCTTCAGAAGAAATCTCAACTCTATAATCGCCATTTCCCCAATGTCCTACTTTTGTAATATCTTGGGCTATATTTAGTGGGTCGACAAGAGTTCCTTTTTTTAGATTAATGTCTACTTTCAACTTATTTTGATTAAACTCTATATCTACTATATTTCTTCTACCTTTAAAAGCCACATAAACTTTTTTTACATCTATATCAATATCATCCAATTCTAATATTTTATTTTTAAGTGATTCATATAATTTTTTTGTCTTTTCCGAAACTTTATTTAAATGGTCTTCTTCCGTATATACCTTTATTTCCTTATTTACTTCTTTTTGCTCACTTTCAACATCAAATTCCTCTATTTTTACATTGCTGGTTTTCCTTATAAAATCAATATCAACAATATCATTTTCATATTTAGTTACTTTAATTAGATCAACAGGTATATTTTTAAAATCTGTTGCATTTAATTGATATGGTGTAAAAATTGGTGATACAAATATAATTCTTGATTGACTCCAATCAATGTCATTAATTGTTAGTGATGATTTTGTAATTGTATTATATTGCAAAACAAAATCTGCCTTTCTTTCTAACAATAACTTTAAATATGTATATCCTTGATCAACTAAACTATGATTTTTTACATTTTTATATTCTATAATCTTAAATGACTTAGACTCATTATCAAAGGCTAGTGAATCTATCCTAAAATTTCCAACAACGAATTCAGTACAAATAAATTTAAATCCTAATATCTTTTCTAAATTATTTTCAAAATATTTTTGTAGTTCTTTTTCATTTTTAAAGTCATTCTGTTTTAATTCAATATTTCCTTTGAATATCATCAAGTATCACCTCGTAAATCTATATATATTAATTATAACACATATTTTGTCAAATTAGGTATGGTTTGGGATATTTCCCACATACGAATTTCGTACGGGAGTACAAATTCATTGCTTGCTAGACAATAAATCTACTACCAAACTAATTAATTACAATTTAAAAACTCTATCAGTTTTATCTGACAGAGTTCTGCTTTTCAATAATATTTCTTTCACTTTAGGTATAAGTCTAATAATATCACATCTACAATTAAATATATCTACAGCAGAGTTAATATGATTTATTAAATTACATTCTGATAAACAATGTCTACTATATGCACTTGCTAAATAGAATGCTACTAAATCAGGTATAACATAATTATTTAAATAAACATTTATATTGTTATAGAAAGGTAAATATATTTTTTTAAATTCTTTATCAGTTATATCACACATAGATATATTCCTTTAAAATTATTTCTTCTACCCTATTTTTAATATTACTCATTTTACTTATCCACAACATTTGATTACTACTTTTTAATTCTTCAGTAATATTTTCTTTTTCAGCTAGTTCTTTAATTAACTTCTGCACCTGCTCCATAACAGTAGTATCGATATTATGAAGATATTCATTTAATTTATCTTTAACAAGTAAATCAAAATATAATCCTAATTTATATTTCTTAATATAATTTAATCTTAATAATCCATATTTTCCTATATTATATTGTTTTTTATTTTCTAATATTAAATCTGGCAATAAACAATCACCTTTCTTAGTGTAACTAATATTCATAACAGTTCTCCATTTCTTTCTATATTTATTTAGCTTTAATTGTTATACATATTTTGTTACACAATGACTATCGCCACCACCTGCATTTATGTGATTGGATATTAATATTGTATTAGGGTCTCCACCAAAGGCTTCATTAGCTCTTTTTAATCTATCTGCTCTACTTAAATCTTCATCAAAATCTCTTGTAATAACAACAGGAACTCCTAACTGTTTAAATCTATCATACATATATAAAGCAGCTTCTAAAGTAAAGTCTTTTTCCTTTAAATTACCACTAATAGCTCCAGGGTCACTACCTCCATGTCCAGCATCTACAACCACTCCACCATTTACACGCTCATCCATATTCTCACCTCAATATAAAATATGAATAAACTAGTAATTTGACACTAATACACTTAGAAAATTATTTATTACTCAACTTCGTAACCATTTTTTTATTTCTAGTACTAAACCTTTTTATTTCTTATTATTTTCTTTTAAATTAATTTTTTTATAATCATATTTTTCCTGTTTCTCATATCTTGATGTTACGTGATGATTAGAATAACCTTTTCTATCAGTATCTTCTACTATTTTTTTCAACACAAAATCACACATATCACCAAAAATTGATTTACGGTACTTTGCATGGGAACATAGTGATATAATGAGGATATTATAGAAAGAAGTCCTTTTCTTACAGAACTATATAATTTAATTAGAGATGAAAAAAACATAGAGTAGTTGTTTCCAGTAAATACTACTCTTTTATTCTTGCATTATATAATCCTCTAAAACCATCTATTTCTTAAATTTCACTTGAAATGTTGTTATACCATCCATTGATGAAGCCTTTATCTTACCTTTATGTAATAAAACAATATTTTTAGCAATAGCTAATCCTAAACCATATCTATTATCCTTTCTACTTCTTGCTTTATCAACTCGGTAAAATCTTTCAAATATTTTTTCTTCTTCTCCTTTAGGAATAGCTTCTCCTTCATTTTCTACTATATCAACAGTTAATTTTTTTTCTAATCTTTCTTTAATCACATCTACTAAAGTATATTCATCTTCAATAATTAATACTTTCATACTCATCACCAATATTAGTTAATCATTTATATATTAAACAAATATTAAATTTTTATCTATTATAGCACAGAAAAGGTCTTGTTAATTAACTAAGTTATGTGCTATAATTTAGTTGTAGCACTTAGGGGATTAGTTTAATGGTAAAATAGGAGTCTCCAAAACTTTAGATGGGAGTTCGATTCTCTCATCCCCTGCCATTTAGATTATTAAGCTGTCAGAATCTTTCTGGCAGTTTTTTATTTGTAATTATTAAGCTGTCTAGATATTACATTTTACTTGACAATGATTGTAATTTTTTAATTTATTTTTCATTAGATATGGTCTATAATGATAATAGAGGTAAGGTGTTTGGCGGTGATAGTATATTAGTGAGAATTTTTAACAATAAAAATAGATTGAAAGTTAGGAGTAAAAATGAAAAAAAACATTAAATTCACAGCATTGTTAACCCTGTTAGTTATTTCCCTAACAGGATGTGTAAAGTTTAATTCTACAATGGAAATAAAGAAAGATAAATCAATGGACTATAAAATAATATATGCCTTTGATAAATCATTATTTGGAGATCAAGAAATATTAACTAACGATGATAAAAAGGAACTAGAAAATAAAGGATTTACAGTTTCTAATTATGTTGATGGTAATATGAAGGGATTCAAAGTATCTAAAAATATTAAAAACATTGATGATGTAAGTTCTACTAACGACGCAACTTACGATTTATCGGGATTACTTGATAGTAACAAGAGTGAAAGTAAAGTGTTTAAAGTAAAAAAAGGTTTCTTAAAAAACACTTATACAGCTAGTTTCAAATTTGATTCATCAGATAGTGATTTAAATAATAGTACAAGTAATGACACAACAATTGATAACGATTTTACAACAGATGATAATAATACTACAACAGACTCTGATTTTGATTTTTCTAACATAAATACTAATATGGATTTAAGTTTCAATGTTAAGTTACCTTATAAAGCTATAAGTAGTAATGCTACTACTAAGAAAAATGATGATAAAGAGTTAAGTTGGAACTTATCATCAACTGGGGAAGATAAAATAGAATTTTCTTTTGCATTATATAATATGACTAATATTTATATATGTGGTGGAGTTATAGTCTTATTAATTATTATCGTTATAGTAAGTATTTTAAATAAAGGCAAGAAAAACAAAGTTTCTAATAAAGATGCAACTAATGATAAACAAACTACAACTTTTAATTCTTCTGTTGAAACACCAATTATGAGCAATAATGTAACAAGTCAAAGTAGTGAAAATATTAATAAAGTTGAAGCTTTTTATCAACAGCCAGATAAAAAATCAAATATTGCGGATATGTATTCAAATCAAAGTATTCAAGAACAAGCTTCTACAAATTCACAATCAACGGTTTTTTCCACAACTAATGTTAATAACACCTCTGTAAACGAAACTTTATCCACAAACTCAGTGGATAACCAAACTTTTCCACAACCAGTTCAAACAACAGACATATTTTCCACAACTAATGTTAATAGTAATCTTGCAAATCAGACTTTATCCACAGATACTGTTAATAATCAACAATCTAATGTAAACAACGATAATCAAATTGATACTTTATAGTAAATTACTAGACTTATGTCTAGTTTTTTATATATAATTAGGATGGTGAATGATATGAATAATAAAAACAGATTAATAGAAATAATAAGTATTATAAAAATTAATAATTTAGTAGATGACAGAAGTCCTAAAAATCTTAGAAAAACCATTGAAGACTTAGGACCAACTTTTATAAAAATAGGGCAGATTCTTTCTACAAGAGTTGATTTAATTCCTAATGAATATGCTAAAGAATTATCAAAATTAAGAGGCAACGTTACGCCACTACCTTATCCACAAATAGAAAAGGTTCTTAAGAAAGAGTACAAAAATTTAGATAATATGTTTGCCCATATCTACGAAAAGCCAATTGGTTCAGCTTCTATTGCACAAGTTCATAAGGCAAGGTTAAAAGATAAAAGAACTGTTGTTTTAAAAATCAGAAGACCAAATATTGAAGAAGAAATAAAACAAGATATAGAGTTATTAAAGCAAGCTACTAAAATATTACATCTTAATCATTTTATCAAAATAATGGATTTAGATAAGGTTTTAGATGAGCTATACACAACTACTATGATGGAACTTGATTTTTCTAAGGAAAAAGAAAATATGTTGTTCTTTGAAAATCATAACAAAGATATTCCTTATATATCTTCCCCTAAAGTGATAGAAGAATTGTCAACTAAAAATATTTTAGTTATGGAATATATTGATGGTATAATGATATCTAATATAGAAAAATTAGATAATGAAAATTATGATAAGAGTCTTATTGCTAAAGAGTTGAGTAAAAACTATATCAAACAAGCTTTAGAAGATGGTATGTTTCATG
Organism: Clostridium sp. CAG:451; assembly: GCA_000438295.1. Taxonomy (GTDB): domain Bacteria; phylum Bacillota_I; class Bacilli_A; order RF39; family UBA660; genus Onthousia. Next base: position 6,728 of record FR901053.1, read on the forward strand.
CTGATCCTCATCCTGACAATATAACAATTTATAATGATAAAATATATTTTCTAGACTGGGGTATGGTAGGAACTCTATCAAAGCTTAATAGAGCTTTATTAAATAAATGTATGAAAGCTATTATTACGGAAGATTATCAAGAAGTTGCTAATTGTCTATTATCGATGTCTATAAAAAAGGATGAAACTAATTACCAAAAACTAGTTGATAATATTAAAGAAATCTTAGAAGAGTTTTCTACCCTTGGTCTTGATGAAATAGATACTAGGAAATTTATTACTAATATGTTTAAAATGCTTCAAGAAAATAATTTAATATTAGACCATAATGTTACTATGCTAATACGTGGTATTGGTGTAATTGAAGGAGTCTTACAGTCACTCGATTCCACTATCAGTCTAACTAGTGTTTTAAAGGATAAAGTATTAGAAAATGAGAAGAAAGCTTTACTATCAGGAGAAACGTTAAAAAAAATAGAGAAAAAAGTTTTAAAAAGTAGTAAAAGTTTAATAAATATTCCTGAAGAGACCGAAAGTTTACTAAAATATATAAAACAAGGAAACTTTAAATTTAAATTAGAACTAAGCAATTCAACTAAACATATTGATAAACTAGAAAATCTTCTTCATGAGTTAATACTTGGTTTTATTGATGGTTGTTTAATACTAGCTTATAGTTTTACAAAAACAGAATTAGCTAAATTTATTATACTTACTTTTATAATTATTGTATCAGCTTTATTAACATTTAAAATGATAAGAGACTTATTACATAAAGGATATTAGTGATAATATTCTTTTATTATTGCCCCATTTCATTATAAATCCAGACCATTATAGTATCTACTATCTCATCTATTTCTTGTTTTGTTAAGCATCTATCTTTATCTATATGATACCATTTAGAAAGGCAAGTTCTACAACAAGTAGCTGTAGCATGCATGGCAATAAAAACGGGATGACCTCTCATTGGTGTTTGTTTACCATCATTTAAAGTAGGATATGGTGCTAACCTTTTACATATAAAATCATAAGCATGCGACTTTATTACTTTATAACCCTTATCTGAAACATATTTCCTATCTTTATTAGAAAGATGAAACCTACTACGGAACTTAGAGGTTTTAAACCTTTCTAATTTTTTATCTATTATATATTTTTCACTCATCTTCATCTTGATTCACCACATAAATTCTATCTCATTCTTACAAATTTAACAAGTGACTTTTTTCTTTCTAATTCCTTAATAAAAATCGAATAATTATTACTAGGTACTAACAAATAACATCTATTTCTAGTTCTAGTTATTGCCACATAAAATAGCCTTCTTTCTTCACTATAAGGATAATCTTCTGCTTTTTTAGTTACTAATCTCATTATCCTTTCTTCTTTTATTTGATTAGGAAAGCCTAGCACACTATTAAAAAAGTTAATCACTATAACATTATCAGCTTCTAATCCTTTAGACTTATGTATGGTTAAATAATTAATAACTAAATCTTTTCTCTTTTTATATACTATCTTATCATTATCAACTACTAACAAATCACTTAAGATAGGATTTATATCATTGTTATTTCTACCTAAAATGAAGATACTACCTTTATCTAACTTATCAAGTACCTTTAAAATAGTACTTTTTAAATCATTAGAATAAATAACTTGTAGTGGATAATCAATATGCTTAAAAGATGTTAATTCTTTTCTTAACTGATATTTATTTTTCAATATAAATTCACTAGCTATTTTTATAAGTTCTTCACTATTTCTATAGGTATTTCTTATTTTATGAGTAACTGCCTCTTTATAATAATCTTTAAAATTATAAAAAAGACTTATATCACAACCACTAAATCTATAAATAGATTGAAAATCATCTCCTACTACCATTAAAGAACTATTCATATTATCTACTAATTCTTTAATAAATAAGAATCTAACATAAGATGTATCTTGGTACTCATCAATAATAATATAAGATATTTTTCTTTTATAGTATTTAACTCTATCTTTAGCAATAAATAGTAAATCATCAAAATCAAGTTCTTTATTTTCCTTCTTTTCTTTTTCATATAGTAGATATATATTTAAAGTAAGCAAAAGAAAGTACTTTTCTTTTAAATAGGTAATTGGTAAAAGATAGCTTTTTATTTTTTTTAAGAATTTCTGATAATCTTCCATTTTGTAGTTACCACATTTAAACAAGCGAATAAAAGTCATTATTTGTCTTTTCAGTAATAGTATTTCCTTACTTTTAGTTACCAATATTTTTTGATAGCTCTTATAATAATCTTTACTAAAATATATATTAAAATATCTTAATACTACTTTTAAAAGATTTGGTGAAGATAAAATATCTATATTAAAAAAGTTTTCCACAACCATTGTTAATAATTCGTCACTCGCTATTTCATAAGTATAGTTAGTCTCATCTAGTATTTTCATAGCCAACTTATGAAAGGTATAGCATTCTATATCGTCATTAATTTCTCTTTTTATCTTCTTCTTTAAGTTTTCTACTGCCATATTTGTAAAGGTAATACAAACTATCTCTTCTTTTGGAATATGTTTTTCTTCTATTAAGTATTTTATCTTACCAAGTATAGTCAAAGTTTTTCCACTACCTGCTCCTGCTAAAACAAAGAGGTATTTATTATCATCTTTAACAATTTCTAGTTGGTCATTATCAAGTTTATAATTCATTACTGTAAAGTCCAGATTCATCACCTCCAAAGTTGTATATATAATATCTCGTAAACATATGTTCGTCAATACTTTTTTATTTTATTTTTCTATTTAGACAAAAAGCAAACCTTACATAATCTCTTCTAACATTTGCATCATATATATGCCCATTCCAAATACCATTTATTACATAACATACTAATAGAGGTGAAAAAATTGTTTGAAGCATTTAAAAACTTATCTCCTGTTTGGCAAACATTAATTGCTACTTTATTCACTTGGGGTGTAACTGCATTAGGAGCTAGTATTGTCTTTTTCTTTAAAAAGGTTAATAAAACAGTAATGGATGCGATGCTTGGTTTCTCTGCTGGAGTAATGATAGCAGCCAGTTTCTTTAGTCTAATTGAGCCTGCCTTAGAAATGACAAAAAGTTTAAAAATGAACGGACCAGTAATAATATCAATAGGTTTTCTATTAGGTGGTACTTTACTATTTATTGGTGATAAGATATATAACCTAGTTGATAAAAAGAAAGACGGTAACAAAGGCAGTAGAAAAAGATGCTTTATGTTAATATCATCCATAACTATTCATAATATTCCTGAAGGACTTGCTGTCGGAGTAGCTTTTGGTAGTCTAGCCTATAACATAACAGGTACTACTCTATTATCTGCTCTTACTATCGCTCTTGGTATAGGATTACAAAACTTTCCGGAAGGTAGTGCTGTTAGTCTTCCATTAAGAAGAGAAGGATACAGTAGAAAAAAAGCCTTCTTTTATGGACAACTATCTGGAATAGTAGAACCAATATCAGCAGTTATTGGTACTATACTTGTTTTAAAGATAAAAACTATTCTACCATTCTTATTAGCTTTTGCAGCTGGATCTATGATTTATGTTGTAGTAGAAGAATTGATACCAGAAAGTCAAACTAACCCAAAAAAAGACCTGATGGCCTTCTTTACATTATTTGGTTTTGTCCTTATGATGATATTAGATATAACTCTAGGATGAAAAATTATTCAATATATAATTTTTCATTTTCTTTTAATTCAATCGCATATAAACCATTTTTCTTACAAGTAAACACTAATTCTATTTTTCTAGTTGAAGTATTATTCTGATTATCAGTTACTTCTTCTTTTTTAGTTTCTTCTTTTATAGATTCTATTTTCTTAAATGTATAACCATTACTATTTAGTACTTTTATACTATCGTCTATCCAAAGACAGTCAACTGGATTTTTAGGATTATTAATAGACCAATAACCACTTTCATTCTTATGCCAACCACTACCAGTAAACTTTCCTTTTCCACACTCCATATGCACATGATTACCAGTTACATTTCCCTTAGTTCCTTCTTCATAAAACCTTGTTCCTCTAGGAATTACTTGACCAACTTTCAAATTAGAAACATCATTATCATGAGCGAATAACATAGTCATATAATCAATTGTTCCATCAGGATACTCTACTTTATCAACACTCTCTAACCATACTTCGTTAGCATCATTGGGATAAATCTTTTTAATAACTCCCGTAAATGGGGCTAGAATAAAATCTATTCCCGAATCACTTCCCCCATCATCTATAGCAAAACTATTCTTATGAGTTCCTACTCCATAACCTTGCGTTATTCGCATATGAGGACTAGGATAAAGAGGCTTCTCCATTATTTTTTACTCCTCTCTATAACATTTTTCTTATTAATCACAATACTTTCACTATTAGTTAAATCTCTATATGATTTAAGCTTACCTTCTAAAGATTTATAGATTGTATCAGCTCCAATAAAACTAAAAAAGCCTACCCATAAACTTTCAGGAAAGGTAATAGAGGTAAAAGTAATACAGAAAAGAACACCTAATACTAAATTGATAGCAAAACTATAAAGACATAAACATGAAGAACACTTTAAACATCTTTTTGTTTTTTGAACTAGAGCACAAGTAATAGTACTTAAGGCGATGGAAACTACTAACATCTGTTGTAAAATAGTTAGTTTTAACATACACATTCCTCCCTCTAAAGTAATTTATGCAAAACTAAAAAAAATGCTACTATTTTTTCACTTTCAAATCATGTTTAAAACGAAAACTTCCACTTGCAGCTCTATTTAAATAACCATTATAACTTGCCAAAGTTTTATCAAGCATTTCTGGTTTATTTTTTCTAACATATTTTACTCTTTTTATCACTCTTTTCTTTGTATCACTACTTAATAGCATTAATAATTTCTTATCTTCTAATATAAACCTATATCCAAGGAAACAAAATCCATGATGAATTTCTAGTATTTGAGTCTTTTTATTTAGTTTTAATTTAACCTCAGCTAATTTTTTTTCAATCTCACCTAAACAATATTTAAGATACTCTCTATCCTCATGAAAAAGAATAAAATCATCCATATATCTTACATAACATTTTATTCCTAGTTTTTCTTTAATATAGTGATCCAAATCATTAAGATAATAAACCGCTAATATCTGGCTAGTCATATTACCAATAGGTAACCCCTTACCTTTTTTATAAAGAGGAATACTCTTAAGACTATTAACATGTTCTTGATAATCGTTAATAGGAAGAGTTTTTAATCTTTTTATTTCTTTATCAATAGACTTATTAATACACTCATTAACATAATCATAATTAGTACTTATAATCACTTCTTTTACTAAATTAAATACTCTATTATCATCAATCAAATTTTTTAATTTTTCAAGTAATATTTCTTGATCAATCGAATAAAAATATTTAGCTATATCACACTTTAAAACATATATTTTATCATGCTTATACTTTAATTTATTAATATACTTTTTGACATATTCTATCCCCTTACTTGATCCCATTAATGGTCTTGTAGCAACATTCATCGGTAATAGTAAGGGATCAATTAAAGGAAATAGAAAATAAGTACTAATTAAGTGATTAATTATTTTATCAGGCATACACTCACTCATGATAAATCTATACTTAGGTTCTTTAATAATAAAGATATTATATTTTCCATGTTTATACTCTTCACTTTTCAATATATTGTAAATAGAAATAATATTGCAAGAAAAAAATAGTTCAAATACGAAAATTTTTTCTTTATGCCTTGTATTATTTCTAACAGTTTTATATACATCCATAAGATTTTCGATTGTAACTACTTTATCATAACTAAGTGTCTTTCTTTTCACTTTTAATCACCCCATAAGAAATCTTTTTCATCTCAATTAAAAAATTACTAACGGATATGTACTTCTTAGGGCTAATAATTTTTTTCTTATAACTAACTTGCATATAATAATCTAACATTGAAATCTGTATCAATAATGATTTTAAATACTTAAGTTTTATTCTATTTGTATCCTCTATTCGATAAGAGAATATATCCTCAATTATTGAATACATAGTTTTTTCAATATTTTGTTTTAATACTACTTCCTTTTTAGGAAAATTAACCAGTTGTTTATTTATATAATCAATAGTCTTTTCACTACTAGATAAAAGTTTAAATCCATCATTAGAGTTCATCAACAAACTCCTTGATTTTATTATAGTTATCTTTATTTGTTGTTATTAAATTTTTAATTCTTTCTAATAATAATTCATTAGAACATTTACTATAATAACTTCTTTCTGCAATTTTTGCTATATCATTATACAAGTTATCATCACTTTTATAGTTTTTATCTTCTTCTTCAAAAATATAGAAAGAGATGTTTTTCTCTTTCAAATTAGCACATACTTTTTCAAAAGCTGAAATAGGAAAGCCTAGTTTACCATTATTTATCTGATAGGAAAACAAATAATTTAAAACTATTGCATCTTTAGAAAAAGTAACATAGAAACTACCCACTTTAAATAATACTACTTCATCTTGATGTAGGCATTTAATTTCTTCATATTTATCTTTTACTTTCATTTTTCACCCATACTAGTTATGCCAAAGACCAGCCTTGTTTCCAATCTAATGATTATGGTTATTACCATTACTTCCTCAGATTATCAACCTTAATCGATAATTCACGGTCAAATATAGGATAGACAAACCTAATTTATAGTAGGAATCTGGGCGGACACCGATGGAATTCGTCACGTTATTCCACGGATTCAAACTGCCTGATGGCATCACATTCCAAACGTTAGCATTCGAGTTGTTAGAATTGAAGTTAGACGGAGAGAGCGAAAAACTTGAATACAAGTTGGGAAAGGAGAGAGTCCGTTAATAGACTGCCCTTTTAACTTTTTTTTCAATGCACCATATTTTTCAACTAAATAGAAAATATTCTTTCTAGCTAATTGAAGTATACATTATATCTTCTGGCATAATTATTTTCTTTATTTTTTATTATATATATTTTTTGCTAGGCAAAATGATGAGTCATTTTGCCTAACGCACTTTCTATGATACTACAAATGGATTTAGTGATGTTCCATCTCCCTTAGTTATCAGTGTATCAGCTTTTAGGTTGATAACTGGGCGGACACCGAGGGAAGGCGTCACGCCATACCACGGATACAAACTGCCTGAAGGCAACACAAGCCAAACGTAAGCATGCGAGTTGTTAGAAGCGAAGGCAGACGGAGAGAGCGTCCAGTAGTACTTACCATTATATAGATAATAATTAATGTTTGGTGAGTATCCTCCATTATAGTAAGCTCTTCCTCCAGCAAGTCCTACCTCATCAGCTAAAATTAACCCTACTGGATAGTCTAGTTTAGCACTTTCATTTGACATTTTAAATTTATCATTATCCTGACTACATTTTAAACTTGGTTTTTTATTATCTTGTAAACGATTATATGCTCCATATATAGTTGTTGGTGTTGTTAAATAACCAGAACCACTTGTCATACTTCTGTCACTACAGAATGTTTCATCTGCTAGTTTTGAAGTATAACTTGTCATATTTGTTTTATACCAATTATCTAGTTTTGTTTTAATTGGTGAATCTGTCTTATTAGTTTGAGCTGTTAATAAACTATTTGAACTATAACTTATTGGTTGGACTCTCATTTGAGTAGTATTAATATACCCAACGATTTTATATACTACATTACAACTAGTATTTAAACAACTATATAACTGCTTGTTTACTATCTCATCATGGTTATCATTCCATGTTAGTTGTTTGATATCTCCTGTTAAAGTAAATTTCTTAGTTGATTGATCAAAGGTATAACCTGTACCAAAGTTATACTTTTGAGTATTGGTAAACCAATCATAACCTGTTGTTCCATTACTTTCATGCAGAGAAAAATCTTCATTATACTTATATCCGACATAGGTTGGATCCCAGTATTTACTATTAAACTGAGAATTACCTATAGTAACAGCATCTCCTGTATCTGATGTACTTTTACCAGAATAGATCATTCTGATACTTCCATCGCCATTTCGACG
>FR901054.1 GCA_000438295.1 Clostridium sp. CAG:451
CTGCGAAGGTTTAACAAGTCTAGATGTAAGTAAGTTTGATACATCAAAGGTAACAAAGATGAATGGTATGTTTTATAACTGTAGCAGTTTAACAAGTTTAGACTTAAGAAGTCTTAATACATCCAAAGTAACAGATATGAGATGGATGTTCGATGGTTGTAGCAAATTAACAAGTCTAGATGTAAGTAAGTTTGATACATCGAAAGTAACAAATATGAGTGGTATGTTTCATAACTGTAGCAGTTTAACAAGTTTAGACTTAAGAAGCTTTAACACATCACAAGTAACAAGTATGAGTGAAATGTTTTCTAGCTGTGGCAGTTTAACAAGTCTAGATTTAAGAAACTTTGATACCTCAAAGGTAACATTTATGAGTAGTATGTTTTCTTTATGTAGCAAATTAACCCAAATAAACGTTTCTGATAAATGGGTAATGGGTTCATCTACTCATGTAACAAATATGTTTTATAACTGTGGAACAAATCGTCTTATAACTCCTGGTGGCTCTATAACTGTAACGTAACTAATAATTTAAAAAATTATAAGATTAAGGTGTTAATGATAGTAAGACTAGTTGATAAAAAAAGTGTATATTTAAATTTGTAAAGCAGGATATGATGTATTATAGTGTTAGTTAATAACAAGGTCATTATTATTTTACTTCTTTGAAATATAGTGTGAAAGAGACAATTGCTTTCTTTCCACTTTTTTGTGACATTATTTAAATCTTTAGAAATAGAATGATTAATAATAAAGTTTTTTAATTATATTTTATGTTATACTTTATAAGAGGTAGGTAGTATGGATAGAAAGAAAATAAAAAAGAAAGCCTTTAAAGACTTAAAAAGACAATATTTTAAAGCAGTATTAATTTGTTTTTTGTTTACTATTGTGTTTGGAAATGGTTATACATTTGTAACTAAAATATTTCCTAATGAGACACCTAAAGAAATAGTTACAACAGTAGAAAAAGATAAAAATAATTTAAAAAATAAATCTAGAGATGAGATAAAAGAAGATGTTAAAATAAAAATAGAAAAACAAGAAACATCTAAACAAGAGAAGTATACAAGAGGGGTACTTGCTGTCTTTGCTAATCAAGTATCTTCATCTAAATCAGTGATAGTTGGTATTTTAAAAGCCTTTAATCAGTTATTATTTAAAGGCAATATATCTTTATTCTTTATATTACTATTAGGCCTATTTCTAGATATAATTGCTCTTCTTTTTATAAAAAATATTCTAGCTGTTGGTAAATGTAGATTCTTTATAGAAGGTACTAAATATAAGACGGTACATATAGATAAACTTTTATTCATCTATAGAGTTAAAAGAACTATATCTGTTGCTAAGAGTATGATGTTAACTTCCCTTTATCAGTTTCTTTGGGATTTAACTATCATTGGAGGGGTTATTAAACATTACTCTTACTTATTAGTACCATATATAATAGCAGAAAATCCTAATATTAGTGGAAAAGATGCTATTAATCTATCTAGAAAAATGATGGATGGTTATAAACTAGAAGCCTTTAAGTTAGAGCTTTCCCTTATACCTTGGTATATTATTGGTACTATTAGTTTTCAGTTTAGTGATTTATTATTCTTAACTCCTTATTATCAAGAAGTATTAGCAGAGTTTTATATGAAAGTAAGAGATAATAGATTAGAAGAAGATGAATCTTTAAAAGAGTTATTAAATGATAGATATTTAGATGGAAAATTAAGTACTGGAAGTTATCCAAGAGATAAGTTTACGATACCAGAAGTTTTACACCGTAAATGGTTAAAACTTGATTATAAAAGAGATTATTCTTTAGTAAATATTATTTTGTTTTTCTTTACTTTTGCAATAATTGGTTGGCTTTGGGAAGTAGCACTTAGCTTATTTAGTACTGGTAATTTTGTAAATAGAGGTACACTTAGGGGGCCTTGGTTACCTATTTATGGATATGGAGGAGTATTAATTCTTATTCTTTTAAAACCATTTAGAGAAAAACCGTATCTATTATTTATACTTACTTGTTTATTATGTGGAATAATTGAGTACTTAACATCTTGGTATTTAGAAGTTACTTATAACTTAAGATGGTGGGATTATACTGGCTACTTTATAAATATCAATGGAAGAGTCTGTCTAGAAGGATTATTAGTCTTTGGACTAGGTGGATGTGGTTTTACTTATTTAGTAGCACCTTTTCTAGATAACTTATATAATAAAATTAAACCTAGTATTAAGTATTTAGTAGCAATCATTTTATTATCCTTCTTTATTCTAGATAATATATATTGTCATAATAATCCTAATATGGGAGAGGGGATTACCTCTTATAAAAATGATTGTAATTTCAAGTTAAAAATACTATAATAATAAGTAATGAAAGGAAGATAATATGTTAGACATTAAATTTATAAGAGAAAACAAAGACATAGTAAAAGAAAATATTAAAAAGAAATTCCAAGATGAAAAGTTACCTCTTGTTGATGAAGTGGTTGAATTGGATCAAGAGATTAGAAATCTAAAACAAGAAGGTGATGAACTTCGTAGTAAAAGAAATCAAATAAGCAGTGAAATTGGTTCTTTGATGCGTGATAAGAAAATAGAAGAAGCTAATGAGAAAAAAGCTTCTGTTGTAGAAATCAATGAAAAGTTAGTTGGTATTGAAAAAAAAGAAAATGAGTTAGCTTTATCTTTAAGAGAAAAGATGTTAGTTATTCCAAATATTATGGATAAATCTGTTCCTATTGGAAAAGATGATAGCTTTAATGTTGAAGTAGAAAGATTTGGCGAAGCTAAAGTACCAGAGTATGAGATACCATATCATGCTGATATTATTATGAATGTAAATGGTATGGATAAAGAAGCAGCTGGTCGTACATCAGGTGAAGGGTTTTACTATTTAACTGGTGATATAGCAAGACTTCATGAAGCTATGATAGCTTATGCAAGGGATTATATGATTGATAAAGGATTTACCTATTGTATACCTCCTTTCATGATTAGAAGTGATGTTGTAACTGGTGTTATGTCTTTTCCTGAGATGGAAGCAATGATGTATAAGATTCAAGATGAAGATTTATATTTAATCGGTACTAGTGAACACTCAATGATTGGACGTTATAAAGATCAAATAATTAAAGAAGAAGATTTACCAATTACTTTAACAAGTTACTCACCTTGCTTTAGAAAAGAAGGAGGATCTCATGGTTTAGAAGAGAGAGGACTTTACCGTGTTCATCAATTTGAAAAAGAAGAGATGATTGTTCTTTGTAAGCAGGAAGAAGCGATGGACTGGTATAATAAGATGTGGAAGTATACTGTTGAAGTCTTTAGAAATATGAATGTACCAGTAAGACAATTAGAGTGTTGTAGTGGTGACTTAGCAGACTTAAAAGTAAAGTCTTGTGATGTAGAAGCATGGAGTCCTAGACAAAAGAAATACTTTGAAGTTGGAAGTTGTTCAACACTAGGAGATGCTCAAGCGAGAAGACTTGGTATTCGTGCTAAAGGTGAGAATGGAACTTATTATGTTAATACCCTAAATAATACCGTAGTTGCATCACCTCGTGGTATGATTGCAGTAATTGAAAATAACTATCAAGAAGATGGAAGTATTATTGTTCCTGAAGTATTAAGACCATATATGGGAGGCTTAGAAGCAATTAAGCCTAAGAAGTAGTATTATAGTAGATATAAAGCTAAAATATGATAAATTCTAATAATATTGTAAAAAGATGTATAAAAGGATAAATTAAGGAGAAGCTATCAGTAGAATAGAAGACATTCATTTGACATTGATAGCTTTTTTTGATATAATAAAAGCCGTCACGTAAAAAGTTGAGGTGTTTAAAATGTTTTACGCGGAAGAACAAGCAATATTAGCATGTGAAGAGGATCCATCCCTGATTTTTGAATTAATGAAGGAAGGACATTTCTATCTAGTAGATAACTTGTTAAAAAAGAAAAAAGTTAGTGTTGCAACTTTAGATAATGATGGTAATAATGTTTTAATGAAATTAGCTAAACTGCATCAGTATGAATTGGTTTTTAAGTATCTAAGTAAAGATGAAGATATTATTAATCATCAGAATAATGAAGGTAATACACTACTACATATTTTGGCAACTAGAAATTATATGAAAGTTGCACCTATTATTAAAAAGCTAAAAAGAAATGATAATTTAGCTTGGAATTTAAAGAATAATGAAGGAAAAACAATTCTTGATATAGCCATTGAAAAAGATAATTTAGTAACAGCTTTTAAGATTTTAGAAGATAAGAGATTTAATAATATAGACGTGATGAGTTTCTTATCATTTTATAAAACATTTATTAAAAGTAAAGAATATGGAAAATATACTAAATTATCTAATTTAGAAATAATGGTATCTAATTTAGAAAATAAGAATGAACTTCTTCCAATGATGGATAGGTTAGTAAATATGATTTTAGAAAACTTTGATCATATTAAAAATGAACTTATGAAGAATAAACTAACTTCAATGGATAATATCATTCATGAAGTATTGGTAGATGTTGAAGTGTAAAAATACAGTTTAGTAGAAAATATCGAAGTAAGTATTTACTTATTTCTTTTTTTTTATCTTTTCTTTAGCAGAACTTACTGTTATGTTATACTACTATTATAAATAAGGAGTGATTTTTTATGATAGATAGTTTTCCATTTCTTAGATATTGTCAAGAAGAAGAAAAAGAAGATGGAGCATATAGAAAAATATTAGAAATACCAGAAGATAAATTAGATGATATTTATTATTGTTATTTGACAGATTTAATTCCCTCAATAAATGATTTATCTTTAAAAAATCTTTTAAAAGAAAAAGTATATAATAAATTATTGAATGTGGGAATAGTATTCTTTCGCTACAGTGATTCTTTAAATATGAATATATTTAATGAAGATGAGAAAAGAAAACTTATCTTAAAAGAAATAAAAACTTTCAATAGGCAAATAAATGAAAATGAAAAGAATAATAATTATTTGATACTTTCAGGTATTAGAGGTCTATGCTCATTATTTACTAACTTTAATAATGAGTTTTCTAAAGAATATCTTAATGCAATTTTTGTTTCTATAAACAGTTGTGAAAATATAAAAGATAAAGAATTATTAAATTATAATCTTTTAAAAATGATCGATAGAGTATTACCCTTAATCCATGAGGATATGCTAAATAATTTTCCTTATAAATTACCCGAGACTTATTTAAAAAGATTAGAAATTGATAGTAATCCAAATTATACTAAGGATAATGAGAAATTATTTGAAAATGAAAGAATAGGAATTGATGAAAAAATAAGTATTGGTTTAGAAGTGGAAGTTAACAATAATATTAATAATGATTTTTATATTTCTTCACAAGCATCTTATGAATCATATATAACGGATACTGATGCTACAGTTCCTTTTGGTTTAGAATTTAAACCTCCGGTTTTTCATGATGGGGAAGAAATTAAAAAGATAGCTTCTTTCTTTAAAACAATTCAAGATATTGGCTTTTATTATGATCAAGAAAACCATAATTGTGGTGGTCAAATTAATCTTGGATTATCTTATCTAGATAGTAAAGAATCTGTTTTAAATTTTTATCAAATATATTGTAATTGTGAAGAATTATTATTTTATATTTCTAATGAAGAAGGTCAATTATCGAGACAAGAAATATATAGAAATAGTAGATTTAAGCCAATCTCAGAGTTAATAGGCAAAAGAATAATACGAGATACTGCTACTAGAGAAGAAGTATTAAATGCTTTATTTGTTAATCGCTCTGACAACGAATTAGGGCTTTTGTATAAAAAAAATACAGTATGTATTAGGGATTTAAATGATAAAGATAAAGCAAGATTAGAATTTAGAATACCTAATGGAAGTGCATCTTTTAAGGTTTGGAAAGATAATATAAGATTATATGGAAAAATGTTTGAAGTGGCTAAGAAGCTAGAAAATATTTCTAAGAAAGATTATTTAACTGAACGTGAGGAAGAACAGATGCAATCTTTTGTTTCATTGCTATATGATACATCTTTAGAAGAAAAAGAATATAATTTAATGAATTTATTGTTTGAAGATGAAAACTTAAAGGAAATATATAATAGAAGATATGAAGCTACTGTTAGAGAAATAAAAAGAACAGGAACTGATTTATATGAATACAAATTTAAACAGGAAATATATAATGAACCTGCTTTTTCATCAGTAGAATTTTTTACAGGGAATGAAGAAGATAGATTAAAAGCTTATTATGATCCTGAAACTGAAACAGTTAGAAATGTGAATGAAGATATAGAAGTATTTGAAGAATATAATGATAAACATACTTTTAAAAATAAATAAGGGTTGGAAAAATAATAGAAAAAAGTATAAATGCTTAATTTTATGATGCTTATTTGATATTTTAGTTACTAATATATAAAAAAACTGGTATACTATACAGGAGGTGAGAAGTATGCATTTACCAAGCTATAAAGAAGCAAAAACAACAGATAAGAGAGAATATCAGGAGAAAAACTATAAATTAAAAGAAGAATATAAGAATAAGTTTTTAGGAAAAAAATGTTTTTTAAAAACTTATGGCTGTCAAATGAATGAACATGATAGTGAAATAATTACAGGATTATTAAAAGAATTAGGCTTTTCCTTTACTGATGATTATGAAAAAGCTGACTTAATCTTATTAAATACTTGTTCTATTAGAGAAAATGCTCATAATAAAGCTTTTGGTATGTTAGGAAGATGTAAACATCTAAAGGAAGAAAAGAAAGATTTAATGATTGGTCTATGTGGCTGTATGGCTCAGGAAGAAGGAGTAGTTAATAATTTACTAGAGAAATATTCATATCTAAACTTTGTTATAGGAACTCATAATATCTTTGAGTTACCAGATGTTTTAATAAAATCTATTGAAGAAGGTAAGATACAAATAGAAGTATATTCAAGAGAAAGAGAATTAGTAGAAAGTCTTCCTACTAAGAGAAAAAATAAGTTTAAAGCCTATGTAACAATTATCTATGGTTGTGATAAATTCTGTACCTACTGTATAGTACCTTATACAAGAGGTAGACAAAGAAGTCGTAAAAAAGAAGATATACTAGAAGAGATTAAAAAACTAAAAGAAGAAAACTATCAAGAAGTAACTTTATTAGGACAAAATGTTAATGCTTATGGAAAAGATTTATATGATAATTATTCTATGGCTGAGCTTTTAGAAGATGTTGCTAAGATAGGTATTCCAAGAGTAAGATTTATGACAAGCCATCCTTGGGACTTTACAGATTCTATGATTGATGTTATTGCAAAGTATGATAACATAATGCCAAGTGTGCATTTACCGGTTCAAGCTGGAAGTGATAGAATACTAAAACTAATGGGAAGACGCTATAATATTGAAAGTTATCTAACCTTATTCCATAAGATGAAAGAAAGAATAAAAAATTGTGCTATTTCAACAGATATAATAGTAGGTTTTCCAACTGAGAGTGAAGAAGATTTTCAAAAGACCCTAGATTTAGTAAATGAATGTAAATATGATAATGCCTTTACCTTTATCTATTCGCCAAGAGAAAATACTCCTGCTGCTAAAATGAAAGATGATATAGCACTTAGTGAAAAAGAAGAGAGACTTTATAAATTAAACGAAATAGTAAATACCTACTTTTTAGAAAACAATAAAAAACTAGAAGGTGTCGAAGTAAATGTTTTAGTAGAAGGCAAATCATTAAAGAAAAATGAAGAATACTTTGGTTATACTGATACTAATAAACTAGTTAATATTAAAAATGGTAATGATGATATAATTGGTAAAATAGTAAAAGTTAAAATAACTGATGCTAAGACATGGAGTCTAGATGGTGAATATGTATCAAGATAAAGAAATAATAGAGAAGACTAAAGAATTAGTTAAAACTATTAAAGAAGATTCTCTATATAAAGAATATATGGAACTAAGACATGAACTTAAATCTAATAAAAAAATAAATAATAAAATAGAAGAAGTTAAAAGACTACAAAGAAAGTATGTTATGGGAAATTATCAGGATAAAGAACTACTAGATAATATTAATACTTTAACTAAAGAATTAGAATCTATTCCACTATACTATATTTATAGTCAAAAAGAAGAAGCATTAAATAATAACTTATTACTAATAAAAGAAGGATTATCTTCAAGCTTTCATGATATAGTAAAAGAACTGTGATTAGGGACAGTTCTTTTTTAGATTATGATTAACAAATAATAATAAAATACTGATAAATAATATAATTAATAAATATATAGAAATAGATTTAATTATATAGATAGTTAATATTCTTAACAATGATTCTAAAGAAGAAAAATAAGGAATAATAAGTAAAATTAATAAAGACATAAAGATACTTATAATTAAACTTATAGATAAGTATTTTAGATATTTATACCTCTCCTTATTTAAAAATATTAAGCTAGTAATTAATAATAAATCAATAATTATAAGTATTACTTTAGTAAGTATAGAATTCATTATTCTCAAAACAGTTATTTGTATAGTATAGTTACTAGTAAGCTCTTTTGTAGTGGGTAATTTACTTGCAATAGATTTAGAAATGCTTGTAAAAGTATCCTTCTTTATAAATAAAAGATTACTACTAAGTACTTCATTAATATCATCAGTAGTGAGAATAGTAGTAGAATTATTAGTTACTATATAGTCTTTTATATTGTTACAAGCTTTTAAGAATAAAGCTTTAAAAGAATTAGATTCAACTATTTTATCAATTAAAATAGTAGGGATAGAGTATTCTTCCATTGTACTATAAAACTCATCAATTATAATTCCTATTTTATTATCGTCATTGCTTCTTAAACTTTTTACTTCCTCTAATAAGTTGGTATCTTCTAATATAGTTTCTAAATTATTATCCTTAAAAATAGGAGTAATACTAAAAGATAAAATAGTAAGTGTTAAAGTGATAGCTAGTAAAATATTAATAATATATTTCATATCGTTGCCTCCAAGATTAGTTTAACAATTATAATTTGGCTAGTCAATTTAATATTCATTTAATCTTTCTTATTTAAAATAATACTTGTAAGGAGGAAATTATGTATATTTTAAAAAATGCAATTACATCTATCACGAGAAATAAAGGAAGGAATCTACTTATTGGATTAATTATTATGGTAATATCAGTAGCGGTGACTGTTACTTTAGCTATTAATAATACAGCTACTAGTTTGATTAAAGCCTATAAAGATAAGTATCAAGTAGAAGCATTTATTACGGTTAATAGAGAAAATATGATGAAAGATTTTAATCCTAATGATAGGGAAAATTCTAAGAATGATATGAAAGATAAGTTTAATCTTGCTAGTAGTTTAACAGAGACTGATATTAAAAACTATGCAGATAGTAAATATGTTAAGAGTTATTATTATACTTCATCAGTTAAAGTTAATTCTAATGACTTAGAAAAAGCAGAAATGAGTTCAAATAATGATATGTCAGAGCGAAAAAAAGATGAAGATGATTATTCAAGTTTTGAGATTAAAGGTTACTCATCATATGATGCGATGAATGAGTTTATAAGTGGTAGTTATAAAATAACAGATGGAGAAATGTTTACTGATTTTACTAGTAATAATTGTCTTATTAATAGTGAACTTGCTACCATTAATAATTTAAAGGTAGGAGATACTATTACTTTTACAGATGATAATAATAATACTTACCAATTAGTAATAAGTGCTATCTATGAAGAAAATAGTAGTGATAGTAAGTCTATGTTTTCTTCTTCAGCTAATACTATTATTACAAGTAGTAACTTTATTAATAAGATGAGTACTACTAATAGTGAGTTAAAAGTATCAGTTAACCCAACCTTTATTCTAACTAGTAAAGATGTAGTAGATAAGTTTAGTAGTGAATTAACTAGTAAGGGATTAGATGAAAACTTGATGGTTACTACTAATTTAGAGTCAGATGAATCAGTTAGTACTATTTCTAATGTTAAAACTTTTGCTGTTACTTTCTTAGTAATTACTTTAATTATTGGAGCAGCTGTTTTACTAATAATCAATATGATTAATATAAGAGAGCGAAAATATGAAATAGGCGTACTAAGAACAATTGGGATGAAAAAGACTAAGGTATGTCTACAGTTTATCTTAGAACTATTAATAGTAGCCCTAGCATCACTTTTACTAGGAGCTGGAATAGGATCATTTGTTAGTGTACCAATCTCTAATAAACTATTAGAAAATGAAATAGCAACAAGTAAGAATAAAAATAATAATATTAGAGAAAACTTTGGTAAGAACGATAAGTTTAATGATAAAAAATTTAATGGTGTTGCTAATGTAGAAGCTTTTGATAGTATTAATGCTACAGTAGATGTTAAAGTCTTATTAGAGTTACTAGCCCTTGGGTTATCACTAACTTTAATTAGTTCTATTAGTGCCACTGTTAGTATTCAAAAGTTTTCCCCATTAACTATACTGAAAGAAAGGTCATAAATGAATAAAGAAATATTAAAGATAAGTAATTTATCATATAGATATAGTGATGCAAAAGATAATGAATTTGTTCTAAAGAATATTAACTATTCTTTTGAAGCAGGTAAAGTCTATGCCATTAAAGGTAAAAGTGGCAGTGGTAAAACAACTCTTTTATCACTTATTAGTGGACTTGAAAGTAATTATAAGGGATCTATTAAATTCTTAGATAAAGAACTAAAGGATATAGATTTAGATTATTATCGTAGTAAAGATATAGGAATAGTCTTTCAAAGTTATAATCTTTTACCCCATTTAACTGCAAGTGAAAATATAATTCTATCTATGAATATAAGTAATCTAAAAATAGAAAATAAAGAAGAAAAAGCTCTTTCCTTAATGGAACAAGTAAAAAGATAGAAGAGTATTAAAATTGTCTGGTGACGAACAACAACGAGTAGCAATAGCTAGAAGCCTATCTTATAATCCTAAGATGATACTAGCAGATGAACCAACTGGTAACTTAGATAAAGATACAGAAAATGAAATATTAAAGATATTTAAAGACTTAGCTCATAAAGATAATAAATGTATCATAATTGTAACTCATTCAGAAAATGTTTGTAATCAGGCAGATATTGTATATGAACTTACTAAGATTAAAAAGTCATAACTTGAAATATTAGGTTATGCCTTTTTTAGTCTACTCCAAAAACTTTAAAAAAATTGATTTTTTTTGGAGTGAATGTTATGGTATTTTGTAGTTAAAATACAAAAGGATAGTTATTTTTATGAAGAAATTACAATAAAAGATATTGCACACTGGTTATAAAGTATTTTAATTATTAATCAAAAAGAAAAGATCTTAAGGAAGGTCTTTTCTTTTTAAGAGTCTAGTGGAGTAGTTTCATTGTCACTTATATAGTCTTCTACTACTTCATTATCTATTTGACTGTCAATAGTTTCATCACTATCAGCTATTTCCTCCCAGTCATCATTGTAACTATCTTCAACATTAATTCTAACTTTAGTATCACCAACTAGTTCAATACCAAGAGTCTTCTCAATAGTAGTTAAAATATTATTGCCATTAATTTCTGCTTTAATACAACTAGGACCAGATAGGTTTCTAATAATAATTTCTTCATTAGAATTAGCACTAGTATCACCTTGAATAGTAACTACTTCATTATAGTCATGATGTTCTTTTAATACTTCTGTTTTAGTATCATTATCATAAGAATACCAAACATTGATATCATAACCACCAGAAATATTTACAATATTATTAATTTTTTCACCACTAAAATTATGGTTAATTACCCAACAACCTAATACAGTAGTAGGGGTATTTAAAGCTTGTAATGATAAGTTATCAGTAAATTGTTTTTTACCTTTACCAATTACTGCTTTAGTAACAATTTCTTTGAATGACGCCAAACTTATCCCTCCTCAATTTAATGTATGCAAAATATAACTATTTTTTCCAGTTTAGTAAAAAATATCTTCAAAAGTAGATTATTTTATGTTATTATTTATATAGAATATGGAGAGGATAAAAATGAAAAATTTAATTAAAAAATTATCTAATACTAATATCTCTAAAACTTATATGTTTATTTTATTAGGAGTAAGTGCTTTAATGATGACAGGATACTTTTCTTATGCATGGTTTACTGTACAAGGAGTGCAAAAATATAGTGTAGTAACTGGAAACTTAACAGGAACAGCTACTATAACGGATTCTACGGGCAATAAAACTACAGTTGATATAACAGGAAATGGGATTATTTCTTATACTCCACCTTATCCTACTGATGGAACAGAAATAACTATAGATATTACCAACACTAGTGATAGAACTATTAAGAATTCTATTTATTATAATCAAGCTGAACCAGATGATTGTCTTTATTTAGTAGGTTATACAAAAGATTCTGCTACTAAACCAGTGGTGGAAGGTACTCCAGTAGAAAAGGGAAAGACTTCAACTTATAAAATAAAAATTGTATCAAGCTCTTCTTCTAAGATAAATTTTTATGTTTCACTAGGACTTGTTAATTCTAATTTAAAGCTTCCTGATAATTACATGGCTATTGGTGATGAAAATATGACTGCTTCTAATACAATACTTAGTAAAACTGGTAGTGGTCTTGATAATAGTGATTATTACGTTATGTCTGGTGACACAGATAATTATATTTGGTATAGTGGAAAACTTTGGCGGGCTGTTTCTGTAAATCAAAAGGAACATACTCTTAAGATGATAACTCAGTGGAATATATCTAGTATCTCTTATAGTGATGGAAACAGTAGTGCTTTTCAAGGAAGTTATATGGAACAATGGTTAAATGATACATCAGTAGATGGCTTTTTAGGTAATTTAAGAGATTATAAAAAATTTATCAAAACTGATAGTGAATGGAATGCAACTGCCTTAAATTGTGATCCTACTAACTGTGATTTTTCTCGTGAGATTCCTGAAACAACTATGGTGACTGATGCCGTTGGTTTATTAAATACTTATGAGGTGGTACGGGTTGGTTTTGAAAATAATAATGAAGCTACTACTGCAGAAAATACACTTACTTGGGCTACTCTAACCCCTATTTATGACGATAGTAGTAGTATATTTGAAGTGTATCAAAATAATAATGGATTCGAACAAATTGCTGAACATAATACTGATGGGACAATTGGTATTAGACCCGTTGTAAATTTACTTTCCACTGTGAAAATAGTAGCAGGTACTGGAACAGAAGATGATCCTTATAGACTAGAAGGAGATAATGATACTGATTTAACTGGTACTCTCCTTTCAAATAGATACAGTGGTGAATATGTTAAATTTGGTAATGAGGATAATAGATTATACCGAATAGTAAGTCATGAGGGCCATAATACCAATAGTGATGATATACTTACTAAGCTAACTAGTGCTGTACCAATTAAGATATCAGGGTCATATGTAACTAGAACTTTTGATAGGGGTGGAAGTAGTACTTTTCTTGGAAATACAACTATATCTAATTTCTTAGAAGAAAATAAAAGAGACTATCTAAATATGGATGATACTACTGAAGATTATAGTCAAGATTTACTTGATCCTTATAAAATGTTTATAGCACCTTATACTCAAGGTACTAGTTATCGATTAATTAAGTATACTGATACAACTATGAATGAGGAGTCTACAAACTATGTAGATTCTGAAATCGGACTATTAAGAGTAGGAGAATTAATGGCAGGACAGTTTGACACTATTAATAATAATACTGAATACTGGCTATTAAACTCAACTGACAGTGACGTTTATAATGTTGAGACTGATGGAAGACTTAGTGCAGCAGCACCAGCTAATGCTACATATGGAATAAAACCAGCTCTATTTATAAGTCCTTATGCAGTAATAACTGGGGGAACAGGTACTAAAACTGATCCATTTACAATAAAAAGTAGTTAATAAAAAATAGATGAAGAAATTAAAATGTAACCTGTAAGGTGGACTATCAAAAAAAGAGAGACCTACTTTATAGGTTTTTATTATGTCTTGATGTATAATATAAGGAAGTGGTGATAAAAATGTCAAAAATTTTATTTACAGA
This sequence comes from Clostridium sp. CAG:451, assembly GCA_000438295.1. GTDB lineage: Bacteria > Bacillota_I > Bacilli_A > RF39 > UBA660 > Onthousia. The sequence goes on from FR901054.1 coordinate 14,099, forward strand.
TGCTCAAGTAAAAAAGTTAACTAAAAATAAATGGATTAAAAACATAACTAATAAAGGAATTACATATACTAACGAATTTAAATATAAATTAGTTAAAGAATGTGAAAACTATAAAAAATTCCCTCAAGATGTTTTTAGAGAATGTGATATAGATCCAGAAATTGTTGGAATTATAAGAATTCAAAATTGTGCTTATAGATGGAGAAAACAAATAAATTCTACGGGAGAAATAGTTGATACTAGGACAACAAATTCTGGAAATACACTAAAAAGAGAACTTTCTGACAAAGAAAAACTTGAACGAGCTGAAGCTAGGATAAAATTACTTGAAACAGAAAATGAATTATTAAAAAAAAACGAACTGATAGAAATGGGAATTTTAACAGATATCAAATCAATATCAAATTTGAAACAATAAAATATGTCAATGATAAATATGAATTAAAGGGAATGACTTCATATTTATGCAAATGTATTGGTGTTTCTAAATCAGGATATTACAATTATCTAAAAAATGAAAATAAAAGAATTGAAAGAGATAATAAAGACCAAAAGGATTTTGATCTAATCTTAAAAGTATACAAATTTAAAAAACGTAAAAAAGGTGCTAGACAAATAATGATGGTACTTGATAATGAATTCAATGTGCATTTTAATCTTAAAAAGATAAGAAGATTGATGAAAAAATTTGGGCTAAAATGTCCAATAAGACAGGCCAATCCTTATAGAAGAATGATGAAAGCAACACAAGAACATACTACATGTGAAAATATTATTAATCGAGTATTTAAAACTGGAATACCATATAATGTACTTTTAACCGATATTACTTATTTGTTTTATGGAGATAATAAGAAATGTTATTTATCTACTATAAAAGATGCAGAAACTAATGAAGTACTTGCTTATTATATAAGTGAAAGTATGACATTAGATATATCATTAGAAACAGTAAAAAAACTACATCGTAAGAAAAATGTAATATTAAATGAAAATGTAATAATACACTCAGATCAAGTAGTTCATTATACAAGCCCCAAATTTCATAATTTATTAAAAAAATATAATATTCAACAATCTATGTCTAGAAGAGGTAATTGTTGGGATAATGCTCCACAAGAATCTTATTTTGGCCATATGAAAGATGAATTAAATTTAGATACTTGTTTTACATTTAGAGATGTATGCAACGAAATAAAAGATTATATTGAATATTACAATAATTATAGATATCAATGGAATTTAAAAAAGATGACTCCTGTACAATACAGAAATCATCTATTTGCATCCATTGTTTAAATTCTCTCTTTTTTATTTAGTCCTTGACATTGGGTACATTTTAAATTTACTCTTCATCTTTTATATTGCTCTATATTTATCTTGATCTTTATAAGGATTGTTTTTATCTATATGATCAATAAATAGTATTCCATTTAAATGATCTATTTCATGTTGAAAGGCTATGGCTAATTCTTCTCTTGCTCTAATTCTTATTTTGTTACCATCTATATCATATCCTTCAACTGTTACTCTAGCATATCTTGGAACGATACCTTCTACATCTCTATTGATAGATAAACATCCTTCACCCATATCTACATAAATCTTTTCTTCAGAGTTGCTTATTATCTTTGGATTACATATAACATAAGTATCAAATTCTTGTTCAGCAACTTCATGAACAATTGTTAAATATCTTTTGGGAACTCCTAATTGAATAGCTGCCATTCCCATACCTGGTCTTAAATCATACTTCTTAGCAAGCTTTTCTATTTGACTATCATGAAGATAAGTAACCATTTTATCAATTAATTCCTTATCTTCTTTTGTAAGAGGAAATGTTACCTCTTCACTGATAAGTCTTAGCCTTTTATCCTTTTCATCTAATATTTCTTTTGTTTTTAACATAGTACCACATCCACTTCTTGCATTATTTTACCACAATATTAAAGAAAAAGAAAGGATAAACCTTTCTATCTTGTATATCTAGCACCGATAACGATAACTAATAAAATAAATAATACTAAAATGATTGCGTAGTTACTGTTAGATTGTCCGTAGTAGCCATATCCATAAGTAGGATAATAAGGCATAGAACCACCACAACCACAGCTTCCTCCACCGTAGTAATACATAATAGATTCCTCCTTTTTCTAATATAGAATATGATAAATAATGTCAAGATGTTAATTAAAATGACTATTCCTTCTTTCTAAACTAGTTAGTTTGTGATATATTTATACTAGAGAGAGGAGTGATAACAATTTATGACTAAGACAAGAAAAGTAATCAAGTATCTTGATAAACCACTTTTCTTTGTAACAGCTTTATTATTTCTCTTTGGTCTTATAATGGTATTTTCTTCAAGTAATGTAACTGCTTATATGAGTGGTAAGAGTGCTTATGGTTATTTTATTAAACAAGGAATATTCCTAGGGGTTAGTGCTTTAGTTAGTTTTATAATTATTAAGTTTAATACTAAATTATATGGTATTTCTTCCACACCACTACTTATTCTGATAGTAACGGGTTTAGTTGCTTTACTCTTATACGGTAAAGTTACTAATCAAGCCAAGAGTTGGTTTCAACTAGGACCTATTACAATACAACCTAGTGAATTTGCTAAAGTAGTTATTATTGCTTTTATTGCAAGGTATTATGAACTAAATGAGAAAAAGTTATCTAGTCCTTTAGTAAGTGCTATTCCCTTGGTTATTGGTGGAATTATTGCTTTCTTAATTATTTTACAACCAGATCTTGGAACGGCTATTATCTTTTCATTGATAGTTATTTTTATGTTTTTAATAGTACCAATACCGAGAGTAGTAAAGAGTAAAATTATTACCTTTGGTGTTATTTTAGTACTGTTTGCAGCTTTAGTTCTTACTATGATGGGGAAGACTTTGATTCATGAAAGACAGTTAGAAAGATTAACTTTTACTAATCCTTGTTCAAGATTATTAAATGAAGGTAATCAAGTTTGTAATGGTTATATTGCTATTAATAATGGGGGATTAACAGGAGTAGGACTTGGTAATAGTACCCAAAAGTATTTGTATTTACCAGAACCTTATACTGATTTTATCTTTGCTGTTATTGTAGAAGAGTTAGGTGTTGTTACAGGAATAGTTCTTATTCTAGCTTATATATTTGTTTTATTTAGAATCTATTTAATAGCTAAAAAGAGTTATACAAATAGGGGAGCATTAATTTGTTATGGGGTACTTTTCTATATATTCTTACATATTTGTGTTAACTTGATGGGACTTTTAGGAATGATGCCAATGACTGGTGTTCCTTTACCATTTATTAGCTATGGAGGTAGTTTTACCTTGTGTTTAATGGTTTCAATAGCCTTTGTTCAAAGGGTATGTATAGAAACTAGAATAAGAGAAGAAGAAAAAAATAAAAAAAAATAAAATTTGTGGTTTGAAACCGAGATATTGTAAATTGAGGGGTAGTTTACAGGTGAATTTGTTAAATTCAGAGCTCAATTTGGCAATTTGAGGGGTAGTTTTAGAGGCAAAATGTAATTTTTGCCTCTTTGCTTTTTAAAAAGCTATCTGTTATAGTGGTAGCGAAAGGAGGAAAGACCATGACTTTTTCTTATCGACATAGAAAATTAATTGTCCTTTTGTTATTATTTTTACTGTCAGTCACAGCTTCATTTTTAATCTTTAGAAGTCATTTTACACCAAAGAAAAAGATTAGTACTAAGAAAATAGTATTAACACCTAAGAAAGAAGAAACTACTACTGATAAGGAAACATACTACTTAGTAGATATTAAAGGAGCAATTAATAATCCTGGTACTTATAGTATGAAAAAAGGTAGTAGAGTAATAGATGTTATTCATCTAGCAGGAGAGTTAAAAAGTGATGCTGATACCTCAGTTTTAAATCTTTCTAAGAAAGTTACTGATGAGATGGTTATCATTGTTTATTCTTATGATGAAGTTAAGAACTTTACTAAGGTAAAAGAAGAGGAAAAACAAGAACAAGAAAAATGTATTTCTAATAATGGTATAAAAAATGATGCTTGTATTTCTACTATCATCGAGGATAATTCTACATCTAATACTAAAGTTTCAATAAACAATGCAACACTTGAAGAGTTAATGACTCTACCAGGTATTGGTGAAGCTAAAGCAAAAGAGATTATTAACTACCGAGAAGAAAAAGGCGAGTTTACTGATACTAATCAGTTAAAAGAAGTGAAAGGAATTGGAGATACTTTATTTGAAAGTATTAAAGATAATATTACACTCTAGATTATTACTTATTATTCTTTTAATTATTACCCTCATATACACTACCATTTTTAACATAACATCAGTAGGTTATAAGAAAGGAGAACAAACTCTAACAGGAAAAGTTATCAAAAAAAGATTTACTGATGATTATTTGAACTTCACATTAAAAAATAATAAAACTTTACCACTCACATACTATATAAAAAATAAAAAAGAATTAAAAGAATATAAGAAGATAACTTTAGGTAGTATTATTAGAGTTACTGGTACTTTAAAGAGTAATAATTATTTAATAGTTAAAAATATTAAAATATTAAAAGAAAATAGAAATATTATCTATTTTATAAAAGATGGACTATATAATTATTTATCTTCTTTTGATAGTAGAGTATCTCCATATTTAAAAGCTTTTATTATAGGAAATAAAGATGATTTATCTTATAAAGTTAAAAAGTCACTCCAAACTGTTGGGATATCTCATTTATTTTCCCTATCAGGAAGTCACTTGTCAATTATCTATTACTTTCTCTATTCGCTATTTAAAAAAAGAAAAATTCATTTAATGATATTACCTCTTTTCCTTTACTATTTGATAATTGATTCTAGTGCTTCCATTTTAAGAGCTTTAGTTTTTCTATCGATTTTTAAACCTAATAAAGAATTTCACTTAGGTCTTTCCACTTTCAATATGCTTATTCTAGCACTTATAGTGCTATTAATTATAAATCCAGCAAGTATTAAAGATATTGGTTTTAATTATTCCTTTGTTATATCATCAGGTCTAATTCTATACTATGATAATAAAAAGCAAGATAAGAAATTATTTAGACTAGTAGAAACATCTATACTTGCTTTTTTATTCTCTTTACCTATCTCTCTTTATTATTTCTCTAATGTTAATTTACTTAGTATTATCTATAACTTATTTTATGTTCCATTTGTAAGTTCTATCTTATTTCCACTAACTTTTATAGTAGCCATTTGTCCCTTCTTAAGTGATATCTATTTAGTAGTAGTTAATCTCTTTGAAAAAAGTATATTCTTTTTTGAAGGGATAAGTATTAATCTAACCTTTAGAAAGTTAAGTATTATTATCTATATAATTTATCTCTTAATAATATTTATAGCTATTAATAAAAGAAAAGTTCTTTATCTTTTATTAATACTTTTAGTACCACACTATTTTTATAATAATATAGTAGTAGAAGATAAAATGTATATGATAGATGTAGGACAAGGAGATAGTATCTTGTTTGTTTCTAATAATAAATCTATGCTTTTAGATACCGGAGGTAGTATTAATAGTAGTCTTGATAAATGGTCAGTAGGAGATGATTTAGTAACATTTTTAAGATCAAAAGGAATAAGAAGGATTGATACTATTTTGATTAGCCATGGTGATATGGATCATATTGGTGAATATTTTAAAATAGTTAAATACTTTAAAGTAGATAATGTTTATTTAAATAGTAATCGGTTAAATAGTATAGAAAAAAGAGTAGTAACTTACTCTTTAAATAATAATATAAATATTGCTAAGCTAAAAAAGGGTGATAATATTTCTATTGGTAACTTTAACTTTCTTGTGATTAATAATAGTTTTACTGATGAAAACGATGCTAGTACGGTTTTATTTGGAATGATTTCATCTTCTAAATTATTATTAATGGGAGATGCTAGTGTTAGAAGTGAACAAGATATTATAAATAGTTATAATCTACCTAAGATTGATATTTTAAAAGTAGGTCATCATGGATCTAATACATCTTCAAGTAAAAAATTTATAAATGAGATTAATCCTAAATATTCATTAATTAGTGTTGGTGAAAATAATAGATATGGTCATCCGAAGAAGTCAGTATTAAATGCTTTAAGTAATAGTGAAATTTATAGAACAGATTTGGATGGAAATATAGAAATAGAGTTTAATAATAAAGGATATAATATTAGGACTTATAGTCCATAGAAAGGATGGATATGAATTATTATAATGAAATAAAAAGAGAACTTATTGATAATGAGTTAAACAAAAAAGTAAAAGATTATAGCAAAAACAAATATGAGATTCAAAAATACTATAATGTTGGTAAACTTCTATCGGAAGCAGGAAATAATTATGGTGAGGCAATAATAAAAGAGTATTCAAAAAAATTAACAAATGAAATTGGTAAAAAATACAGCGTTAGATATTTGTTTGATATGAGAAAGTTATACTTATTTTCAAAAGTGCATCCACTGGGTGCACAATTAACAATGTCTCATTATAGACTCCTTTTTCCGTTAAATGATAATAATGAAATAGATTATTACATAGACCAGATTACTAAAAGAAATCTTTCTAAAAGAGAACTTCAAATGATAATTAAATCTAATGAATATGAAAGATTGCCCAAGGACACAAAGAATAAATTAATAAAAAAAGAAACACCAAGTGTAGTAGATTTTGTAAAAAACCCTATTCAAATTAAGAATTTTCAAAATAAAGAAATAGTATCAGAGAAAGTTTTACAAAAACTAATTCTTGAAGATATTTCGCTATTTTTGAAGGAATTGGGTAATGGATTTACGTTTATAGAGAATGAATACAAAATTAAATTTGGAGATAGATATAATTATATAGATTTACTTTTATACAACATTAAATACAAATGTTATGTAGTTGTGGAATTAAAGGTAACTGAACTTAAGAAAGAACATACTGGTCAAATTATGACTTATATGAATTATATCGATAAAAATATAAAGACTATTTATGAAAATGAAACGGTTGGAATAATAATTTGTAAGAAAAATAATAAATATGTAATAGAGTTTTGCTCGGATAAAAGAATAATAACTAGGGAATATGAATTGGTATAGAATTATGTAAATTAAGGGGAATAAATAATAAAATCATAGTTAAAAATATCAAGTAGTATAAAATATACTTTGCAAAAAAAGTAAATGACACTTATAATAAATCTAGGAACTGAGGTGACTAAGTATGAAAAATATATCTTTTATGATGAGTAGGGGAAATATAGAAAAATTAAAGCATTCTTATATGGATGCATGCTCTAATAAAGATTTTAAAGATTATGTAGATTTAATTGATGTAAGTGATGATGAACTTATGAAATATACATCTAAATTAGAAGAATGTGTAATAGAATCTAATCATTGTAAAAAGTGTACTAGCCTAAAGGATTGTCAGAATAGAGTTAATGGCTATTTCTTTAAAGCTTTTCTTGAAAATGATAAATTAAACTTTTCTTATGTTCCTTGCAAATACTTACTAAAAGAAGAAGAAATTTATAGTTATCAAAAGAAAATAACTTGTTATGACTTACCGGAAGATATAAAAAAGGCTACCTTTAGTAATGTTTATAAGGATGATAAAAAAAGACTCCCGATAATTAAATACTTTAAAGAGTTTATTGATACTTATTTAAAAGGAGAAAATCCTAAGGGGATTTATTTACATGGTTCTTTTGGAAGTGGTAAAACCTATTTAATAGCTTCACTTTTTAATGAGATGGCTAAGAAAGATATTGCTAGTGTAATGGTTTATTATCCAGAACTACTTAGAAGTTTAAAGTCTAGCTTTGGTAATGATTATGAAGAAAAGTTTACTAAGTTAAAAACAGTACCATTATTATTACTTGACGATATTGGAGCGGAAAATACTACTAATTGGAGTAGAGATGAGGTATTAGCACCACTACTTCAATATAGAATGGAAGAACATCTTCCTACTTTCTTTACCTCTAATCTAACAAAAGAAGAATTAGAGTTAACACTAAGTAATACTAATAATGGAGTTGATAAAATAAAGGCAAGAAGAATAATTGAAAGAATTAATCAGTTAACAGTAGATTTAGAATTAATTAGTAAAAATAGAAGAAATTAACATTCTTCTATTTTAATAGTGTCTCCTACCTTGTAATAGTCTTTGATAGCAAGGGGTAAAATGTATATAGCTTTTACTTTTCTCTTTCTAAAAATAAACTTTTCTGTTTTATAGTTTAAATAACAATAAAGTATTTTATTATTTTCATCTACTTGATAGATATTTACTCTTTGACAAAAAAAGTAAGTGTTTATTCCTTTTTTATTAGGAAAATAGTAACCATTATTTATAGTATCTAACACAAGTCTAATACTTTTAACTCTATCCTTAAATGAAGATAGAGTTTTAATTTCAATCTTTCTTTTTTTAATAACAATATATTTCATAGTGTTCACCTTTCCTAAATAATATCAAAAAAAATATATATTATCAATTGTTTTTAAATTTATTTTATGTTATTCTTTTACTAGAGTAGGTGAATTAAATGAAAAAACTTAAACAAACTAAAAAAAATAAAAAAGGTTTCACGTTTATTGAATTACTTAGTGTTATAGTAATTCTTTCTATTTTAGTAACTGTAGGAATAGCAACAACTAATCATTTTTTATCTTCTGCTAAAGAAAAATATTATAAGTCTCAAGAAGATTTGATTACTTTAGCTGGTAAACAATATTTTACCGATTATAGAAGTGAATTGCCTAAAGAAATAGGTGATAAAAGTTCTGTTACCATAGCAACTTTATATGCTAAAAAATATTTAGATAAAGTTAAAGATTATAATGGAAAAGAATGTGTATCTACAAACGATGATATAACTAATAGAGTTTATGCTATAAAAACTGGAGTGGCTAAATACAAATACTATACTATTTTTAAATGTGCTGATTATATAACTTCAGTTGATAATAAGGCACCTATTATTAGTTTGACCCCATCATCTGCTAGTACTAATAAAGATGTTAATATAGTTATAAAAATCACTGATAATGTAGGTGTTGATTCATTTAATTATGAAATTATAAAAAATGGTACAACTTATAAAAAGAGTAGTAAAGAATCATATACAAATCCTATTACCATTACTATAAAGGATGAAGGAAACTATATAATTAAAGTAAGTGCAACTGATAAAAGTGGAAATACTACTGATAAGACATCCAAGCAATATGTAATAAATAAAAAAGGACCAAATTGTGGTGATTTTAACATAATTAGCACTAATGGCAGTATAAAAGAGAAGTGGCAAAGCAAAGATGTAAAACTTAAAATTACACCACCAGATAGTGTTAAAAAATGGAACTTTGAAAGATGTTTTATTGCTACAGATAATAAAACTAAAGTTTGTACTCCATATGGAACTAATTTGATAGGAATTAAAGATAAAAAGCTAAAAGGTAGTGAACAGTTTTATACATCTAATGATGTTACTGATATAGATAGTAATTCATCAAGTGATAATAAAGATACTAGTAACAATAATCAAAGTTCTAGTGCCATTGAAATAACTTACAAGGATCAAGGACATTTCTATGGACGTATTAAAGCGTATGACAAATTTGGTAATTATTGCGTTGTTAATACAGACACATATTATATCGATAAAAGTTCACCAATTATAAAAGATATAGCTATTGTTAGTAAAGAAGATGATTATAATAGTTTAGATACTTATATTCACTTATCTATTGAAGATAGAACTGATAAAACAGATAGTAAATTATATTATATGATTTCTAATACTTCAGATTTTAAAAATAGTACTTGGCAAACTTATATGGAAAATTCTGAAGGGTATCAAAATGTTACTTGGCTTTTTACCGGAAAATATGATGGTAAAGCAAGAAAAATTTATATTAAAGTAAAAGATGAATTAGGCAATACTAGTGAAGTTTATCAAACTAGTTATAAAGTTTATAAAGAATGTGAAAGTAATAATTTGATAGAGCAAGAAACAGCTGGAAGTTGTAGTGGTACTTGTGGAAGTCAAAAAATAACAACTACTATAACAAGTATTGATGCTAATACTAAAAGACAATGTGATACTAGAACTGAATCAGAATCATGCTCTACAACTGATTGCAAAACTCCAGCTTGCTCTATAACAGTATCAGGTGGAATAGCTGGTACAAATGGTTGGTACCGTGGAGGTACGGTAACTTATACCTTAAACCCTAATAAGTCATCAACTTCGTATGGAATTGGTGGTTATAATAAGAAGAAAACTGGAACTATAAATAGCAATGGAACTCATAGGATAGTTGGTTATGTCAAAAATAAGGCTGGGCAAACAGCAACCTGTACTACGACTATAAAATATGATAAAACAGCTCCAACTTGTACTCATAACAAGGAAAATACGACTTGGACTAATAAAAACTTTAGAGTCTATAAAGGATGTGCTGATACTGGTGGTAGTGGCTGCGTTAGACAGTATTTTGCTGATGCTGTCATAAACTATACTAAAGAATTTCAAAATTTTAGTGCTTATACAGTTAAAGATAATGCAGGAAACTCAAGAAATTGTCCGGCAGTGAAATTAAGAATTAATGTTGATAAAAGTGTTCCTAGTGTAACTATAACCAAATATACTAATTATAGGGGGTCAAAATGTGTTGATAATCCAACTAAGCTATATAAAAATCGTTATAGGGTTTTAATGTCCGATAGTGCCTCAGGATTAAAAGTTACTTCCTGTACTTGGGAAAAACCAGCAGTAACTAGAAATGATTCTTGGATAAGATATGAAACTGTTGGTGAAAATCTTTGCCAAGATTCAGTAGGGGTTAGTTGCAAGGCTTGTGATTTTGCTGGAAATTGTAAAACAGTTTCTAAAAATTAGGAGGAAATATGAAAAAAAATCAAGTGATTAGTATAATTCTTATAATTATTGGAATACCTTTACTAATAATTGGAGTAATGCTTTCAACTAGAAAAGAAAATGTCAAAACGGATGATGATTTCATGATGAATACAACTCAATTCTTTGATGGTATTACTTGTTATAACAATCTTTGTTTGAGTAATTTAAAGATAAGCAATAGTTCAACTAAGGATACAGAAGTAGAATTTGATTTAGTTAATAATAACAAAACTACTATGTCATCATCTACATTAAAGTTGAGATTTGATACTGGTGATAATATAACATTTACTTATAAAAGTTTAAATCCTAAAGAAACTGTAAAGATAAAAGTAAAGACCAAAAATAATTTAAGTGAAGTAATGAGTTATAAATTAGAGAAGAACTAGTGAAAAGTTCTTTTCTTTTGCTCTTTTAAAGATATAAAAAATATGTTATCATATTAAAGAAAAGAGGAGTGAGATAAATGAGTGGACATTCTAAATGGGCAACTATTCATCGTAAAAAAGGATTAATAGATGCTGCTAGAGGAAAAGTATTTCAAAAATTAGCAAAAGAGATATACGTTGCTGCTAAACAAGGAACACCTGATCCTGATGCTAATCCAAGTTTAAGATTAGTAGTTGAGAAAGCAAAAGCGGCTAATATGCCAAAAGATAATATTCAAAAGGCTATTGATAAAGCAAAAGGAGCTAGTGATAATGAGCATTATGATGTTGTTCGTTATGAAGGATATGGTCCTGCAGGGACAGCTTTTATGGTTGATTGTTTAACTGATAATAGAAATAGAACTGCATCTTTTGTAAGGAGTACTTTTACAAAACATGGTGGAAACTTAGGAACAGATGGTTCTGTTAGTTATTTATTTGACCGTGTTGGTTTAATTGAGATTCCTAGTGATTATGATGAGGATGAAGTGATGATGACAACCCTTGATGCTGGAGCACTAGATATGGAAAAACTAGATGAAAGTTATATGATTACTACTAAACCAGAAGACTTTATCAAAGTAAAAGATGCCCTAGTTAATATGGGAGTAGCCGAGTTTTTAACATCAGAAGTTACATATGTTGCTCAAAACGAAGTAGAAGTTGATGAGGAAACGCGTGAAAAAGTAGAAAAACTATATGAACTTTTAGAAGATATTGATGATGTACAAAGTGTATATTGTAATATAAAGGAAAACTAGGTGTTAATATGTATGATTATATGATTGGGACTGTTAAAGAAATTAATTCTAATAGCATAGTATTAGAAACTAACAACATTGGTTATCTTATCTATACACCTAATCCTTTTTCTTTTGAAGAAGAAAAAGATTATAAGATATATTTATATCAACAGATAAAGGAAGATGAACATCTCTTATTTGGTTTTAAAGAGAAAAATGATAAAGAAATGTTTTTAAAACTAATAGGAGTTAAAGGTTTAGGCCCTAAAATGGCTCTTCCAATACTTGCAACAGGAAGCTTAGCAGGAATAAAAGATGCGATTGAAAGAGAAAATATTTTATATCTTAAGAAATTTCCAAAGATAGGGGATAAACTAGCTAAGCAAATAGTACTAGACTTAAAAGGTAAGTTAGATGACTTTAAAGACTTAGATAGTGTTAGAACAGACTCTCTTATGGAAGTCCGTGATGCCTTGCTTGGTCTTGGTTATAAAGAAAAAGAGATTAAGAGTGTACTTGCTAAAGTAGATAGTAGTTTAAGTATTGAAAATCAAATTAAACAAGCTTTAAGTTTATTTCTAAAATAGAAGTAGGAGGTGGTAGTTATGGATGATAGAGTAGTTAGCAGTGAAGAACAAACTGATGATGAAGAGTTAGAATCTAGCATTCGTCCTTTAGTACTTGATGAATATATTGGTCAAAGTGAAGTTAAAGAAAATATTCATGTTTTTATAGAAGCAGCAAAGATGAGAAATGAGACATTAGATCATGTTTTGTTATATGGTCCTCCTGGACTTGGTAAAACAACCCTTGCTTATATAATAGCTAGAGAAATGGGAGTTAATATAAAAACAGCTAGTGGTCCATCTATTGAAAAAAGTGGCGATTTAGCAGCTATTTTATCAACCCTAGAGCCAGGTGATGTCTTATTTATTGATGAGATTCACAGAATGCCAAGATATATTGAAGAAATATTATATCCAGCGATGGAAGACTTTACTCTTGATATAATTATTGGTAGTGAAGGAAACTCTCGTAATATTAAAATAGATTTACCACCTTTTACCTTAGTTGGAGCAACAACTAGAGCAGGGGACTTATCAAGTCCTTTAAGAGATAGATTTGGAATAGTTTCTAAACTTAAGTTTTATACTGATGATGAGTTGAGTGCTATCGTTAAACGAACTAGTAGAGTCTTGAAGATGGATATTACCGATGAAGCTGCTTTAGAACTTGCTAAGCGAAGTAGAGGAACACCAAGAATTGCTAATCGTTTATTTAAAAGAGTAAGAGACTTTGCCTTAGTTGATAAAAAAGAGGTAATTGATTTAGAAGTGATGAAAAAAGCTTTAGATAGATTAAAAGTAGATAAAGGTGGACTTGATGAAGCTGATCATCAACTATTAAGAGCTATTATTGAAAGATTTAATGGTGGACCAGTTGGTATTGAGGCTTTAGCTAGTAGTATTGGGGAAGAAGTATCAACGATTGAAGATGTTATGGAACCATATCTATTACAAGAAGGATACCTAAAAAGAACTTCTAGAGGAAGATGTGTTACACCTAAAGCATATGAACAGTTAGAGATAAGCTATCAGAATAATTTATTTGGGGGAATGATTTAGATGAGATTAGATGAATTTGATTATGATTTAGATAAAGAGTTAATTGCTCAAACACCACTTGAAAAAAGAGATGGTTCAAGACTTATGGTGTTAGATTGTAAAGAGAAAAAAATAAGTGATAAGATGTTTCCTGATTTATTATCTTATCTAGAAAAAGGGGATACCTTGGTTTTAAATAATACTAAAGTATTACCTGCTAGATTAATTGGAGAGAAAGATGTTACTAAAGCAGTAATTGAATTGTTACTTCTTAAAAATGAAGAAGGAGATATTTGGGAGTGTCTTACAAAACCAGCTAAGAGAATTCATGTTGGTGATAAAATATCTTTTGGAAATGGATTGTTAGTAGCAACTTGTAAAGAGATTGGTGAAGAAGGTATTAGAGTAGTAGAGTTTAGCTATGAAGGAATATTCTATGAAGTCTTAGATAAACTTGGTACTATGCCACTTCCACCTTATATTCATGAGACATTAAAAGATCAGTCAAGATATCAGACAGTTTATGCTAAAGAAATAGGTAGTGCTGCTGCACCTACTGCCGGACTACATTTCACTAAAGAGTTACTAGAAAAGATTAAAGAAATGGGTGTTAATATCGCTTATGTAACTTTACATGTTGGTCTAGGAACATTTCGTCCTGTAATGGAAGACATTATAGAAGACCATAAGATGCATTCAGAGTATTACTCTATGGATAAAGATACGGCTAATTTACTTAGAAAGACTAGAGAAAATGGTAAAAGAATAATAGCTGTTGGAACAACTTCAACTAGAGTACTTGAAACAATTTATGAAAAGTATGGAACCTTTAAGGAAGATAGCGGTTTTACTACTTTGTTCTTATACCCATCAAAGAGTGTGGATTCAATAGATGGCTTAGTAACTAACTTTCATTTACCCAAATCAACACTACTTATGTTAGTATCTGCTATAGCTACTAAAGAGTTTATCTTAAAAGCATATAATCATGCTGTAAAAGAAAGATATAGATTTTTCTCTTTTGGAGATGCTATGTTAATACTTAAAAATAATAATTAAAATTTCTTGAAACACATTAAGAAATAAGGTATAATAAGCCTATTGGAGGAGGAAGAGTATGGCAAAGAAAAATAATAATATTCATGAAATAACAATTAAAATTGAAGGAGAAGAGTGGCAAAAAGCTCTAGATGAAAGCTTTAAGAAGAAAGTAAAAAATGTAACTATTGATGGATTTAGAAAAGGAAAATGTCCAAGAAATATCTATGATAAGAAAGTAGGTATAGAAACATTATTTGATGAAGCTGGTAATATTGTATTACAAGATGCTTATACTAGAGCTATTGAAGAAGCAAAAGTAATACCTGTAATTCCTGGTGAAGTTGAATTGACTAGTATTGATAAAGATCAAGCTACATTTAAGTTTACTATTACTTCTCGTCCTTTAGTTACTATTAAAAACTATAAAGGATTAGGAGTTAAAGAAGAAAAAGCAACAGTTACTGATGAAGAAGTAGAGGAAGAAGTTAAGAAATTACTTGATAAATATGCTGAATTAGTAATTAAAGAAGATGGTTCAGTTGAGGCTGATGATTTAGTAACAATTGATTATGAAGGATTCTTAGGAAGCAAAGCTTTTGAAGGTGGAAAAGGTGAAAACTATCCATTACAAATTGGAAGCGGAACATTTATTCCTGGTTTTGAAGAACAATTAATTGGTATGAAAAAGGAAGAAGAAAAAGAAATTAAAGTTACATTCCCAGAAGAATACCATGAAGAATCATTAAAAGGAAAAGAAGCTACATTTAAAGTAAAAGTACATGAGATTAAGACTAAAGAAAAAAGAGAACTTGATCAAGATTTCTTTGATGATTTAGCACTTGATGGTGTTAATGATGAAAAGAGTCTAAAAGAAGAAGTTAAGAAGAATATTCTTGCTCAAAAAGAGATGGAAAATGAAAATATCTATATTGATAAACTACTAAGTGAAGTAGCTAAGAATGTGGAAGTAGATATTCCAGAAGGAATGATTGAAGAAGAAACAACTCGTCTTTTAAAACGTGCAGAACAATCAATGATGATGCAAGGACTAAATTTAGACTTATACTATAAAATAACTGGAAGTAAAGAAGAAGACTTAAGAAATCAATTAAAAGATGAAGCTTATCAAAATGTTCTTTATCGTTTAATGCTTGAAGAAATTGTTAAATTAGAAAAGATTGAAGTAAGCGAAGAAGATGCTAAGAAAGAAGCTAAAGAATTAGCAGATAAATACCAAATGGAAGAAGAAGACTTCTTAAAAGAATTTGGTGGACTAGAAATGGTTCAGTATGATCTTGAAATGAGAAGAACAATTGAACGTTTAAAAGAACTAAATAAATAAAAACCTTTACCAATAGAGGTTTTTCTGATATAATTTTAAAGAAACAAGGAGGTAGTGTCATGGCAAAAGTAGGAAATAGACAAAAGAAAACACTAGTATGTACAGTTTGTAAAGAAGAAAATTATCGTACACCTAAAAACGTTAAAAATACAACTGATCGTCTAGACATTAATAAATATTGTCCAAAATGTGGACATCATACTGAACACAAAGAAAAGAAGTAATAACTAAAGGAGGATATAAGATATGATTAATTCCAATGATTTAAAAAACGGAATTACTATTCAAGCTGATGGTAATATCTATATGGTACTTGATAGTCAACATGTAAAACCTGGTAAAGGGGCAGCTATTGTTAAAGCAAAACTTAAAAACTTAAGAACAGGTTCTATTGCTGAAAAGACTTTCAATGCTGGAGTTAAAGTAGAAACAGCACATATTTCAAAGAAACCTATGCAATTCCTTTATAGTATGGGAGATACTTATTACTTCATGAATATGCAAGACTATGAACAAATTGAACTTGATAAGAGTACAATTGGTGATGATGCAAAATTCTTAAAAGAAAACTTAGAAGTAGAGATTATTTTCTTTGAAGGTGAAATGTTAGGTATGAACTTACCAGATAAAGTTGTTATGAAAATAGTAGCTACTGAAGATGCTGTTAAAGGTAATACTTCATCTTCTGCTATGAAAAATGCTACATTAGAAACTGGTATGGTAGTACAAGTTCCATTATTTATTAAACAAGATGAAGAAATTCTTGTTGGAACAAAAGATGGAAAATATGTATCAAGAGCATAAAGCTCTTTTTTTCTTTTCTTAAAAATGGTATTATTATTTTAGGATGGTGATTAAATGAGAGTATTAGTAACAGGAGGATGTGGCTATATTGGTAGTCATACTGTTTGTGAATTATTAAAAAATAATTATGAAGTAGTTATTATTGATAACTTTAGTAATAGTAAAAAAGAAGTTCTTGATAAGATTAAGACTCTAACAGGAAGTGATGTTAAACTTTATGAGGGAGATGTTTGTAATAAGAGTTTACTAGAAGAAATATTTAGTAAAGAAAATATAGAAGCAGTAATTCATTTTGCTGGGTATAAAGCAGTAGGAGAAAGTGTTAAGAAACCACTTATGTATTATGAGAATAATTTAATATCAACACTATATCTACTTGAAGTAATGAAAAAATATAGCTGTAAAAAGTTTATATTCTCATCAAGTGCTACTGTCTATGGAACTCCTAAAGAGTTACCAATCAAAGAGAGTTTTCCTTTATCAACAACTAATCCATATGGTACTACTAAATTGATGATAGAAATGATTCTAAAAGATATTTATAAAGCAGACAATAGTCTTGATATTACTATTTTAAGATATTTTAATCCAATTGGTAATGAAGAGACAGGTTTACTAGGAGAAAGTCCTAATGGTATCCCAAATAATCTTATGCCTTATATTGTTAGAGTAGCTACTAAAGAGTTAGAATGTTTAAGTATCTTTGGAGATGATTATGATACCAAAGATGGAACAGGAGTAAGAGATTATATCCATGTTGTAGATCTTGCTAAAGGACATGTACTAGCTCTTAAGAAAGCTAAAGGATTAAGTATCTATAACTTAGGCACTGGTTCTGGGTATAGTGTTTTAGAACTAGTTAAAACTTTTGAAAGAGTAAATAATATTAAAGTTAATTACAAAATAGTCGGAAGAAGAGAAGGAGATATAGCTAGTTGTTATGCTGATAATACTAAAGCAAAAGAAGAACTTGGTTTTAATCCAACAAAGACCTTAGAAGATATGTGTCGTGACTCTTATACTTATATTCTTAATAATAAAAAATAATTGTTGATAGTTTTTGACAAATAGTACTTATTATTATATAATCTTAAACAGAAATGAGGGAGTTATATGGAGAAAACTTATATATTTGGACATAGAAAACCAGACACTGATTCTGTCTGTAGTGCTATTAGTCTATCATATTTAAAAAAAAAATTAGGAGAAAATACTGAGGCTTGTATCTTAGGAAATGTTAATAAGGAAACAGCTTATGCTCTAGATTATTTTAAAGTGAAAATGCCAAAGTATTTAAATGATGTTAAATTACAACTTAAAGATGTAGATTATCATAAACATTATTTTCTAGATCAATCTAAATCTATTTATGATAGTTACTTATATATGTTAAATCAAGGATTAACTGGAGTACCAGTAGTAGATGAAAAAGAAAAATTACTTGGTATTGTAACTATTAAAGATTTAGCTCATCACTTTATTAATGATGAAGTTAATCTATTAAAAACATCATATAGCAACTTACTAGAAGTGTTAAAAGCAGAAGAAGTGTTAAAGTTTGATGAAGAAATTGAAGGAAACTTGTTAGCTGCAGCTTACCGTAGCACTACTTTTCTTGAAACAGTAAAACTAAAGAAAACTGATATTCTAATAGTAGGAGATCGTCATAGTGTTATTGAATATGCTGTAGAAAATGGTGTTAAGATGATAATTTTAACTGGTAATGGAGAAATTAAAGATAAACACTTAGAAATAGCTAGAAAGAATAAAGTTAATATTATAAGAAGTAGTTATGATACTTATCATGTATCAAGACTAGTTAGTCTAGCTAATTATATTGGTAATATGACAAGAACTACTAAGGATGCTGTAACCTTTGATGAAAATATTTATGTAGATGATATTTTAGAAATAAATAAGAAATTAAGACACACTAATTATCCAGTAATCAATGCTAAAAATGGTAAATGCTTAGGACTTTTAAGAATAACTGATTTAGAAGCTAAACATCCAAAGAAAGTAATATTAGTGGATCATAATGAAAAGGTTCAAAGTGCTGAAGGATTAGATGAAGCAGAGATTAAAGAAATATTTGATCATCATAACTTAGGATCAATTACAACTGCTAGTCCAGTAAACTTTAGAAATATGGCAGTTGGTTCTACTAATACTATTATTTATACTTTATATAAAGAAAAAGAAATAGAAATTACTAAAGAGATGGCTGGTATGATGTTATCTGGTATTTTATCTGATACCTTAATACTAAAAAGTCCAACAGCAACTCAACTTGATGTAGAAGCTGTTCACTATCTTGCTAAAATAGCAGGAGTTGACTATAAAGAATATGGTCTTGATATGATTAAAGCTGGTACCTCACTTGAAGGTATGAGTGAAGAAGACGTCTTATATAATGACTTTAAACTTTATAATGTAAATGATAAAACAATGGGTATAGGACAATTCTTTACTACTAACTTTGATGATATTAAAAAGAATATGGATAAGTATTTAGATACACTAGATGAAGTAGCTGAAGCAAATAACTATTCACTTGTAGCACTTTATATAACTGATATTATTGAAAATGGTTCTTATGTTATCTATAATAGAAAAGCTAAAGATTTAATGGAACTTGCTTATCGTAAAGATATGGAAGAAGGTACATATCTTGCTGATGTTGTTTCTAGAAAGAAACATGTAGTACCACTTCTTATGGAAGTATTTAATTAAAGGAATGATTGTTAATAATCATTCCTTTTCTGTTAAATACAAAATAAATATTTATAATTATGATTTTTTTTCTTTAGCTGAGTAGACAATTGCCTTTTTTTTTGATGACATTACTTCTTTAGACCATTTTATTGGAATAACATCTTTTAATGTTTCTTTAGTGCTTACTGTAGGCCTAGATTGTGTAAAAAAACCATTTGGAAATTTGATTTCTTTTTTAGTATTCATAAGACCACCTCACTATCTTTCTATTTATTAATATAATTATACTTTAAAAATAATGCAAATATCAAGCTAAGATTGGCTTGTATTATAGCATTTAAAGCATTAATTGTCAAACTTTAGTTTACCACTGCCTCTTTTATATTATTTAGATTATTACGTAATTTATTGCTTTTAGCAAGTATCATAATTATCATTATTAGTTCGTCTAATAACTCATCACTTATGTGACCTAAAACATAATAATCTATTTTTGATTTATCAAAATAAATAAGTTGATCAGCTTTAACAAAACCACTTTTCTTATTAATATTTTTATTTGAAATAATATCATCACTAATAATTTCAATATTTTCCATAAATCTTAATTTTCTATTTCTTTGTTCTTCATTTTTAAAGCTGGACATTACATTAGTAACTAAATCATAACCTAAGCCTTCAATAAAGTCTGGTTTATCATTTACTACAATAAATGAGTGTTTGCCTATTACCATACCGTCTTCTCCAATATAGTTATTTACAACAATAATATCTCCTAATTTACACATGTTTAATATTCCTCCTTTTATATAATTATTTGTTTATTTAAACATCAACGATGTTAAATGAATTGTTGTTTTAATATAGTATAGTATGTTCTAGAAAATGTCAATTTCTTTTACCATAAAATATATAGTAAAAGACTAGTCTTGGTAGGCTAGTCTTTATCTATATTTTTCTTGATATTCATCAAATAAAGCTTTAAATAAATTATAGTGAACGACTTCTCTTTGTCTTAAGAATAATAGTGGTCCAATGACATCTGGATCATTTGTTAAATCAATTAAGTTCTCATAAACTGCTCTTGCTTTTTGTTCAGCAGCCATGTCTTCTGCTAGATCTGCTAATGGGTCACCAGTTGTAGCAAAGTAATCTACTGTAAACGGTACGCCATCAGCATTGGTAGGGTATAAGGCTCTTTTGTGTCCGGCATAATGAGAATCAAGCCCAGCTGCTTTTAACTCCTCAATAGTAGCATCTTTTAATAATTGATAAATCATAGTAGAAATCATTTCAATATGAGCAAGTTCTTCGCTACCAATATCAGTTAGTAGAGCTTGTCCTTTATTATCAGGCATAGTGTATCTTTGATTTAGATATCTTAAAGCAGCACTTAACTCGCCATTACTACCACCATATTGTTCGACTAATAGTTTGGCCATATTTAAATCTTTTCTTTTTATATTAATTGGATATTGTAATTTCTTTTGATACTTCCACATTTACATACCTCCTTCATTCCATGGAAAGTTTTCCATTTCCCATTTAAAGGGACTATCTTTTAAAGCCTCACTAGAGATATTAATAACACCATATCTAGCTTCATATTCATTTAAAAGATTATTAGCTTCCTTTCGATACTGATTAAATATCTCTAACATATTCCCATCCTGTGGATTAAGATCTAAATATAAATTTAAATCATGAGCGGCAAACTCCTGTTCACTTAGTCTTAAGAATAAGTCATCTTGTTCACTAGTAGGCGTTAGTACTTGTGGAGTATAATTCTTATAAGGTATATAACTATCCTTAAACATATTTCCTAAAGTAAATCCTTCACTACTAGAGTAAAGATTATTATCATCACTAACTTGTCTTAAATAGTTAGAACTATTTCTTTGATAATTAAAGTTAGGACGATATTGATATTGTTGATTCATAAATTTTCCCCTTTCCTTAGTAATTTATTCCAAAAAAAAATAGGCGTATAGTCAAATACCTATTAATATAAACTGAAAGGGTTTAAACTTCTTCCTTTATAAGGATATGCATTCCAAAGTGAAAAATGTAAATGTACTCCAGTAGCAAGACCACTTCTTCCCATACCAGCGATTACTTGGCCTTTACTAACTCTTTGACCAACAGAAACATTAACACTAGCAAGATGAGCATACATTGTATAATAACCATTATCATGCCTAATTACTATATAAAGACCATTATCCCATTTTCTTGATACAGTAACAACTTGACCATCATTAACAGCAAAGATACTAGAGTTATAAGGGCATCCTGCTATATCAATACCATCATGTGCTGTTCCTCGATAGCCTTGACTTATATAATAGCCACTAACGGTTGGGAAAGCATAACCGGTCCCAGTATTTACAGATACATAAGTGGGAGTATTATTAGTAGTGGTTGTTTGTGCAGTAGTGTTGTTATTTACTACTTCTACATTATTAGTATTAGAAAAAGGACTATTAATAATTTCTTCACTTTCAAAAAACTTTTCATCATTAGCATTGTAAAATGTTAAAAGATCAGGATTTTTATATGCTACATAAATAATCATCGTTGCTAAAATAGAAACTGTTGTTAAATAAGTTATATATACCTTTAATTTCTTTAAAACTCTTATCACCAAAACCACTCCCATCGATAAGAGGTATATTATAACATTAACTTTTCCATTTGTCAAAAGAAATAGATAGTGATAAAATTGATATAGATAGGAGAGTGTTTCCATGAAAATATTTCCGTATAATGATGTAAAAGCTAAAAAATATGGTAATAGCTATGAACCATTAAAAGATTCAGTAATAATAATTATTGTTGGAGTACTATTATTAACTTTCAGTAGTATAATTTCATTTAAATATAATTTATTAATACTAACTATTATTACATTAGTAATACTTATAGTAGGAGTTATCTTAGCTACTATTAGTTTTACTAGTAAAAGGAACATAGATTTATCAGCTTTAGTAATTGATGATGATAAGTTATTAATAATTAAAGTAAATCCTTTAGCCAAGAAAAAAGATTTAGATAACTTAAAAGATAAATATATGAAAAAGACAAGAAAGAGTATAAACAAATTAATGCAAGATGATAAGTTTATTACTTACTTAATAGATAATATTGATAATATAGATGAATTTGAAATTGTAAGAGTTTTAAATATTTATAGTAAAGAAATTAGGGATAAAAAGATAACTCTTACTTGTGATTTATATGACTTAAAAAATAAGATAATTAAATATAGTAGAAAAGTAACTATATTAAATGCTTATAGTAGACAAACTGAAGTATATAAATTTATTAAGAATTATAAAAACCAAGATAAATATAATATGGATATAAATAAAGTAAATAAAAAAAGATATGATGATTTATTTGTTAAAAATATTAAGAATTTAGAATTTTGGTTACTATGTTCCTTAGTATTTACTTTTTTAATCATTATTTTTAAATTAACTATTCCCTTTATTTGTACTATTCCTTTTTATGCCGAGATAATGACATTTGCCCTTACTCTTTCTTGTTATGACCCAGCAAATGATACTAACTATGTAGGTAGTAGTAAACCACAAAATTATATAAAAATAGCTATTGCAAGTTTTATAGTTAGTTTACTAGTTTGCTTTGTTTGGAGGTAAAAGTATGAATGATAAACAAGTAGAAAATTTATTTGTTACAATGATAGATGACTCTTATCTACATGATAAATTAACTCTAAATGATGTTTCTTCTTTAACTTTAGAAAAAGCCTATATTACTCCAGCTTATTATTCATCAACAAAGAAAATAGTAATGACTGAAGAGATGATGTACCCAATTTATCTTGCTCATGAATTTGGTCATTACTTATTTGATTATTTAGATGATGATGATTTAGAAAGAGCTAGTACTTATGTTAGTAAAGCTCAAGATAATTTTACTACTAGTTATATTAGTGATACTATAATAGATGATAATTATCGTTTTATAAATAAAAGAATGGCTGAATTGCTAAAGGAACAAGATGAGAAAATTAGAGCAACTATTTCTTCTTTATATCAAGATGGTAATATAGAAGAATTAGCTTCTTATGTGCGTAAGACCATTATTCATGACTATAATATTAAAAGTGTAGATACTGAAACATTAGATAAGATAGATCAAAGTGTTATAGCTATCTTAAATAATAATGGTGAAAAGCAAGTTAAGAATTATATATATGTAAATTATGGTAAGAAATTAGCAACAACAAAAGCTCAGGTATTATTAGATAAAGAGGAACCTAAAGGATTATCGATGATGTTTGATTTATTTTCTTCATTAAATGATGGTAAGTACTATAATCTTCCATTTACACATGATGCTAGCTATTATCAGAAAAATGATACTTTAGCTTTTAATGAACAATTTGCTAATTATACGGCTTTAAAATTAACTAATTGTCAAGAAAACTTAGATAATGTTAGAAAAGTATTAGGAGATGAGTATACTAGTTTCATGGATAGTTTATTAACCAAAAGCCTTACTAAGTTAGGTGTAAAACAAGATATGGCAGATATAGATTCGTCGAGATATACTAGTAATAGCAAAGCCAATAATTGTTTGTAAACATTGCATATTAAAGTAATGAACTATTATATGTGATTATAGTATTCATTGCTGTTTTTATCTTGATATAAAATCTTTCGTTGCTTTTTTGTCTATTCCAATAATTCCATAAAATCAAGTGATTGCTAAAAAAATAAAAACATGGTAAAATACGTACGAAGGGAGCTTTTTTTATGGAAGAATTGTTTGAACAATTAAAGATAAGTCCTAAGAATTTAACTCTTTATAATACAGCTTTTTCTCATTCGTCATATGCCAATGAACATAAAGCTAAAAAAGATTATGAAAGATTAGAGTTTCTTGGAGATGCCATAGTAGATTTAGTAGTTGCTGATTATTTATATCGATATGAGAGGGAAACTGAAGGAGAAATGACTAAAGTAAGAGCTAGTTATGTTTGTGAAAATGCTCTTTATAGATACTCTATGGATATGGGTTTTAATAAATATATAAAAGTAGGACATGGAGAAGAATCTAGTGGTGGTAAATATAAAAAAGCAATTGTTGCTGATATATTTGAAGCCTTAATGGGAGCTATCTATTTAGATCTTGGTTATGAAACTGTAAGAAGAGTAGCTTTAGATATAATAGTACCATATATTCAAAATCCAGATGTTATTTTCTTTGAAGACTATAAGTCAGCTTTACAACAAGCTGTACAAACTACTAAACAAAGTGTTGTTTATGAAGTGGTTAAAGAAGAAGGACCTGCACATGATAAAACATTTACAATAGAGGCTAAAGTAGATGGAATCATTTATGGTAAAGGGGTAGGAAGTAGTAAGAAGGATGCTGAACAAATAGCAGCAAAAGATGCTTTAGAAAAGTTAGCTAAGAATTGAAAAGTGAACATATAAAAATCTTTTCTTACTTAACAAAGTCTTATACCTTACAAAAAGATGAGGTAGAAACTTCACGTGGGATACTAGTAGTAGATTTAGTAAATAACAAAGGAAAATTAGAAGATTTAGAAACAGCTGAAGTTGCTAAAAAACTAATCTCTAAATATAATATTAGTCTTTCTATTATTAACTTTTATAGTAGATTATTGGCTAATCTAAAAAATAGTGATAATACATCCTTATTAGGAAGTTTATTAATTGATGATATAGCACTAGATAACTATATATTAGAACAAGAAAAGTATCATCATTTACTATATGATTACTTTGATACAGTAGATGATACGTCTTTATTTAAAAATAGAGAAAGAGAAAAAGAATTATCAGCAAGTATTGAGATACAAGAAAAGAAATTACAAAAGAAAATAAAAAAATACAAGGAGGTAAGAAATGAGTAAAATTAAAATATTTAGTTTAGGTGGACTAAACGAAAATGGTAAAAATATGTATGTCATAGATGTAGATAAATCATTATATATATTTGATGCCGGACTAAAATATGATGTAGAACATAACTTAGGAATTGATTATATTATTCCTAGTTTTGATTACTTAATTAAAAATAAAAAAAGAATTAAAGGTATTTTCTTAAGCCATGGACATGAAGGAAATATTGGAGCGGTTCCTGATATTATTAGTAAATTAGGAGATGTTCCTATTTATGGAGGAAAATTAACTTTAGAGATACTTAGACTTGATCTTGCAGAAGCTGGAGTAAAAAAAGCTAACTTACATGAGATTAAAGCTCATCGAAAATTAAATTTTGGTAAGGAAAGTATTTTTCCTATTGCTATGACACACTCTATACCAGATGCTTTCTGTTATGTTTTATATACTAAAGATGGAGCAATTGTCTATACAGGAGACTTTACTTTTGATCATGCTATTAGATCACTTTATCAAACAGATTTAGGAAAACTAGCTTATGTAGGAAAACAAGGAGTACTTTGCTTACTTGCTGAATCACTTTATGCCGAAAGACCTGGTTATACTAGTCCAAATCATAGAGTACAAGACTTCATAAGAACTATTCTTACTAAAAACGAAAATAGAATAATAGTTACTATTTTTCCTGCTCACTTCTATCGTATACAAGAATTATTTGATGAAATATCAAAGACTCATCGTAAAATAGTTATTATGGGTAAAAGCTTACAGAGTATGATTAATTATGGAATAGAAAATAAATACCTAGAAATAAATCCAAAGATAATAGGAGATTTATCTAATCTAAATGATAAAGATGTAGTAGTATTTATATCAGATGAGAGAGAAAAACCATTCGCTAATCTAGAAAGAATAATTAAAGGATACGATAAATATATAAAACTAAAAGAATCTGATACTATCTTTATAAGTGAACCTAGTGCTGAAGGAATGGAAAGGCGTCTTGCTCTTATAATGGATGAAATAGCAATGCTTGGGGTTAATGCTATAAGTTTATCTAGTAAGAAACATTTACTACATCATGCTTCAAGTGAAGATTTAAAGATGTTATTAAACTTGTTAAAACCTAAATATTTATTCCCAGTTAAAGGTGAATATAGAAATCAATATGCTTTTGCGGAAATAGCGGAAGAGATGAATATTCCTAAAGATAATATTTTATTAAAACAAAATGGTGATGTAGTAGCCATTGAAAATGGGAAATTATTAAATACTAAGGAACATATTAATGTAGATGAAATACTAATTGATGGAAAAGATTCTAGTGATATAGGTAACCTAGTATTGAAAGATAGAGAAATGTTAGGAGAAAATGGTATTGTTCTTATAAGCTGTACATTAGATAAAGAATCAAAAGAAGTAGTAGCAGGACCTAAGGTATTAACAAGAGGTTTTATTTACGTAAAGGAAAATCAAGATATAGTAGAGCAGATAAAAGAATTATCTAAAGGAGTTATTGAATCTAATATAGAAAAAGGAACTAAAAGAGTAGATTATGCTAAGATAAAATCTGATGTTAGAGACAGTCTTGGTAAGTATTTATATCAAGAAATAGGATCTAAACCGATGATAATAACTGTTATTCAAGAAGTGTAGAAATACACTGACGGAGTATAAATTTATCGGAATAGACCACTAGGGTGACAAATCCCTGATAACATTGAAGATAAATTATTACTTGTATATAAAATTGGAACATTAGAATTAGAACTTTCAAACATAGAAAAGTCTAATTCTTTTTCTTTATTATTGTAAACGTAATCATCATCTGAATTATAAGATTGTAGACAATAATCTAGTATGTTAACTCCATTTAAAAACATTTTATGTAGTTTTAAGTATTGTTCTATATTGTTACTTGAATATGACTTAGGTACATTTGAAAAGGTTGAAGCAATACAATGTTCTATGTGAGCTTCTATAGATGATTTGCACAAAGAATTTTTCATATTTTGGAT
>FR901055.1 GCA_000438295.1 Clostridium sp. CAG:451
GTTCATTCTCAATTAGAGGTTTGGTTAAGTAAATTTAGAAGTGTATCAACAAGACATTTACAATAATATCTAAAATGATTTACATATATATTCATTATGAAAAAAAGATTAAATTTAAATTAATTAAGAACTGAATCTTATTCTAATATAATAATAGATAATAATTATATTAAGTCAAATAAAATATTTTCTATGGAAATGCCTATCGATTTGAATATTGCATATGCTGAATATACCAAATCAGTCATAAAGTTTAACACAACTTTATGAAAAAAGAACTAACAATTTGTCAGTTCTCTGTAAAATTTCATCACATTTTCATAGCATGATGTTGTTTTATTTCTGCACCTTGCTCTAATGTCTGTTGCTGTATGAACTCTTGTTGTTGAAACAATTTATCTAAAGTTAAAACTGAATCTATTTGTAATCCTAACTTAGAAACTCGTGCTTCAAATTGTTGTCGCCTTAATTGTCGCCTTTGAGCTTCTAGTTGTAATATTTCTGGACTTTTTGTTTCTTCTGCAACAACTTCAGTTTTCTTTTCTTTTGATAATGCTTCTAAATCAATTTTTAATATTTCTGGATACTTTGTTTTTAAATATTCAAGTCTTACAATAGGAGATTGAGTAATTACTTCATCTTTAGTTTTTCTTTCTGTCATCATAAGTATTTCTGTAAAGAAGTCTTTCATTATTTGTTCTTTTTCTGCATCAAAATCAATTTTAGCAACACTAGACAATCTATCTAATTCTTGTTGTGCTAATTGTTCTTGCATCGAATAACTAAATTCAACCATTTTCTTTGCAGATTTTGATTCTAAACTTCCAATCCAGAAAGATTGATCTGGGGCTTTATCTTTTGCTTTATCAACAAATCTCGTTTGATCAAGTTTAACAGAATCACTAATACAACTAGACATTTTACTTACAACAAATGCTTGCTCTTCGCTAATGCCATACTTATTACATAATTCACTAAGTTTTGCTTTTTTTTCTTCTTTAATTTCTGATATTGTATAAGAATCTGGTTTAAAATTTTGTAATTCAATTGTTGCTTGTATCATACTTAAATCTTCAGTTGAATATCTATCTGCTAAGGCTTTACCTGCCAATTTTGCACTATACTGCTCGTGTTTTTCTGCAATATCTAATTGTCTTCCACAAGAATAATATTTTGCAACTTCAGTTAGTAATCCTCTAGTTTTATCATCAAAGCCCTCCATTTTAGATATTGCATCGCTATACAAAATTACTCTAGCAATATGTTCTTCGTCATAAGATTTATTTCCTTGATAAAAACCTTGAGAATGTATTTCCGCAATACTTTCTTGTATTTTAGTTACATCTATTGCTTGCATTATTTGTTCTGTTGATAATTGTTCTGGCATAGTTTCAATTTTTCCAAAAGTAGCATCAAATGTAACTGATGATAATTCTTGTCCTTGCATTTGAGACAATATTTCTAAAGTTTTAATTTCTTCTATCGGTTTAACAATAGGTTTTCCATAAGTTCTTTGCAATTCATCTAAAGTATAATCTATATCCAAATCAATTCCAGTCCACAATTGCTTTTCATACATTGTTGGCATTAAGAATGATCTTTGTCTTTCATCAGAAATTGCCGTTTTTATACCTTCAAGTGCTTCTAAACCTTCTTGAACTTGTCCACTACGAATTTTTTGTTCAACTGAAGCAAGACATTCTTTTAACATTTGATTTAAGTGTTCAATATTAAATGGAGCATCTTTATTCTCATTTTGTTTATTTTCACCTAATAATTCATCTGATAAGTTAGAAAATCTATGAGCATTTCTAACATTATTAAATCTCGTAATAATTTCACCAACTAAAGCAGGATCTATAGTTTCACCAGTTTTAAAATTATTAAGTGCTTCAGTAATATGCATCATCTCTGTTTGTGCTAATTCTCGTCTGTCAATAAGTTCGATAGGAACAGGATGCCCTAACTTTTTACCAAGTTCAATGGCTGCTCTAATACTATCCTCATCAACTTCTTCAAAGCAAATAATTGTAGCTGGTTGAATTTTTTTGTATTTATCACTTCCTGATAAAACATCTTGAATTTCAATATCATATTCTGAATACATACCTCTTGTTTGATTAGGCATATTTTGAGCAGAAAAGAATCGTTGTTGTCGCCATGTAAATACTGTGTTTTGTCTATTATCAGAACACAAATCATAAGGTGCTTCTGCTGATACTGCTTCTGGACTAAAACCATCTATTGATATAATAACACCAGTTTTACCACTTATCATGGCAGTACCAGGATTCGATTGATTTATTAGACTATAGCATAAAGCATGGTTACTAGCCATTTGACTGGTATTCCATCTATCATACATATCACCATCAGTAGTTGATGATTCACGATATGCACCTAATAGACTAACCATCCTATTAAACTCGCCATCTACTTTTCTAACAAGATATTTTTCGCCCTCAAATTCTAATTCTTGTGTTTGTAATGAATCTACATTTTTTGATAAAGAATCAATCACATCTCTACCATAAGCTCTCCTTAAAGATGTTTCTAAGATTGTTGATTTTTGATAACGAAGAAATGATTCTTCTTTTCTTTCTTGACTGATACTTTTAGCGAATTCACTTCTAATAGCATTTATATCTTGAGTTTCAATAAGAGATTTCAATTTTATAATTATTTCAAGTGCTTCTTTTTCACCAAGTTTCTTAAATGATTCAAGACCAACATTTTTATAATTTTGTAATAACTGCTCTGGATCATTTCCATACATAGTTACTAAATTAGAAACAGTTGCATAATTTAAGCCAACTAATCGTTCTAAATAAGCATTTTTTACTTCCAATAATGTAGAGTCTACATTATTAACAATACTTTCTAATTTGCTGTTTTTTCTTTCAACAAATGATAAAATATCATCATAACTTGTTATTTTTCTGCCTTCTTGTGGGTTAAGGGCTAAGTAGGAAATAATTGCTTTTTCATAATCAGTAAAAGGTATATCTTTTCTATCTATTCTTTGTGATACTAAATCTAAAAATGCTGATTCATGGACAAAACCTTTAGCTTCAGAACTATATCTTCCTGTTATTTGTCCAGAAACTGATTTACTCAATTTTTCAATAAGTGGTTCAATAAAAATATTATCCATTTTTAAATTTTCTAAAGCAAATCCAAAAGTTTTTAATGCTGATTCATCTTTAGCAATACCTAAAACAGAGTATTGAACATCCTTATATCTTGTTATTTTTTCTAAACTAGATTCACCAATAGCACTAATTATTTTAGGATTTAATATCTCTAATTGTAATGTTTTAAATAATTCTGCATTGTTAAGAGCAAACCTTTGCATTAACTCGTGTTCTTTATCAGTTAATTCAGTTCTACCCATACTTGCTAATTTATTTTTAAATGCTATATCAATTAATTCGTTAAAATTTTCAGCAGTAGGATCTGCATAAGTTAAATAAATTATATTTTTTTCTATTGCTTGCCTTACAACTTCTTCACTAATGAATTCTTTTGATATATTTTCAAATATATCTCTATCACCATAAATTGTAGTATTTCGTTCATCTATATAATCAATAGTAGGAATTTTACCTAATGCATAAATTAACATTTGTTGGTATTCGTGCAATTGTTCTGGAGTTTCTGGGATAGGCATTAGCTCAATAGATCTATAATTTACATCTATACAAGCCTTATTCATAGCAGTAGTAATTGCTTCTTTTGGAACATTTGAATAAAGTGATCCATAGGCATGCTTTTCAGTTACAAATTTAATCCATGTTTGTTCATACCAATTCCTATATGCTTGCTTTTGTTCTTCTGTAAAAGATGCTTGCCATTTTGCATATATTTCTTTTCTAGCACCATATAAATCTTCTAAATTTTGATCTATACAAGGAACATAGTATAATTGTGTAACATCAATATCTTTCATTGCTCGTTCAACCATTTGTGGTGTCATATTTTCAAAATTGACCATAGACA
Organism: Clostridium sp. CAG:451; assembly: GCA_000438295.1. Lineage (GTDB taxonomy): Bacteria > Bacillota_I > Bacilli_A > RF39 > UBA660 > Onthousia. Next base: position 4,000 of record FR901055.1, read on the forward strand.
AAGATGCACGATCTCTATCAATATTTTCTGCTATACATTTATCTAAGAATTCGTTCCAAATTCTTTCGTTAATTTTTTCTCTTGGTATAGAATAATAAAGTGCGTCCATATCTTGAACATTAGCAATACTTTGCGAAATTAAATTTTCAAACCATCTATCATATTCTTCTTGTGAAATGTTAGGTACAAATGATTGTAATGGAATATTGCTTAAAACTCTAGGTGATTTAGAAACTAGTGTTGCATATAATTCTTGAGTTCTGCTACTTTCTGGAATAGATTCTAAAAGAACGTTGTATTTATAATCATCTTCAAGAGATATAGATTCGGCAACCTTTTGACATATCCTAGTAGTCTTTTTTGAATCATCTAAACTTAAAAAAACATATATACCTTCTTCTGGGTTTTCAGTAATTTTTCTAGTTATTAAATCTTCAACCCAAGAAGTATATTCTTCTTGTGAAATATTAGGATCAATATTATTATTAGGAAGTTGATTAAGATAATGTGTATCATTATTACAAGCTCTTTCCCAAATATCTCTTGTTCTTAATTCTGTAGGAATATGGTCAAATGCTTTATCAAAATTAAACTCTGATTTATCTAATATTTCTTTAACAAATTCTGCATCATACATATTTGATGGTATATAGTCAAGTATTTGTTCATCGTCATAAAATATTTTACTTATTTTCCCAACCATTGCTTTTGCAATAGTTCCATCTTGCAATATAGAACTAGGTAAAGTTTTTAAAAATTCTCTAGCCTCACTACCCCTCATAGGGTAATTATAGTTTTCTAAAAGATTAGTTATTAATTCTTCACTTACAACACTAGTATTAGAATTTTTTAAAACTTCTATTACATCTTGTATAGAAAAAACAGATGCTAATTTTTTTTCAAGAATTGATTTATAAATCTCAGAGTATTTTGGATCATCTAAAGATAATAGAGAATCTAAATCACTTACATTAAAACTTTTAGAATTAGTATTTATTATCTCTGACAATCTATCGCCATACATATCAGCAAGATCTTTTATAATACTTATATATTCTTCATTAGAAAATAATTTATCTTTTAATTCAGTACCTTCTAAAAATCTTAATAATTTTAACGACGATAATGTTATATTACTATTCGGAGAAATACTATTAATAATATTATATACTTCCTCAATATTACCATCTTCAAACAATTTTTCAAATCTTTCAGATGTTTCTTGAGGTAAATTTTCTATTATTTTTTCAAGTTTTTCATCAATTTTTTCTTGATTATCAATACAATATCTAATTTCATTAGAACTCATTTTTTACCTCCTCATTGTTTGTTCAGTTTCCTCACCCTTCTTTCCAGATTGGTCACTTTGTTTTTTGAATAATGTTAATTTTTTATTTAATTCTTTTAAATATCTATATTGTGCTTCTTCAGTAGTAATTTGTTCAGTTAATTCTGGTTGTTCTAATATTTTAAGTTGTTTCACCTCCGTATTAGGTTGTTGTGTATTATTTAAATCTTTTATATTCAAATTATTATTATCCATTTTTAACCTCCTATGCTAATTCTATATAACATATAACCAACTCCAACTGCCACACCTATAACGAATGTAACAATTAAAGTAAGCAATAAAGCATCAGTAAAACCACTAGACGAATTGTAATTATTATTTTCTTTTTTTAATTGCTTTACTTGTCCCATACCTTGAGTATATGTTTTTTCGCCAGTTTTTGAATATTGAAAACTAGTAATATGTTCTTCAATTCTTTGCTTTTGTGACTCTTTTGTTGTTGATTGTTGTTGTGTCATTTGAGTAACCATATTTGAATATTCATATTTAGACTCACAACCTATATTCATGGCATTTCCAACATTATTCTTTGCATTTTCTATTGCCACTTGTTGATTTGCTAAAACTTGATTTGTTTCATTTATAACTTGTTTTTTTCTTTCTAATTTTCCTTTTTTATCTTTAGATGATAAATCTTGGGAATCAATAATTGTTGAAATTTCATCGACAGTTGTTTTATCTTTTTTATCAGCTTCATCAACACAACTTTGCATAACCCCATTTAGAGAAGTAACAGCTGCTATTGCTAAACTTTCTGAATCAAGGCCATCTTCAACACTTCCTAATGTACCATTTACTATTTGGCTAATCATGTGTGTTTCAAATGTCAAAGCACTTTCTTGATTTTTTGTATAAGCCTCTTGTAGTTTGGGATTGTTTTGTCTTGCAATAACTGGGTTATAATTTCCTTGAATTAATTTATCACTTACCATTTGTTCTATATTACCAATAAGGTTTTCTGCTTGTAGTACATTTTTAAATGCACTTATATCATGAGCATCAATACCTTTTAAAATTTGTAAGCCATCAATTTCTTGGGCTACTTGCCAAAAAGTAGGATGTGGGTAAGCTAAATTACCATCAGATAAAGTTTTATTATTTAAGGCATGAAATAAATTAATTTCAATAGGTATTCTCATATCTCTTGCTTTCTCACATATTATTTGACTAGCAATTACAGAATTTTCATCAAATAATTTTTTATCTTCTTCATTAATAATTGTATCTCTAAACTCCATAAAATGATCTGGATGTGCAACAATATCAAATATTCCACTTTCTATCGCTTTGCTAACCATATTAGCATATTCAATAGGATAATTAGGATTATTTTTTGATGACACATTTTGAAGTCCTCGGGTTACAAAATGCTGACCTAATATCATATAATCAACTTTATCTCTCATTTCACCCAAAAATGCTTCTTTCATTGGATCAAATTCTGCTTCAAATCCTACTAATATTGTCATATCTGGATTGTCTTGTTTCATTTTATTAATAGATGCAATATAGCCATCTACTTCAGACAAAAGCATTCTATGATCTTCATCTGGTAGAATTAAATTAGGATTAGGTATATGTTCACTAAAACCTAGCATTGAAATACCCACACTCTTTGCTACTTGCAAAATTTCTTCATCAGGAGCATATTCTGAATGACCAGATCTATATGTATGAGTATGGTAATTAAAACTTTGTCCAAATGCATTAACTTTTTTATATTCAATTCTAGATAATTTAGATAATTCGTAAATTTTTTTTAGCTTATCTTTATCTATTCTGCTTTCCATAAACATTATATCTACTAAATCTTTATCTTTTTTAGTATATTTTTTTAATCTATAAACATATTCTGGTGGAGTAATAGTTAATTTTTGGCCTCTAAAATCAACTTGTTCTCTCCCAAAGATTTCATTAGCCAGCTCAGAGTTCATAATATCATTTCTAGTATAAACTTGACCATTTTCATCATGATAATAGTCTTTATTAACAATAGTTCTATCTGGTTTCCTTTCAAAGCAGAAAGCCCCAATATGAAAATCAGAACCATCAAGTGTTGCTAATACCTCGTGTTCTCCAGTAGGTATTCCTTTTTTTAAAATTCTTGGTGTAGTTAATCTATCATCATGAAATTGTAATCCCATCTCTTCACAAGCTTCTTTAAATTTGCTTATGTCTGCTTCATTCAAGTTAATATCTATATCATCATGAATTCTGTTTGATTCTACACCATATTTAATATAAGCACACAAAGCTCCTGCTAATTGATAATCTATACCTTTTTCATTTAGTTTTTTTACCAATATTTCTAGTTTACTATATATTTCTTCGTGATTTTTTTTTACAAGTTCAGGGTTAAATCTTTTTTCTCTTGCTTCTATATAACTTTTAACTACTTGTTTAGCAAGTACATTTATCTGATTAACTACCTCTTCATAAGGTAGTTCTGAATCCTTAAATATTTCTACTGCACGATTATATCTATCTCTATTCATAATACCGCTATATTGTTGATTTAATTGTTCAGAAATATTTTTAATATAGTCAATTATTAATTGCTGTTTTGATGGTTGCTCTGGCATAACATGCCTCCTATAATCCTAATACTTATTTAAATCCTATCTTTTCATACAATATTATAACATACGGTAGACTACGTCCGCAACCTAACTTCTGAGTTTTGCAACAAAATATTTGTCTCTTTTCAACTAAAGTGTTGCTGGGATAATAAAAAATATTGAATATTAAGTAATGGTATGATAATATCAAAATGCAAAAAACAAATAAATTGAATTCAAGAAAGTGGCTTGTGTCGACTAATCTTTTGAATTCATTATTTGCAGAAAACGAATAAAGACTAGTCGACACAAGTCTCTTTTTATTATGAATTTAGAAGATTATTTATGGCAATTAAATCCAAATGAGTTAAAAAAGATAATAGTATTTACTAATAAATTATTTACACATAAAATCAATGATAGATTAACTAACCAGAATTGTCAAAAAAAGTGAATTAAAAAAAGTGTCCTATTTGTAAATCTATTAATATAAAGTTGTGTTAAACTTTATGACTGATTGGTATATTCAGCATATGCAATATTCAAATCAATAGGCATTTCCATAGAAAATATTTTATTTGACTTAATATAATTATTATCTATTATTATATTAGATAAGATTCAGTTCTTAATTGATTTAAATTGAATCTTTTTTTCATGATGAATATATATGTAAACCAGTTTAGATATTCTTGTAAATGTCTTGTTGATACACCACTAAATTTACTTAACCAAACCTCTAATTGAGAATGAAC
>FR901056.1 GCA_000438295.1 Clostridium sp. CAG:451
TAAAAAGAAGTGATTAATCTATATAAATTGCCCCCCCCATGTTAACTAATTGTAAACTTAGCATTCTGGTCGACATATACATAGTTAATCACCTCTATCTTTATCTTTAAATAAATGATAACAGATTTTTAATTATTTTACAACAATATTTATTAATTTCTTAGGTACAGTTATTACTTTTACTATCTCCCTATCCTTAGTAAATTCTTTTACATTATCAATAGCAAATGCCTTACTTTCCATATCTTCTTTAGAAATAGAACTGTCAACATCCATCTTTCCTCTTACTTTACCATTTACTTGAACAACAATAGTTACTGTATCATCTTTTAATTTAGCATCATCATAGCATGGCCAAGTCTCATAAGCGATAGTAGTATTGTGACCTAACTTTTCCCATAACTCTTCTGTCATATGTGGAGCAACAGGATTTAGTAATTTAACAAATCCTTCGGCATATTCTAAAGGGAATACATCTTCTTTATAAACAGCATTGATAAATATCATCATCTGACTAATAGCAGTATTAAAGTTTAAACTTTCAAAGTCTAAAGTTACCTTCTTAACTGTTTGATGATAAATTTTCTCTAGATTTTTATTTTCCTTATCTACTAATTTATCACTTTCATACAAGCGATATACTCTATCTAAGAACTTTTGAGCTCCTTCTACTCCATTATTATTCCATGGTTTAGAAGCTTCTAGTGGTCCCATAAACATTTCATATAAACGAAGAGTATCTGCTCCATAGTTTTTAACTATATCTAGGGGATCTATTGCATACTCTGGATACCTTTTACCCATCTTTATACCATTACTACCTAAAAGCATTCCTTGATGAACTAACTTTTTAAATGGTTCTTTAACAGGTGATAATCCTTTATCATATAGATAATGATTCCAAATACGAGAATATATTAAGTGTCCTACAGCATGTTCTGGTCCACCAATATATAAATCTACTGGCATCCAGTGTTTTAATAATTCCTTATTTGCTAACTCTTTATCGTTATGTGGATCAATATATCTTAAATAATACCAACTAGATCCAGCTGACCCTGGCATAGTAGATGTTTCTCTTACACCAGTTAATCCCTTATGATTATATTTTTTCCATTCAGTAGCATTTTCAAGTGGTGCTTTACCATTCTTTCCTTTATAGTCTTCTAACTCTGGTAAGATTAAAGGTAATTCATCATCATCTAAGATATGAATCTCATCATTTTCTAAATAAACAACTGGTACTGGTTCTCCCCAATATCTTTGTCTTGCAAATATCCATTCACGAAGACGATAATTAATTTTCTTAGTACCACAATTATTTTCTTCTAAGTAATCTATTACCTTATTAATGGCTTCTTCTTTATTTAGATTATCTAGGAAAGATGAATTGATATGTATTCCATCATTTGTCATAGCTGTTGGTTTTAAGACGTAATCAAAAGTTTTCTTATGAAGTTCATCAGTTATTTCTTTTTCTACTATTTCTTTACTTACCCATTCAACATCAAACACTTCATCATCATCTAGGTTTTGTTCTTCTAAAGAATCACTATTTAATTCAAATAATAATGGTGTTGCTTCGATTTCAAAGTAAGTATCCTTATTATAAGCATAGTAGTGATGATTAATCTTGAATCCTTCTTCTTTAAGTGTTACATCTTTATATCCAGTTTCTTCTTTTATTTCTCTAATAGCACAAGAAAGTGCTGTTTCACCATCTTTAATAGTACCTCCAACAAATAACCTTCCGCCATTATCATGCCAGTTAATTGTTAAGTATTTATCTGTTTTTTTATTATAAACTACAGCTACTATTGACTTTTTCTTTTTTTCATTATCATGTTTTATACCTGTTACTTCTTCTAATACTTGAACAATAGGAATATTAAATTTCTTAGCAAATTCATAATCTCTATCATCATGGGCAGGAACTGCCATAATAGCTCCTGTTCCGTAACTTGCTAAAACATAGTCTGATATATAGATTGGTATTTCTTTATTATTTATAGGGTTAATTGCATATCTACCAATAAATACTCCTGTTTTTTCTTTATTAAGTTCTGTTCGCTCTAAGTCACTCTTAGTAGCACAAACCTTTTTATACTCTTTTACTTCTTCTAACTTATCAGGAGTAGTTATTATATCTACTAATTCATGTTCTGGTGACATTACACAATAAGTTGCCCCAAACAACGTATCTGCTCTTGTAGTAAAAACTGTAAAATCTTTATCTGTATCTTTAATTTTAAACTTAACATGAGCTCCTACTGATTTACCAATCCAGTTTCTTTCCATTTCTTTAGTTGATTCTGGCCAGTCTACTTCATCAAGTCCTGCTAATAATTTTTCGGCAAAAGCAGTCTGATCTATTACCCACTGTTTCATATTTCGTCTAACAACTGGATATCCTCCTCGTTCACTCTTACCATCAATTACTTCATCATTAGATAAAACTGTTCCCAACTCTTCACACCAGTTAACTGGCATATCAATTCTTTTAGCATAACCATCTAAATATAATTGTTTAAAAATCCATTGTGTCCACTTATAAAAATCTGGATCACTTGTCTTAATCATCTTAGACCAATCATAATCAAATCCTAGCATATATAATTGTTTTGTAAATGTATTAATATTTTTCTCTGTAAAGCCATTAGGATTATTACCAGTCTTAACTGCATACTGTTCTGCTGGTAGGCCAAAAGAATCATATCCCATCGGATGAAGAACATTATATCCTTGCATTCTCTTCATTCTAGATACTATATCTGTAGCAGTATATCCTTCAACATGACCAGCATGAAGTCCAACCCCAGAGGGATAGGGAAACATATCTAAAACATAATACTTCGGTTTAGAAAAATCCCAGACATCAGTTCTAAATGTATTATTATCCTTCCAGTACTTATTCCATTTTTCTTCTATTTTACTAAAATTGTACATAATCTACCTCTTTTCCTATGAGTTTCAAATAACAAACTTAGTATAACATCTTCTAATCTAATTGTAAATTTATTCAAAAGAAAAAAGTGACTAAGTCACTATTTAGCTTCAATTATTAACTTAATGGCAGTTCTCTCTTCCCCTTCTATTGATATATCAGCAAAAGCGGGAATACAAACTATGTTTTTACCAGAAGGAGCTAAAAATCCTCTTGCTATAGCTATTGCTTTAACAGCCTGATTAAGTGCTCCAGCTCCAACTGCTTGAATTTCAACTTTGCCACTTGATCTAAAGGCATTAGCTAGTGCTCCTGCTACTGAATTAGGGTTAGACTTTGATGAAACTTTAAGTGTTTCCATAATTTTATCATCCTTTCTTTATCTAACTAATTCTATGTATTTAGTTAAATAGAAAGAACTAAAAATTATTTCTTATTTTCCCTCCAATTCATTTTCTATATATTCTTTACTCTTTTGTTCTAAAGGATAAAAATCACAATATCTATTTTTCACGTTTTCTGGCAAGTGATTTTTATTATATGCCACTCTATTGTCATACTTTCTTAGGAAATTTATATAGTTTTCATCAAAATAGTATATTTTTAGTGTTTTTGACATATCCGTACCTCCTAAAACAAAAGCTAGGTAGTTAACCTAGCCGACTTTTTTTAATTTCCTACTAAGGCAAGAGTATTCCAACTTTTTTGAAACACTAATACTAATGTTTCTTTAATATTAAATGAGCTATCTCTCACTTAATATATTCATGATATAGCATAGAAGTCACATTATAGTCAATCAACTTGTAGATTAACAAAAGAAAGCTTTTAAAATAAGCTTTCTATTTCTTCTGGTTGACTTTGACTAGCTGTAGGCTGTGTAGGTTGTACTGTTACTTTTGGTTCTACTACAGGATTTGCATTAACATGAGTAGTTGGTACAGAACTGCTTGCAAAAATATCATTAGATACTTGTTGGGTTACACTTGGTGTAACTGGTACGGCAGGTATCTCTACTGTAGGAATATCTACTTTCACTTCTTTAGTAGCTACTGGTCTTGGTGGAACAATTGGTACTGACTGTGTATTTTCAAGTGGATTAGCTCCTCCATAAATTGGTCTATGTTCTTCTTCATGAGAAACAGTAGGAACTACTGGACTAACACCTCCATAAATTGGTCTTGGCATATCAAAACTAGGTGTTTGCATAACTTCTTTTTTCTCTTCTTTAACAGTTATTTCAGGTGTTACTGGCTGATTAACTATTGGTGTTTGCTCTATTGTAGGAACTACAGGTGTTTGCACAACCTGAGTTTGAGTAGATACAACAGGTGGTACTACCGTATTAACATTTTCTGTAACAGTAGGATTAACTACTGGAATACTTTGTCCTACTGGATTTGAAACCTGACTATTAAAAGTAGGCTGTGGAGTAACATCTTGAGGAAGAGTTGCTGTAAATACAGCAGGCTCTATTTCTTGAGTAACAGGCTTTTCAGCCATAGAACTAGCAGGACTAGGCATTACAGGTTCATTTGTAATAACTGGTTGTGGACTTGGTTGAACTTGAGGCGTTACTGCTTGTTCATTAGTAGCAACTGTACTTTGTCCTACTATAGGTGTAGCAGCAACAGCTGCTTCTTGTTTACTAGCATCCTGTGCTTCTACTACTTCTTTCTTTGTCTTTGTTTTTTTATTACCAGTTACAATAAAGATAATTAAAGCAATTATTAGAAATAAAACCCCACCAGTAATAAGCATTCCTGGTATAGTCATAAACCAATCTAAACTAAATGTTGCTAATATCATAACTTATCCATCTCCCTTAATCTTATATATTAAATGATAGCAAAATTTTTTTAATATTGCAACCGATTTTATTACTTTTATTTTTTTAATAGTTGCTTAACGTTAAATTTACTAAAATATCCTTTAGAAGGAATATTTTCAAAAACTAATTTTTCTTTGGTTACTGGATGGTAGAAAGCCAAGTGATAAGCATATAGTGCTAATGAATATTTACCTTTCTTACCATACCTACTATCTCCTAATAAATAATGACCTCTTTCAGAAAACTGTACCCTTATTTGATGATGTCTTCCAGTTAATAAATTAATCTTAACTAAGGAGTTATTATTAATAACATCTAAAGTTTCAAATGATAAAGTAGCATCCTTTCCTTTTTTATCTATTTTACTTTGGTATTCTTCTCTTAATATTTTATCTTTATAAGTATCACTTTCTACTATTCCTTTAACAACTGCTAAATAATATTTTTCAAACTTATGAAGTCTTACTTGTTCTGATAATCTACTTGCTGCTTTACTAGTCTTTGCAAAAACCATCACTCCCCCTACTTCTTTATCAAGACGATGTACTAATCCCAAATAGACATTACCTGGTTTATTATATTTTTCTTTTAGGTACTTTTTAAGTAATGTTAACATATCTGGAGTATTACTTCCATCACTCTGACTTAAAATAAATGGTTCTTTTAATGCAACTAGCAAGTGATTATCTTCATAAAGTATTGTCACTATTCATCACTCCATCTACCATAAATTCCACATGGTAAGACTAAGTTATTTTCTTTAATTGGTAAACCTATCTCACCACAATCTATTTTACCGGTATAGTCTTTAAATACTATTTTTAGTATATTATCAAGTACCATAGGAGAAAGACCTGCTGTATAAGAGTTTATCAAAAAGAATAATGGTTTATCACTTAACAGTTCCATACATAGATTTATTAATTGGTATAAATCTGTTTCTATATTCCAAACTTCTTTATTAGCACCTCTTCCATAACTAGGTGGATCCATGATAATAACATCATATTTGTGACCTCTTCTAATTTCTCTTTTAACAAACTTTACAACATCATCTACAAAGTAGTGAATATTACTATTCTCTAAGTTATTTCGTTTGACATTTTCTTTACACCAATCAACCATACCCCTAGAAGAATCTACATGAACAACACTTGCACCAGCACTAAGACAAGCAACAGTAGCAGCACCAGTATAAGCAAAAAGATTAAGTACTTTTATATCTCTATTAGCCTTTTTTATCTTATCAATCATATAACTCCAATTAGAAGCTTGTTCTGGAAACAAGCCAGTATGTTTAAAGCCCATTTGTTTTATTTCAAATACTAAGTCATGATAGTTAATAGAAAAATGTTCTTTAGTAGGTCTTATATTTTCCCAGTATCCACCACCAGTTTTACTTCTATTATAGATAGCATTAATCTTTCCTTTATATTTTTCACGTAAATTACCATTATCCCAAATAATTTGTGGGTCAGGTCTTAAAAAGTAGTAGTTACCCCATCTTTCATATTTCTCTCCATTAGAGGCATCTATTATTTCATAATCTTCAAAGTCTTTTACTATTAGCATATTATCACTCCATTTCTGTTAAAGTATATCATTATATTTATAATATTGCCAATAAATTAATAAATTTTACTAGCCAGAACAAAACTGAAAACAAGTTTTCAGCAACCTTACCTCACGGTAAGGCTTTTCTGCTTCACCGAACT
>FR901057.1 GCA_000438295.1 Clostridium sp. CAG:451
TTTCCCTGTATTATTTTTCCGTTTTTCATAATAAATAAATTTAGATTTCTCTTTTTTCTTATCTTTAAATATTTCTTTAACGAAAAAGCAAACATAATGATAATGAAGGCGCTACAAATTCCTATAAATACAAGATAACTAACGTCAATAGCATCAAACCCATTAGATACAAACCATATTATTAAAAAAAGAAATACTGAAACCAATATTATCATTTGAAATAAACTTTCACTACAATCTTCATCATGATAATTAATTTTCATTTGCCATCCTCCCCTCTACTATGATTATATCAAAAAAAGAAAAAAGTATCTAAATACTTCTATTCTCCACTAGATAATAATTTTTTAATATCTTTTTCTGATAATGATGATAAACTTTCACTATCACTTTTACCTTCTATTAGATTTTCACTAAGAATCTTTTTCTTATCTTGTAGTTCAATAATTCGCTCTTCAATAGTACCTTTAGTTACTAACTTGATAACAGAAACAGTCTTAGTTTGACCAATACGATGAGCTCTATCTGTCGCTTGATTTTCAGCCTGAGGATTCCACCAAATATCTAAGTGTATTACTGTATCAGCACCTGTTAGATTAAGTCCTATTCCCCCTGATTTTAAAGTTATTAGGAAACAGTTAGTATCATCATTATTAAACTTATCTACCATATCCATTCTATCTTTACTCTTAACTGAACCATCTATCATATAGTAAGTTATATTATTCTTAGCAAATAGTTCTTTTACATTATCTAAAACTCTTTTAAAACTACTAAAAATTAATATCTTATGATTGTTATCAATACTTTCTTTTACAACTCTTAACAACTCATCAATCTTAACCCTATCACCAGTATAATTTTCATACATAACTGATGGATCAATACATATTTGTCTTAGTTTCATTAATAGTTGTAATATTTTCATTCTGGACTTTTCAAAGCCACCGTCTCTTATCATTTCATCCATTTCTTTTTTAGTATCTTTTAAGACTTTCATATAAAGCATTTTTTGTTTATCTGGTAAATCTATATATATTTTATTTTCAATTTTTTTAGGAAGTGACTTAACAACATCACTTTTCTTTCTTCTTAAAATAAATGGTTTAATTTGATTACTTAAGTTATTTAACACTTCTAGTCCTTTTTCATCTACATCTTTGATATTATATTTCTCTCTAAACTTAACTACGCTATTTAAATAGCCTGGCATAATAAAGTCAAAGATACTCCATAGTTCGGTAACATTATTTTCAACTGGAGTTCCCGTTAAAGCTATTTTACACTTAGCTTTAATCTTTTTAATTTCTCTAGTCATAGTAGCTTGATAATTCTTAATATTTTGAGCTTCATCTACAACACATAATTCAAAATTCATATCTTCATATTCATCTTTATCATTTCTAATTAGTCCATAACTAGTAATAAAAATATTATATTTATCTTTATTAGCAAATATTTCTTGTCTTTTAGCTACTGTATCTGATACTGCTACATATTTTAACTGTGGTGCAAACTTAGCAAATTCTTTTTCCCAGTTATAAACAAGAGCTGTAGGTACTACAATAATTATCTTAGCTAGAGGCTTTTCTTTTAATATTTGTTTGATAAAAGTAATTGTTTGTAGACTCTTACCTAGTCCCATCTCATCAGCTAAAATACCACCCAAATCACATTTATATATAGTATTTAACCATTTAACACCATTTTTTTGATAATCTCTTAATATTTTTTCATCATCTTTATCAAAAGAAACACTTAAGTTTTTATACCTTTTAAAGTTAGAAATAAACTCATCAAATAAATTATTAGTTTCAATATTTTTATATTTACTATTCTTTAAACTATCAATATATATAGCTCTATATTTAGGAATAACTGCATCCCCTTCTAAGATGTCAGTTTTTGATAAATCAAGATCTGTTATTAAATTATTTAATTGCTCTAGCTCTTCATTATCTTCTAAGGATACTACATTATTATTCTTTAGTTTATAATACTTTTTCTTTTGTTTCAAAGCACTAAATAGACTATTTAAATCTTCTTGATTAATTCCTTCTACACTAAACTTATAAGACATTATTCCATCTTGTCCAATACTAAAGTTACTACTAGTAGAAACATTTTTCAAAACTTTAGTATTATCTATTTTCTTACTAGTAAATACTTGATACTTTTCTGATAGACTTGCAAGTACTTCATCTAAGAAATAATACATCTCATCATCATCTGTCATAATAAAAGAATTTTTATCTTCTATAAATTTATAGTTTAAGATATCTTCAACTACTTCAGCCTCATAATCATTATCTCTTAAAAAATCCGTCTTATCAAAATAATTAATCTCTTTTCCTTTATAATCTAAGACAATATCACATTTAAGTTTAGAATAAGATATATCAAAGTATAACTTAACACTAGGTTTAGAAGGTAATTCTATTTCTGTTACATTACTATCTATGGTAATATTATTTTTAACATTACTTAATAAGCCATTGTTAAATTCTTTAATACTATTTTTATCAAAGACTAATTCATCTATCTTTCTTTGTCTTAATTGGGTTAGTAAGTCTCTATCTTTTCTATCTAATATATATAGGTTATGATTATAAGTAGCAAATTTATAGTCATAATCTAAAAATTTATAGTTTTCTACATCTTCTAATCTTAAGACGAAGTTACCATCACTATCTTTACTAAGATTATATTCCGTTGGTAAGCCATTATAAATGTTATAAATTGTACCACTACCCTTTATAGTAAATTCCTTTTCTCCTATAATATTTAATATTGTTTCAAACGTTTTAATATCAATTGATATATAACTACTTGCAGAATAATAATATCCACTTCTTTGACTTCCTATCAAGTCACCAAGATATTCAAGTAATTCACTATCTTTATTATCAAAATAAAATTTATTAGGACTATAGGTTAAGTTTTTTCCAAATACATATTCTTTTCTTTCATTATAAGCATCTATAAAACTAGAAGCTTTACTATAGGTAGATAAAGTATACTTTTTCTTATTACCTATCTTTATCTTTAAATAAATATCTCTATAACTAAATTGAAATTCTAAGTTTATATCTAGTCTTTCTTTGATTGTATTTGAATCATTATTTTTATAACTTGCTAGTATTTCTTTTGATAAAGCTAGTTTATCTATAAATTCATAACTTGCGATATCTTCATAATCATCTATTAAAACAGCTGCTACATGTTTACACGTCTTAGCTATTTCAAACTGTGGACAATTACAAGAGTATCCTTCTATATCAGCACCATTATTTTTAATTTTAACGGTATAAATTCTTCTTGATGATTCTGATTTTACACGATATATATGCATAAAACTACTAGCTAATTTAGTAGTATCTTCTTTTTCAATATCACTACTATACCATCTTCCCTTTACAAAGGAGTCTCTTCCTACAATTCCTAATATATATCCATAATTCATCTAATACCTCCAGGAACAATATTTACTATAAAACACTTTTAGCGATAAATTCTATAACATCACTTTCATCTTCTTTGATATTTTCTTTATCCTCACTAGTCATATCTGTGAAATATTTATTTAGTTTTTTATTTACCGATATACTATTAAGTGGATAACCAGGATCAATTTTATCAGTTGGTTTATCTACTAAATAAAAATCATCTTTACTCCATGTATAAGTAGATGCTTTTCCGTTGTTTATTACTGCTATACCATATACCCATCTACAAGTTAATTTGCCAGAAGCTGAATAAGTATGTGCCAAATTAGAATAGTAATCAATCATCTCTTCATCAGTTAGTCTTTTTCCATTAACTCTTCTTACATACATACCAGGTTGTTTATCATCTTTTATATTTTCTATATACAAGTTATCATCCATAGCAAAGACAGGAATATCTATTTCTTTAGCATAACTTCTTGCTTTGATAAGGGCATTTTCAATAGCATTTCTGCCATTTTCAACAACTTCTACTTTCTTATCTAAATCATTTATAGTAATTATTTCAATTCCTTTTTTTAACAATCCATCTTTAAATCTTAAAGCTTTGCTTTCATTTCCAGTAGCAAACAATATTTTCTTATTAAGTAAATGATTCGTATTCTCTTTCATATTCTCCCTCTTTTTTTATATGTGAAGTTGAAAAACTATAATCTTATAAATCTTCTTTATTACAACTCCAACTTGTCACACAATCAAATTTCTTACTCGAGTGGTGTTAACAAGGCTCAATATCTGTTTCATTTTTATCTAAATAATTTCAACTTTAAAGTTTAAGTCTATTCCCACAATTTTAGTGGTTTATTACAATTAAGGCAAGTCTTGCCTTCTAACAGCTACATATTAGTATACAAAAAAAAAGATATATTTACAAACTATTTCTTTAACTTTTCGTCAATATATAAAAGACTGAAATAAAATCAGTCTTTAAATCTTACTTACTATCATTATTACCAAATAATTGGACTAAATAAATGAAAATATTAATAAAATCTAAGTATAATTGAAATGCTCCATATATAGCTCCATTTTCTTCACCAAGACTATCAAATAGTATTGGTAATTTCTTGACATCATAACCAATATAGCCGATGAACACTAGTATTCCAATAATACAGATTATAAGATCAAACATACTACTTCCAACAAATATATTAATTATACTTGCAACAATTATTGCTAGCAACATCATAAATAGAATAGTTCCCAGTTTATCAAGTGATAATTTAGTAAACATTCCAAATAAAGCAAACAATCCAAACACAAGTGCAGTTACTAAAAATATAAGTATTAAGCTTTTCATATCAAAGGCTATAAATATAGTAGAAAATGTTATTCCTGTTACAAATGAATATAGTAAATAGCAAAATGTTGCCATAGCACTACTCATCTTATGAATACGAGCTGATAAAAAGATAGCCAGTCCAAACTCCACTAGCAACACTACTATATAGCCTGCTCCACTCATTAGATTAATGATAGCATTTTCATAATTAGAAAAAAATGCACCTGTAGCAAACGTTAATAATAATCCTACAAATAACCAACCATATACTTTAGAATATATCTTATTCATCTTCCCCTCCTTCATCTTTAGTATAGCATATTTCTATTCTTTTACCAATTAATTTATGACTTTCTAAGAATTAAAATAAACTTATCTCCAAACTTTCTCTTCTTTAGGACAGAGTAATAATCACTATAAATAAGTTTATCTTTACTATCACTTTCTAAGATAACTAAACCATTATCAATTAACAAATCATACCTTTCAATTAGAATAAGAGCATCCTTAATAAAACTAGTTTTATAAGGTGGATCTATAAAGATTAAACTATATTTATCATTAGTCTCTTTCAAAAAAGTTCTAAAATCTTTTAGATAAACTTTGCCATTTTCTATATTTAGTTTTGCTAAATTTTCATTAATTGTTTTAACTGCTACTTTATTACTATCTATAAAAGTACAATTACTAGCTCCCTCACTCATTGCCTCCAAGCCTAAATTACCACTACCAGCAAACAAGTCTAAACAATTACTATTATCTATATAGTTTTGAATCATAGCAAACAATGATTCTTTCACTCTATCCATAGTAGGACGAGTACCAACTATATCAAAGCCAATAATATTTCTTCCCTTATATTTTCCACTAATTATCTTCATCTTTTATTTCTCCTAAACACTTGTTACATGAAAATATTAAAAGATTAAGTCTATTTTCTAATTGCTTATATCTTTTATATTTATTATTATTATATATTTCTTTTCTTAGATTATTGTTATAAGTCTCATGATACGTCTTTATTTTATTAACCAATTCAACATCATTATATATATCGTCTAAGCTATTTTCTATCTCTTTTTTTATTGTAGAATTATCAATCATATAAATAAGTTCTTGATAAGTATTTAGCAAATTTATCACCACCAACAACATTATAGCAAATATATTAAGGAAGTAACACTACTTTTAATTATTAACCATTTAATGATACTATTAATATTTATAAATAAGAAGCTTTATTTTTTAATATTTATTTAAACATCTTAGTATAGTAAATAAATTCCAAAGTAAAACATTTCACATTTCCCCCTTGATTTCATATGATAAATTAGGTGATTATTATGTACATTACTTATAAGAATATTAAACTTTACTATGACAAGATTGGTAATAAAAAAGATGTAATTGTAATACTACCTGGTTGGGGTAATACTAAAGATACTTTTAAAACAATGATTGATTCTTTAAAAGATAATTATACTATCTATATTGTAGACTATCCAGGTTTTGGTAAAACACCATTCCCTAAGAAGGTTTTAACCATGCATGATTATGCAGCTCTGATTATTACTTTATTTGATAAAGAAAAAATTACTAATCCTTATATAATAACTCACTCTTTTGGAGGAAGAATTGCTATTCTTTTAACTGGTTTATATAATATAAGAGTTAAAAAGTTATTACTAATAGATAGTGCTGGTATAAAACCTAAGATGACAATAGCTAAATGGTTTAGATTAAAAAGTTATAAGTTATTACAAAAACTAGCTAAAGTTATTCCTTTTAAATATAGAGCTAGATATAAGAATAAGATCTTTAAGATGTTCGCTTCTAGTGATTATAAATCTTTAAATAAAGAAGAAAGAGAAACTTTTAAAAATATTGTTAATTTAGACCTTACTGATTACCTTACTAATATAAAGACAGAAACTTTACTAATTTGGGGAGATAAAGATTATGATACTCCTTTAAGGGATGGTATTTTAATGAAGAGGAAAATAAAGAATAGTGAGCTTATTGTCTTTAAAGATTCTACTCACTACTCTTATTTAGAAAATTTAGATGTAATTTTAAGAATTATTTATATCTATTTTAATGACTAATCATTTTAATTTTTATCTTTAGTTAATAAAGCAAGAAAAGCTTCTTGAGGTACTTCAACAGAACCTAGTCGTTTCATCTTTTTCTTTCCTTCTTTTTGTTTTTCTAAAAGCTTTTTCTTTCTAGTAATATCTCCACCATAACATTTAGCTAAAACATTCTTTCTTAAGGCTTTAATATCTGTTCTTGCAATTATCTTTCCACCTATACTAGCTTGTACAGGTACCTCAAATAATTGTCTTGGAATAACTTCTTTTAGTCTTTCTACTAGTTCTCTTCCTTTTTTATCAGCAAAACTTCGATGAACAATCATACTAAGAGCATCTACTACTTCACCATTTAATAAGACATCAAGTTTAACTAAATCACTTACTCTATCTTCAATAAATTCATAATCAAAGGAAGCATAACCTTTAGTAATAGATTTTAATCTATCAAAGAAATCATAAATTATTTCTGATAAAGGAAATAGGTAGACAACTACTACTCTTTGATCAGTTATATAATCAATCGTCTCCATGATTCCTCTTTTTTCATTAGAAAGTTCAATAATTGGTCCAATATAATCTTTAGGTGTATAAATATGAGCTTTTACATAAGGCTCTTTTATTTCTTTTATTTTACTCTTATCTGGCATTTGGAAGGGTGACTCTACCATAGTAGTTGTTCCATCTTGACAAAGTACTTGATATTTAACGGATGGTGCAGTTGCTATTAAAGAGATAGAAAACTCTCTTTCAAGACGTTCTTTAGTAACATCCATATGTAAAAGTCCTAAAAAACCACAACGGAAACCAAATCCTAGAGCAAGAGATGTTTCTGGTTCAAAGGTTAAAGCAGCATCATTTAGTTTTAATTTAGCTAAAGCATTTCTTAATAGTTCAAACTCACTAGTTTCTATTGGATATAATCCACAGTAAACCATACTTTTCATAGGTTGATACCCAGGAAGAGCTTCTATCTCATTTTTATTTTTAGTAGTAGTTAGGGTATCTCCTACATGAATATCATTGATACTTTTAATAGATGCATAAACATATCCTACTTCTCCTGTTTCTAAAACATCTATTTCTTTTTCTTTAGGAGTATTTATAAATAGTGATAACACTTCATAACTAGTATCAGTTTGTAACATAGAGATCATATCTCCTACTTTAAGTCTACCATCAAAGACTCTAACAGCCATTAATACTCCTCTATAAGAATCATAAATACTATCAAAGATTAAAGCTCTTAAAGGCTTTTCACTATCACCTTTCGGACTAGGTAGTTCAGTTACTATTTTTTCAAGAACAAGAGGTACCCCTTGCCCTGTCTTAGCACTTATTTTTAAGATATCTTTCTTATCAAAGCCAAGAGCTTCTAGTTCTCCTTCAACCTTTTCTATCTCAGCATTTGGTAAATCTATTTTATTAATTACTGGAATAATAGCAAGATTATGGTCAAGTGCTAAATAAAGGTTTGCAAGGGTTTGAGCTTCTATTCCTTCATGAGCATCTACTACTAATAAAGCTCCTTCACAAGATGCTAAACTTCTACTTACTTCATAAGAAAAATCGACATGACCAGGAGTATCAATTAAGTTTAACTGATAAGTTTCTCCTTGATAAGTATAGTTTAAGGTAACTGTATTTAACTTAATAGTAATACCTCGTTCCCTTTCAATATCCATAGAATCAAGTATTTGATCTTTCATCTGTCTTTGATCAAGAGCCCCAGTTAATTCAATTAATCTATCCGCTAAGGTACTCTTACCATGATCTATATGAGCTATAATTGAAAAATTACGTATATTTTTTTGTTTCATAATATCATCCTTACTTCTTACTTAATTAGAAAAACAGCATATAATGGAACTGATTTAATCTTTAAAGTAGCATTATAACCAAAATCTTTAGAACTAACTCTAATAGCATAACTAGGTTTATATTTCTCAATATAACTATTTAAACTTTTTGATTTAGTATGGTTATCAGCTTTTACTTCTAAAGGAATGATTCCATCATCTGTATATATTAAGAAATCTATTTCCTTAGTATTATTTGCATTACGATAATAATATAAATTATGTAAATTACAGACTAATTGATTAGCTACATAGTTTTCAGCAATTACTTCTTTATATAAAGAAATATTATCATTTAAAATATCTTGAAAACTTATTTTTAAGATACTATTTAATATACCAACATCACTTAAATATAATTTAAAAATATCAGAGTCAACAAACCCTTCTAGTGGTATTTCCGGTAGTTTTACACATTTACAAGGAATAATCATATTACTAGCTTGTAACCAATCAATACTAGTATCATAGTCTCTTGCCTTACCACCCTTTTCTATTTTAGAATACTGGAACTTGTTAGAGATATTAGCAAGTTGAGAAGGAAGAGAAGCATAAACTCTATTTATCTTTAAAGCTTCGGCGTCACTTGTCACATATTTATTCATATCTTTAAAATAAGAATCTAATATATCATTTAAAATACCTTTATCATATTTAATATAATCACCATTTGCCCTTAGCATATTGCTTACACTCTCAGGCATTCCACCAGTAAACAAATAAGTTCTATATAGATTCATTGCTTTAGTGTGAACTGATGTACCCATCGGTTTGTTATTATTATAGCAATACTTAATCATATCAATCAAAGCATCTTGATTAAATGCTAGCAAAAACTCCTCAAAGTCCATAGGATAAAGGTTTAACATCTTAACTTTGCCAACAGGAAAAGCAGACTTTGTTCTTTTTAATTTAACCCCTAATAAAGAACCAGCACAAACAATTCTTATATTATTATGCTGCTCGCAAAAATATTTTAATTCAGAAATCAACTTTTCCGATTCTTGTATCTCATCAATAAATAAAATGGTATCCGGTTTTTCTATATCAAAATCTAATAGTAGCTTTAAACGATTAAATTTTTCAAGTGAAGTTAAATTAGAATTATAAAGTTCTATAATATCAGTTTGTTCTAATAAGTTAACATATATATAGTTTTTGTATTCTCTTTTACAAAACTCATCTATGATATAAGTTTTACCAGCTTGTCTAACCCCAAGTACCATTAATGGTTTAATATTATCAGTATTCTCTTTCCATTTAATTAATTCATTATAAATTTTTCGTTTCATTATTAATCACCTAGCTAAATAATACTATAATTTTAACAGTTTTACAACTATTTTGTACCTTTTTTATTATTTTTTATATTAGTTTTTGTACCTTTTTTGCTATTTTTTATATCATTTATTGTACCTTTTTATGAGTTAACAGCTTCCTCCATCAGTTTAAACAACCCATCCATAGTCTTATTAAAGACATAACTAATACCTTTTGATATATCTAGTCCTAAATTAGAAAGATTATTATTATAAGATACTTTATTTTTAGTTAAATAATCTTTTCTTGAAACATCCTTTCCTTCCTTTATATCTTTTTCATAACTAGATAACTCTTCACTAGTTAACATTTTCTTTCTATTAGTCCTATAATCATTATAACCAGTTAACTGCATCCCATAAAGTATCATAAAGAAGAAGAATAAAATTAATATAACAATTCTTGCTATACCACTCTTAGTCATTCTTAATCACCTCATCAAGTACTTCTCCTAAGACAATTAAACTTCGATATACTTCATCTATCGTATTTTCATTACCTCCTAGTTCTATTAATATTACTCTATTAGAAAAGTCTTGATTATATACCCCATTTACTAACGGGCCTTCTTTCTTATAAATACCTTTACTTAGTCCTTTTACTTTTTGATTTAATAAATCACTTATCTTATTAGTAAAGTCTAAATTCTCTTGATAGTTACTATTTTCTAATCCCACAATAAATAAAATCTTAGCATAGCTCTTACCATCTACTGTTAAGGTAGTTTTATCACGAGTTAGAGAATCTCTATGTAAATCAATATAATACTTTAAAGTAGGATTATTCTTCTTAGCATTTTCCATCATACTCCTAGTTACTTTATAGCTACCAGCATAATTTAATCCTAAAGTAGTTCTAAGCTTACTAACACTTTCTTCTTCTACTAAAACAACATGTCCTTTCTTACTAAGCTGTTCTTCTAAGATATAACTAGCCATTAAGACATTAGGATTTACACTATACTCTAAGTAACTAGTAGGTTTATATTCTTCTGTTTGATGAGTATTATAAATATAGATAGTAGGATTTTCTTTTTTAGTTTCTATTTTTTTATTATTTTCACTCTTTTTAAGTTTTACTACAGTATTACTAGTTAATCCCTTATAATCTCTATTAAGAAAGGTTAAAGGACTTGCTAAGTCAATATTTAAAAGTTTCATCATCATCTTATGAAAGTAACTAAAGCCTTGTCTTTTATCTTCTAAATAGATATTTTGATTTTCTAATAAAAAGGTCAAAAATTCATCTTGTTGATCTTTAATAGAAATACTTGCTAATAATCTAATAGTAAAAAATATTGATAAAAGAAAGGTCATAATAAATAGGCTTTTCTTAATAAGATGTTTCTTCTTCTTTTTATTCTTAAGATTCATCTTCTTACTCATAGTACCACCTCTTATTGTTACTATAACAAAAAAAGAAAAGAAGATTTGTCGATAATTAAGAAAGTAGTAAACTATTATTTAGAGAATTAGCTAGTAGCATTGACATCTTTTTAACGACAAAGTCTATTTCTTTAGAACTTACTATATAATTATATCCTAGAGGAAGTAGTACTTCTCTCATTAAATTTTTATTACTATCACTATCTAAGCTTCCTACTATACCAAGTAGTTTTTCTTTTTCTTCTTTTGATAAATCTTCTTTATGACTTTTATAATTTCTATTAAGAGTTGGAACAAACTTTAATGATTTCTTATCTTTATTGTCTAGTTCATAACTTATATGTTTAAATAAATATTCTATTGAATTACTTACTATAGTTGATGCTTCTAAAACAGTAGGTACTCCTATAGCAATAACTGGTATATTTAATGTTTCATAAGATAGTTCTTTTCTATTATTACCAATACCACTTCCTGGATGAATACCTGTATCTGTTATTTGAATAGTCTTATTTAATCTATCTATAGATGATGCACAAAGTGAATCTATTACAATGATAAAGTCTGGTTTTACTTTAGCAATGATACCCATAATAGCATCATAAGTTTCTATTCCTGTAGTTCCCATCACCCCTGGTGTAAAGGTAGCAATAGAACGATACTTTTCTAAAACATCTAATCCTAGTGTAAATAAGTGTCTTGTTACTTTTATATCATCTAGAGTTAATGGCCCAATAGCATCAGGAGTTGATATTCTATTACCTAGTCCTATTATTAAACAGTCTTTTAGATTAGCTAATTTTTTTATTTTAAAGAATTCTTTTAATTCACTAGTTAGTACTTTATCTAATTTTTTATAATTATCTTCATCTGTTACATCTTCAAAATATATAGTCTTATAAATACCTTCTTTTTTATTAATAACTTCTGCTGATTCCTTATCAAGTTCTATAGTTTCTACTTTTATATCATCAAAATATTTAATCTCTCTTTTATAATCTTTTAGTTCTCTATCTAATATTTCTGATAATAAATCAGTCCTTACTTTATAACCTTTTAAATCTATCTCATGTTTCATTCTTATCACCAGTTATAGTATGGATGTTTTTAGAAAAAATAAACCAAAACTTACAATATATAGCAAAGAAGCCTATTTCTAGACTTCTTATTAAACAACAGTTACATGGTCTGTTCCACAATTAGAAAACATCCCAGTAGTTGATACCCCTGATTTTATTACCCATTTATTAGAAACAGTAATTTGAGTTAATTTACTACATGATTGAAACATACACCTCATATCTGTTACTTTTGAAATATCAAAGCTTCTTAAATCTAAACTTGTTAATCTGCTACATGATTTAAACATACCATACATATCTGTCACGTTTGATGTATCAAAGCCACTTAAATCCAAACTTGTTAATCTGCTACAACCATAAAACATCAAACTCATATTCGTTACTTTTGAGGTATCAAACTTACTTACATCTAGAC
Organism: Clostridium sp. CAG:451; assembly: GCA_000438295.1. GTDB lineage: Bacteria > Bacillota_I > Bacilli_A > RF39 > UBA660 > Onthousia. Next base: position 12,943 of record FR901057.1, read on the forward strand.
CTGTTAAACTGCTACACTCTCTAAACATATTACTCATATTTGTTACTTTTGATGTATTAAAATTACTTACATCTAGACTTGTTAAACTACTACAATCATAAAACATACTACTCATATTTGTTACGTTTGATGTATCAAAGCTACTTAAATCTAGATTTGTTAAACTTCTACAATCAGAAAACATACTATCCATATCTGTTACTTGTGATGTATCAAAGCTACTTACATTCAGACTTGTTAAACTTCTACAACCAGAAAACATACTACTCATATTTGTTACTTTTGATGTATCAAAGCTACTTACATTCAGACTTGTTAAACTTCTACAACCAGAAAACATACTACTCATATTTGTTACTTTTGATGTATCAAAGCTACTTAAATCTAGACTCGTTAAACCGCTGCAACGTTCAAACATAGCACTCATATCTGTTACTTTTGAGGTATCAAAGCTACTTAAATCTAGACTTGTTAAACTGCCAAATGAATATTCCATAGAAAACATATTACTCATATTTGTTACCTTTGATGTATCAAAACCACTTAAATCTAGACTTTTTAAATCGTCACAGAGAAAAAACATATTACTCATATTTGTTACCTTTGAGGTATCAAACTTACTTAAATCTAGACTTGTTAAACTGCTACACTCTCTAAACATATTACTCATATTTGTTACTTTTGATGTATTAAAATTACTTACATCTAGACTTGTTAAACCTCCACAACGATCAAACATAGCACTCATATCTGTTACCTTTGATGTATCAAAGCTGCTTACATCTAGACTTGTTAAACTGCTACATCCAGCAAACATACCTTGCATATTTGTTACTTCTGATGTATCAAGGGCTGACAAATCTATTGATGCATCATTACTAAAATCATTTCCAGAAAAAAATTCAGTAAAATAACCCGTCATATTCTCATTTGCAATAATTCCATCTTTTCCACCTATTGTTAACTTATAGGCATAATCAACGTTAGTTTCAGATAGAGGTGTAGCATATATCGTTTTTGATATATCTTCAACTTCATCATCATTTGAATATATTTTGGCATTAGTTGGTAATGGTTCCAACACCTCATCAGTTTTCTCTACATATGCCATTACTGAGCCATCTTGGGCTTCTGAGATATCCCAACTTTCTGTGGCTGTTTCTGGTACTATGTTATCTTTTTTTGTGATAAT
>FR901058.1:0-5018 GCA_000438295.1 Clostridium sp. CAG:451
TCCAAATAAATGTTCCTCTTTTTTATTTTATGCAAGTTTCCTTGCTACATACATATTATCATAATATTCACTTATTAACAAGTAATTTTACTACGAGAAATGTTTAATTTTTCTTAGAAGAAGTAGAAACACTAGTTACTGTATCTTTCTTTTTTCCTAAGTAGTTATTAACTATTTCCCTTTTTTGATTATTTAAAATATATTTTGCAAACTCACTACAATCACAACCATTTTCTAATAAGGTTAGAAAAGTAGTAGTATCAAAGGAAGTTATATACCTTTCTTGTTTAGCAAATGATAGTGTTTCGCTTCTAACATTATCATATATTCTATATGTCTCACTAGTTTCTTCACCACTTAGTATTTTTTCTTTATTTTGATTTTCAACATATCCCATAAGATCAGTTACATAGACATAATCAAAAATATACATCATGTTAAGAAAATCATACTTTGTTCTATGTTTTTCTAAAGCCTGGTTATATTTTTCTTCTAACATTTTCATTCCTTGGTCATTATCATAAAGATAATTTATTGTAACAAAAAACTCTTTGGGTTCTTCTATAATGATCGATAATTTGCTAAGCATAGAATCATACAATTCATAATTATGAAGGCTAGAAACTACAGTTCCACCACTTTGCATTCTTAAATTTTCAGATGGAATCTCCTTCTCTTGAAAATCAACATTATGAATATTTTTGTATACTTCTTCAGCAAACCACTGAGTTTGAGCTTCCATTATCATTCTTCCATAATTTTCATGTTGATTAATACCACAAGCTCCTGTTTCTAGATTAGTAAGTGATGTTTGAGCAGCGTGATGGAGCTCATGATATATGGTAATTTCTTTAAGTTCATCATCTAAGCTATCTCTAACAAATAAAGTCTTACTCTTGATATCTCGTAATCCCTTAAAATCTTTACCATTCTTTTCAGTTAAATAGTGATTATCATCAAAGAACTCTATTCTTTCAAATCTTAAAACATTATTAACTATTTCATCAAAACTAACTGAAGGTGGAAGAACATTTTTACTTTTTACAACATAAAGATAATTAGCTAAATACTTTAAGGTAATATCATCAATATCTTTTTTCTGTTCTTTTATTAAGTTTACTATTTCATTGTACATTTACTCTTCTTACCTTTAATTTTTCTTAAATTCAAAATAGAAGTCTAGTATTCTAACCATGTCACCATCTTCGGCTCCCATTTCTTCCAGTTTTTCATCTATTCCCATTTTTCTTAATTTCTTAGCAAAGCGAAGCATTCCTTCTTCAGTACTAAACTTAGTCATCTTAAATAATTTTTCTACTTTTTCACCTTTTATAACAAAGCAGTCATCTTCTTTTTCAATCGTAAATGGTTCTTCTTCCTTAAACTTATATAAAACATAGTCTTCATAGTCTTCGTTTTCATATAAATTAACTTCTCTATTTTTAGAGACTATTTCCTCTAGATAATCAACAACCTCTTGTAAACCTGTTTTTTCGAAAGCAGAAATAGCAAAAATCTTTTTGTCTTTAATATTTTCTCTTAGAACCTTTAATTTTTCTTCACTACCTACCACATCCATTTTATTAGCAACGATGACCATGTCTTTTTTAATTAGTTTTTCACTAAATGATTCTAATTCATTATTAATTAACTGGTAGTCTTTTAAAGGATCATCATGAGACATATCTAAAACATGAAGTAATACTTTTGTTCTTTCAATATGTTTTAGGAATCTATCACCTAAGCCTTCACCTCTACTAGCTCCTTCTATTAATCCTGGTAAGTCAGCCATGACAAAGGTATCGTTGTTAGTTGCTCTAACTACTCCTAAATGTGGGTGAAGTGTAGTGAATGGATAATCTGCTATTTTTGGTTTAGCTTTAGATACACTAGAAATAATTGTACTTTTTCCAACACTAGGGAATCCTACAAGACCAACATCTGCTAAGAGTTTTAACTCTACTTTTATTTCTCTTTCCTCACCAGGTTCCCCATTCTCTGAGAAATTTGGTGCTGTATTATTTTGTGTTTTAAAAGCGGTATTACCACGTCCACCACGTCCACCATGAGCTACTACAAATGATGAGTCTTTTCCCTTTAAGTCAGCTAAAACTAAACCTGTATCCATATCTGTTACTACTGTTCCTTGTGGTACTTTAACAACAACTGGCTCCCTACTTTTACCATGCTGGTTCTTTCCTTTACCATTTTCTCCTTTTTCACCTTTAATTAGCTTTTGATAACGTAAATCAAGTAAAGTATGAAGTCCTTCATCTACTTTAAATATAATATCTGCCCCATGACCTCCATTACCACCATAAGGTCCACCATAAGCGATATACTTTTCTCTTCTAAAAGCGGTACAACCATCTCCACCACTTCCAGCTATTACTTTTAATACTACTTCATCTACAAACATAACAATATCTCCTTTCTCTAAAAGAAAAAAAGCAACTGTATTACTCAGCAACTGGGTAAACAGAAACTTGCTTTTTGTCTTTACCTACACGTTCAAATTTAACAATACCATCTACAGTTGTAAAGATACTATCATCGTTACCACGCTTAGTATTAACTCCTGGATGAATCTTTGTTCCTCTTTGACGATAAAGAATGCTTCCAGCTGTCACAAATTCTCCATCGGCAGCTTTAGCTCCTAAACGTCTACCGATTGAATCACGTCCATTTGAAGTTGAACTTTGTCCTTTTTTATGTGCAAAAAATTGAATGTTTAACTTTAATAATTCCACGTTTGTCTCCTCCTTACTTTATCTCAATATTATCTTTATAGTTTTCTTCTAATTCCTTTAATAAAGAAATCATATTGCAAATTAGTGTATCTACTATTTTATCCTGTTTGCAAATATTTATTGTTAATCCTTTTTTATCTGCTTTATAAGTTAAGGCTTCTTTATCTAGTGACAAGATTCCATTAACCGTAGTAGTAACTATCGAACTAGCAGCACTGCAAACAATATCTTTACCATAATCAGCATACATAGCATGTCCTAATATTGCAACTTTCTTATAAAATCCATTTTCTTTTGTTGTTTTAACACTAATCATAATTATCCATTAATTTTAGTAATCTTAATTTTTGTATAAGGTTGACGATGTCCTTGAGTCTTACGATTACTTCTAGACTTATTCTTATACTTGAATATACGGATTTTTTTACTTTTACCATGTTTTAAAACAGTTCCTGTTACACTGGCACCATCAAGATAAGGAGTTCCAATTTTTCCATCGATCATTAATACTTCATTGAAAGTAACATCTTTTCCATCTTCTACTTCTAACTTTTCAACAAAGATTTCGTCTCCTTCACTAACACGATATTGTTTTCCACCGGTTTTAATAACTGCGTACATTTTAATACCTCCTTTTTTTACTTAAGACTCGCTCTTAAGGTACAAAATATTTTTTTGTTTCTACCTTTTCAATGCGGTTTGAGAAAGAGGCCTGCTCTTGCTACAAACACCATGATTTTACCATAATTTATTAAGCTAGTCAAACTGTTTTGCTTATTTTATAAGACTTTTTTTCAATATTTTGTTACTTTTTTCTGATATACTTCTTTCTTTTTCTAGTTTTAGTCCCTCAAACAAAGTTCCTTTATAAATAGGAATACTTTCTTCATCTAAAGTATTTAAGACCTTAGTAAGTAATTTTTTATCATAACTAACTTTCTCATTTTCTAAATAAAAATTAAGTTCATATAAAGATGTTCTTCTAAGCATACCACCTATTTTACTAGCTGAAATAGTAGTAAATATATCAGGATGAATAGTTATATAATTATCTACTATTTTGTTTATCTCTTCTTGGTTTAATATTTTAGCTATGTTTTTGATATCATATGGTGATAATCCATATCTCTTATAGTGTTCATAAAGATTATATAATTTACTTTCTTTATTACAAATTACAATATCGTTAGCAACTTCATTAGTAATATCTTTCATTCCTTGTATTAATTCTTTTGCTAGTCTTTCTGAGGTAATTTTATCATTAGTATTCATTTCTAAGTTGTTATGGAAAAACATTCTAAAAAGATAATATAAGTCTTCTATTGAAATATCAATCTTATTACAAATTCTTTCTACATTCTTAGCATTTAGTGATCCGATAATCTTGATAATTTCACTTATCTCAGTCTTTAATTCATTCGTATTTTTCATTCTATTTCCTCCAAAGTGCTTAAATTGTATCAATAATTATTATGTGTGTCAATTTGCAAACAACTTATTTGCATAGGAAAAGTTAATTATTTTTAATATCTCTTCAACATATCTATTTCTTTCATTTTGATATTCCAAATAATAAGCATGTTCCCATAAATCTATACAAAGTAGTGGTGTTAATCCATATAAATAAGGACTATCCTGATTAGTGGTAATTAGTAAAGACAATTTTTTATTATTATCAGTTACTAAGAACAAGTAACCACTTTCTTTTAATTCTCTAGTACAATTTTTTATTTCATTATACATATTATCTAAATTTCCAAATGAATTATTAATTGCTAATAATAGATTAGCGTCTGGTAATTTTTTCTCTTGTTTTATAGATTCAAAATATAATTCATGATTAACTACTCCTCCTAAGTTAAATAAAAAATCATTTTTATCTTCATCATTAATGATATCAAGATTGTTATATAAGTCTATTAATTCATAATTAGTAGAAATATTGTTTTTAATGATAATCTTATTTAGATTATTTAAATAGGTTTTGTAGTGTCTATCATAATGATAAGCATTAGTTTTAGTTGATATAGTAAGTTCTAATTAATAATATAAAAATGGTAATTTTTTAGCTTTGTACATCTTTTTCTCCCCTATAATAATACGAATAAAATTTTTTTCATGCAAAAAAGCAAAAATCTCTTGCACGAGTATAAAAAATATGTTACTATTAAATGGCAATGGAAGTTCTGGACCCTTAGCTCAGTTGGTTAGAGCATCCGGCTCATAACCGGGCGGTCGATGGTTCGAGTCCATCAGGGTCCACCATTT
>FR901058.1:5063-18517 GCA_000438295.1 Clostridium sp. CAG:451
GGGTATGGCGGAATTGGCAGACGCGCTAGACTTAGGATCTAGTGTCATAGACGTGCAGGTTCAACTCCTGTTACCCGCACCATTAATGATTTAACCCTTATTTAATAAGGGTTTTATTATGTCATAAATTAACTACCTCTTATTTTTATTATAAGAGTCTATTATATCAAAAAAAGTCATAAAGATTGTAAATTATGACTTTTTAATAAAATCTATTTTAATTGTATTTTTTCATTATTCTTAGGGTATTTATAATTGTTAATAAGGTAACACCAGTATCAGCAAAAACTGCAAACCACATATTAGCTAAACCAAAAACACTAAGTAATAGAATTAAAATTTTAACAGTAATAGCAAACACCAAGTTTTGTATCATAATATGTTTAGTATATTTAGAAATATCAATAGCAAGTAAAATCTTTGAAAGGTCATCTTTCATTAGAACAACATCACTTGCTTCAATAGCTGCATCTTGACCAACTGCTCCCATAGCAATACCAATATCTGCTCTTTTTAAGACTGGAGTATCATTAATTCCATCACCAACAAAGATAGTAATAGCAGCTCTACTTACTTTTTCATAATTAGAGAATTTATCAGTTGGTAGCATCTCATACTTAATTTCATCTATTTCAAGTTTTTTACCAATAGCAAGAGCGATTTCTTTCTTATCACCAGTAAACATATAAGTCTTTATTCCATGTTTCTTTAATCCATCAATTGTCTCTTTAGCATTTTCCTTAATACCATCATTTATAGTAATAGATGCGATATGTACTCCATCAATATTTAGATGAAGAATAGTATCATTATCACAATCACATAGACTTTTATTTCCAATTAATACTCTTTTATCATCCAAAGTAAATGATATACCCTTACCTTCTATTTCTTTATAATCTTTAATATCCTTATTATTTACTTTCTTATCACTTAAAGAAAGGATTGACTTAGCAATTGGATGATTTGAAAATGATTCACCTTTTCTAAGTATTTCTATAACATCTTCCCTAGTATAAGAGTCATTGGAAATATCAATACTTTCTACTCTAAAACTCCCAGTAGTAAGAGTACCTGTCTTATCAAAAATAATATTTTTAGCATTACTTAAATTATCTAAGTAAGTACTTCCTTTTATTAAGATACCTTTCTTACTAGCTACACCTATACCAGTAAAATAAGAAAGTGGTACTGATATAGCGATAGCACAAGGACAAGATATAACCAAGAAGGTTAATCCTCTATAGATACTAGACTTTAGTGTTACATCAGTAAAAATTGGTAACATGATTATAACTAAAATAGCAAGTATTATAACAGTTGGCGTATAAATCTTACTTATCTTAGAAATAGATGTTTCCATCTTTGTTTTTTTATCGGTAGCTGATTCTAATAACTCTAGTATTTTAGCAACAGTTGAATCTTCATATAAAGCTGTTACTTTTATTTCAATAACATCTTTTTTATTAATACTCCCTGATAGGACTTTAGATGATACTTTAACAGCTAATTCTTCACTCTCTCCTGTAAGAGCTGAAGTATCAAGTGCTGACTCACCCTTGATAACTACTCCATCAAGAGGAATCTTTTCTCCTTTTTTTACAATTAATATATCTCCTACTTTCACTTCTTCTACTCTTACTTTTTGTACCCCATTATCTTCCTTCTTATTAGCATAATTTTGTTTAATATCAAGTAGACCTTTAATAGATTTACGAGAATTATTAATAGCTTTCTCTTCTAGTACTTTACCAATGGTATATAAAGTTACTACCATCATTCCTTCTAGTACTTCCCCTATTGCTAAAGCTCCAAAACAAGAAATAGTTATTAAGAAATTTTCATTAATTGTTCTACTCCTAAATAATAACTTAATTGCATTAATAGTAGTTTTATATAAAAGAAGACCATAAGATATTAAGTATAAAACTATTTTAATTATATTAGGTAGCTTTAAGAAATATCCCAATAGACCGATTGTTAAACCAATTATTAAGATTCTTAGAGAAAATTCATTTTTAGTTTCTACTTCTTCTTCTGATAAATAAGCTTCTGGCTCTATTTTTTTTACTAAATTATTAACTTCTTCTAAACTAAATTCTTTTAAAGATTCATATGATAATTTAGAAGTATTAAAATTAACTACTACATTTTTAAAGTCTTTGTTTTTATTTAAACTTTCTTCTATTTCTCTAGCACAATTAGCACAATCTAAATTATTTATATTATATTTATATTTCTTCATTTGTTTTTCCCTTCTTATGATTAATATGTTCTAAAGCCACTTCAAAAACTTCTTTTACATGATTATCATCTAACATATAATAAACTTCCTTTCCCTCTCTTCTTGTTTTTACTATCCCCATTTTTCTTAGAGTTGAAAGCTGATGTGATATAGATGACTTACTCATATCTAAGCTATTAGCTATATCACAAACACACATTTCGTTATTATCAAGAGCAAATAATATTTTAGTCCTAGTTATATCACCTAATATTTTAAAGAAGTCAGATACATCAGTTAAAGTATCTAATTTTTTTATTTTCTCTTTAGTATTATATACATTTTCTTCATGAATTATATTACAATCACAACTATATTTTTTCATTGTTACCCTCCACATCTTAATTATAGTTGAATATCTACTCAACCGTCAAGGATAAAAGAAAAAGAAGTCATTATTTTTTACTTCTTTACTAAACATTTACTTCTTTCTTTTTTATACCAATTAGCGAATAAAGATAGGACGTTAGGATTAGTCTTAGCTAGTTCATCTTTCTCATCACTTGACATTTCACTAACAGTTTTAGAATACCCTTCAGGAATAAAAACTCCAAATAGCTTAGTATATTTATCACTATTAGTTCCTTGATATTCACTATATGCTAAAGTTCCTTCTTGACTAGATTCAAACACTTTAAAATTATCACCATCGTAGTAAGCTAAACATTCCTTTAATAAACATTTTCTATCAGTTACATTTTTCATATTTTCTAAAAGACCTTTTATGCCAATAGTATCTAGTAAATTAGTCTTAATAAAAGCTCCAGGAAAATCAGGATTATTTGGATAGTTTTTAACATAAAAGCCAGTATCCATAACAATAAGTGGTTTTACTATATTATCATAAGCACTAATAGCCTTATCGACAGTGATGCAAAATAAATCATTTTCTAATTGTTCAAAGAATCTATAGTTTTTACTGATAACATTAACATCAAGAGTAGCTAATTTTTCTTGTACTTCTTTTAGTTTCACATAATTATTAGAGACAAATATCAATTCATCTTCTGTCATAATATTCTTCCTTTCAAACAGAATATATTATAGATATTTTCTTCTGTTTTAGCAAGCATTTTATGGATATAGATTAAAGTATATATCACTTACACTCTTAGAAATTCTCCTTGTTACCATAGATGAGTAATTGATACTAGAGTTTTCTAATGATGAGTTTGGACTAGTTACTGTTATTGACATCTTTGGATTATCAGTTGGTGCATAACCAATAAAAGCAGTTGATACAGTTGGTGTATCTATTTTTCCATCACCATTACTATCAGTGAAACTTTGACTAGTACCAGTTTTACCTGAAGGATCATGACTAGCATCAATATAATTTCTTCCTAATCCATAACTTTTAGTAGTAACAGCATGAAAGCCTTCTCTTACTCTATTTAAATATTCTTCCTTAGTATTAACTTTATTTAAAACATTAGGTTCAAAAGTATAAATTACTTTTCCTAGTGATTCATCATCAGTTGATTTATGTACTTCTTTTAATAGATGGGGTTGATATCTTGTTCCTTTATTAGCAATTGTTGAAACATACTGTGATAACTGCATCGGAGTATAAGTATCATACTGTCCCATTACAAAGTCAAGTAGTAAACCTCCAGCTGTATTATCACTAGAAGTTCCCCTAGACTCAACAGGTAAATCTATTCCTGTTGCTACCCCAAGACCAAACTCATGAAAAGTATTTCTATAAGTATCAAAGATGCTTTTATCAACTTTAAATGGCATATTATAACTATATTGGTATCCAGCCACCTTCATAGCTGCTTTAAACTGATAAACGTTACTAGATAAAGCTAGGGCATCTATATCATTAATTCTACCAAGAGTTTTCCAAGAACACTTCTTTTTAGTACCAGCTAGTTTTATACATTCATCTTGCTGATACTCTCCTATTTTTATAGCTCCTTGATTATAAGCCACTATCATACTAGCTCCTTTTACAACAGAACCTGATGTCATTGGAGAAATAACTACTCCTGCTGTATAATCAATTATTTTATAATCACCTTTTCCATCAGGCAACACTTGTTTACCAGCCATAGCTAGTATTTCTCCAGTATTAGGATCTTGAACAACAACAAAACTTCTATCATAATACTTGGTATTTGGCTGACTCTTTGTTTCTACTATTTCTTTTTTTAATATCTCTTCTACTTGTTTTTGTAACTCTATATCAATAGTTAAAACAATATCATTACCTCTTTTACCGTCACTTACAAGTTCTAGCTCATGACGGTTTAATACTTTATATACTTCTTTTTTACCACGCAAATAGTCTTCATACTGCTTTTCTAAATAGCTTGTTCCTACTCTATCATCAAGTGAATATCCTTTTTTTAAATAATAAGCTTTTTCTTCACTAGGTATACCATTATCTGATACAGTTCCAAGTATTGTTCTAAAGACATCTCCATAAGGATAACTTCTTTCCCAGTCAAGTCTTGTATTGAAACCATCTAATGATTTATTATTTTCAGCAATATAAGCATATTCTTCATCTGTTACATCCTTTGTTCTAATAACTTTTTGATCATATGTATATCCTTTATTCATTAAGTAATATAAGTAAGCCGCTTTTTTATCTTCATCAGTAAAACTATTTAATTCATCATCTGTTACTCTTTCAATCTTAAGTTCTAAAATATCATCTTGAGTTAGTTTTCTTTGTTTTACTTTCTCATACTCACTTGCTTTTATTCTTTTTTTCATCTTTTCACTATTTTTTGCTACAAAGAATTCTCTTTTCATCCTATCATTTAATTTACTAATAGAAAGATTTAAGTGAGGAGCTACTTTATAAGCTAAATTAATCTCATCAAGAGCAGTTCTTCCTTTTTCTTTCTGATAATAGATAGTCTTAACCGCTTTATTATCAACAATTACTTTACCATTTCGATCAAGTATCCTACCTCTTGGAGCGGTTGATCCTTCTACTTCTTTAGTAGATAATGCTTCAAGTCTTTTTTCATATTTAACTTGATCTCTTAGCATTACTTGATACAAGTGAAAAGCTAATACTATAAAGCAAAATAAGGAAATAGCTGCTATTGTAGAAAATCTTTTTTGATAGTAGAAGTTAGATTCCATTCTTAATTTATGTTTTTTATTTATCTGTTTTTTACTAGTTTTTTGCTTAATCTTTGGCATCTTACCACTCCTTCTTTAATAGTTTATCACATATTTTAAAATTTATTTCATATAAATTTAAAAGAAGGGATGAGTTTATGATTGAACGTTTTTTAAGAAAGAATATTACTAGTTTAAATCATCATTTAACAATGGGTTTTTTAGAGAGTAAAGGTATTTATCCTAGTGAAGATGAATCTATAGTTATTACTAATTTTTTAAAAGAAAATATAGATTTTATTTTTAATGATAGTAACTTTATCTATAGATTAAAGGGAATGATTAGAGATAATGTCTTTAATGGTTTACTAACTTTATATAACGATTATAGAGGAAAATATTTCAATTAAAAAAAAGAAGATTATGCTTCTTTTCTATCTAATGTTATATTACCAAAGGCATTATTCTTAATATCCTGTAGTATTATATTATATACTTTTTCATAAGATACAATTCCACCACGTTCTAAACAACCTCTTTTAGTGCCTATTATATCTAGTACTTCTACTATATCATTATTATTATAACTAACTCCGTATCTTTCTTCTACTCTATCTTTATAAAGGCTTGATAATATAGAAAGAGCATAAATAGCTAATTCTTCTTTTGGAAGTATTTCTTCCTTAATTGAGGAAAACAAAGCTAGTTTTTTGGCTTGTTCTTGATTTTCTATTTTGGGCCATAGTATTCCTGGAGTGTCTAAAAGTTCTATATCGTTATTTACCTTAATCCAACTTAACTGTTTAGTAACTCCTGGCTTATTCCCAACAATAGTCTTTTTCTTTCCAGCTATTTTATTAATAAAGGTACTTTTACCAACGTTTGGAATACCAAGTACTAATACTCTTAATCCTCTTGGCTTAAGTCCTTTTTTAGCTCTTTTCTCATTTTCTAATTGTTGATACTTTTCACTAACACTAATTACCTTTTTAATATTATCACCAGTTATTAAATCAACAGGTACTACATCATTACCAAGACTTTCAAAGTAATTAATTATCTTATCAGTCTCTACCTTATCACATAAATCATACTTAGTCATAATTATAATTTTAGGTTTAGATTTTATTATACTATCAACCTCTTCTATTCTAGAAGATAAAGGCATTCTAGCATCTACTATTTCATATACTAAATCTATTAAGTTTAATTTTTCTCCTATTTCTCTTTTAGTTTTAGCCATATGACCAGGATACCAGTTGATATTTGTTTTACTAAACACCTTATCTTTATTTTCATTCATTTTAGTCACTTCCTTTTTTCATTTCTTTATTATTATATCATAAAAAAATTAGATTTTTGAATTAGCTCAAAATCTATTTTAATTTTAATAGTTTAGAGGTTCTAAAGAAAAAATTTCTTTATTTAATGATTTTGCATATTCTATTTCTTTTTTGGTTGATGTACCTATATAACCATCAACATTAACTACATATATTGCATCACTTATATCAATTTTTTTATAATGCAAATCTGCTAATAAAACTTGTTCTTCTTCATTAAATTTATCATTACTATAAACACATTGAATAACTACATATTTATTTTTAATTTCTAAATCTCTAGCAACTTCCATCATTTTATCTTTAAATTTCATACTACCACATATTGTTACTACTTTCATAAGTTTCTCCTTCGATATTATTAACTTTAATTTTTCATTAGTTCTATATCATATTTCATAATTACTTCTAATTTATTATCTTCATAAACGATAACAAAGTCAAGATATTGATGACAACTTTCCTACTTAATTCTTTGATTTTTTGACCATCTAATTTCTTTAAATTTATTTGATTTAATACTTCTTCAAGTAAATTCTCTTTTCTAAAAGTATGCTTTGTACAAATCTTTTTACTTATGCTATTTCTACAATAATAGTATTCGTTCTTTTTACCTGGATCTATGTCAATTTTTTCTCATATTCACTATGTTTAATTTTTCTGCTATTGTCATACTCAGTATATCATTCATCTTATAATAATATTTATCTATAAGTTTTCTATTAATTAACAATATCAATATAATTCATATTAGTATATACAAATATTTTAACTGGTTTATTAATATAATCATTCATTTTATTTATATTGAGTGATAGATTATCTACAGTAATAGCTTTTCTTTCATTATCAAGATAATACTCAACGGCTGCTGTTACATTATGAATAAAATGCTCAGGAGTTTTATTATCATATATATTAATAACATTTCCCTGTATTATTTTTCCGTTTTTCATAATAAATAAATTTAGATTTCTCTTTTCTTTACTCTTTAAATATTCATTTAACGAAAAAACAAGCATAATGATAATGAAGGTACTACAAATCCCTTCAAATATAAGATAACTAACATCAATAGCATCAAACCCATTAGATACAAACCATACTATTAAAAAAAGAAATACTGAAACCAATATTATCATTTGAAATAAACTTCCACTACAATCTTCGTCATGATAATTAATTCTCATTTAACATCATCATCTACTGACATTGTCGACTTTCACAAGAAAATATCTAATGATATTCGTAGATTTGTCGACTAAAGATTCCGAAAAAAATATTGCTGAAAGAAATAATATTTCTACTAATTCAGTAAACAGAATTTTAGATGATATTTCTGACGATAAATATGTTAAAAATAATGATTCTCTTCCTACATCTTTTGGAATAGATGAATTTTCTGCAACTAAAGATACTATTTCTAAGCTTGCTTTTATTATTGTTAATCAAGAATCAAGGAATGTCTTTGATATTAATAATTCTAGACTTTCAAAGGATATTTATGAATACTTTTCTAGATATCAAAGGACTGATAGAATGAAGGTTAAGTTTATTACTATGGACTTATGTATTAATGCACAGACTCTTTCCTAAAGCCGCTTTAATCCCTGATAGATTTAATATAGTTCTTCAAATTAGAAATACTTTAGATAAAACTAGAATAAGTTTATGTAAAAAATCTAACCCTAACTATAATAAACTTAAAAAATATTGGAAATTAATTCTTAAAAATGAAGATGACTTAGATAAAGATAATAAAAAATACTCTAAAAATTTTAATAAGGAAATGTCTCAATATGATATCGTCCAATATCTTATAAATACTGATGACACTCTATACTATACTTGCAATTTATATCAAGGCATTATCAAATCTATTAATAATCGTGATAAAAATAAATTTCTAAATATTATTCATAGTGTAGATAAGAAGAAATTAAATAAGTATTCTAAAACAGCTATTAAAACATTTTTAAACTTTGAAAACTACATTGTTAATGCTTTTGATTATGAACTATCTAACTGATTAGTTGAAGGTACTAATAACATTATTAAGCAACTTAAGCATAATGCATGTGGTTATAGAAAATTCACTCATTTAAAAGCTAGAGTTATGCTTGTAAAAGGCATTTATAATCCTCTTGTTACATAACAAAAGAAGACTATTTCTAGTCCTCTTCATCAATTCATTTATCATTAGTTTTTGGTTTCACCAACACTACTTGACATTGAACCATTTTTGCTACGAAATAATGTATTGTTGTAGCTTCAAATACCCCTAAAAATAAATAATACCAAAACCCTTCAATTTGCATATTTTCTCTACATATAATACCTAAGTATACAAGCATATATAAACCAAAACAAAGTTTCTTACTTATTTAACTTTATGTGACATTAAATACATTCCGGCTGCTATACAAATCCCTATATAAGTTTCAAATATTAACACTGTT
Source organism: Clostridium sp. CAG:451 (assembly GCA_000438295.1). GTDB lineage: Bacteria > Bacillota_I > Bacilli_A > RF39 > UBA660 > Onthousia. Next base: position 14,234 of record FR901058.1, read on the forward strand.
ATTAATATAATCTTATTTTCTTTAATCCATTTATTCATAATTTCTTACTCATGACATCTTAAAAAACTTTATATATTTTAATCTTTAAACCATTTTACTAAAAGTGGCTTAATTAATTCGTAAACGAATATTGCCATAAAGTTTATTAAAAATACTACTAATATCAAACTAATATTTATCGATGTTATACTTATTAATTCTCCAACTGGTGTAATGAACACTACAAGTTCAATTAAAAGTATTAATAATAATCCATAGTTCATTGTTTTATTAGAAAATAGTCCTTGTTTAACAACTGACTCTTTTAAGTTTCTACAAGATATTGAATAAACTATCTCCTGAACAACCATTGAAAGAAGTGCTAAAGACATAGCAGTCTCTTGCCCATACACTTTTAAACTAATAAAGTAAGTAAGAACTACAAATATAGTTTCAATGATAGCTGAAGACGCTATACAAGATTTTATAAATGGTGTAAATAACGATTTATTAATGCCCCTTGGCTTTTTATTCATTATACCATCTTCACTCTTTTCAAAAGATAAACATATACTAGGAATAGAATCAGTTACCAAATCAATAAATAAAATATAAATTGGTAATAAAATTGTTGTTTTAGCAAATAGTCCTATTATAATAGTAAATATTTCAGCAAAATTACTTGATAGTGAAAATACAATATTATTTCTAATGTTATTATATATTCTTCTTCCTTCTTCAACAGCAACAACTATTGTTGAAAAAGAATCATCCATTAAGACTATATCTGATGCAGACTTTGTAACATCAGTACCTGTAATACCCATTCCAACACCAACATGAGCATCTTTAATTGCCGGAGCATCATTGACTCCATCTCCAGTCATTGCTACTATTTTTCCACTATTTTGAAGAGCAAAAACAATTCTTTCTTTATGAGATGGATTAACTCTTGCATACACAGAATATTGTTTAACGATATTTTTTAGTTCTGTATCATTATACTTATCAAGTTCACTTCCAAGTATTGCTTCATTATCATTATCTATGATTCCAACATCTTTGGCAATAGCAATTGCTGTATCTATAGAGTCTCCTGTAATCATTATTGGTCTAATACCAGCATTTTTACATAAAATGACGCTTTCCTTAACACTTTCTCTTGGTGGATCTATCATTCCTAAAATACCAGCAAACAATAAATTATTTTCCTCTTTTTCTAATTCTTTAATATTTTTTGGTATATAATCTAATTTTTTATAAGCAAAACCTAAAGTTCTTAAAGCATTTTTAGAAAGATTCTTAACTTTATCTAATACTTCTTGTTTTTCAGTCTTAGATAAATTTACTTTTTCAATTAAAGAGTCCATACTACCTTTACATAATATATATAAATCATTATCAATCTTATTTAAAGTAGTAAACATCTTTCTATCACTATCAAAAGGTATATCTAATATTCTCTCACATTTTTTTCTCAATTTAAGAGGATCAATTTTTTTATTATATAGATAATCATATAAACAAGTTTCGGTTGGATCACCTACATATTTTTCTTCATAAATGAGACCATCATTACAAAGAGCGCATATATAATTAAGCATTTTTTCATCTATTACATATTCTTCTTTGACAGTCATTTTATTTTGCGTTATAGTACCTGTCTTATCAGAGCAAATAATATCTATTGCTCCAAGTGTTTCTACAGCTTGCATTTGTTTTACTACCGTTTTCTTTTTTGCTAAATTGGATATTCCAACAGATAGTGTTATTGTAATTACAGTTGGTAGTCCTTCAGGAATAGCTGCTACTGCGAGTGATGAGCATAGCATTATAATTTCGAGTATCGTGTATTTATTAATTAAAGCTAGAATAAATATAAAAACTAAAATAATAAATACTATAAATGTAATTTTTTTGGAAAGTTCTTTTATTTTTAATTGTAATGGTGTTTCTATTCTATCAATTTCATTTAATGATAAAGCAATTTTACCTATCTCAGTATTTTTCCCTGTACTTATAACTATACCAGTACATTTTCCATTAGTAATACTTGTTCCTAAAAAGAGCATGTTTTTTTGTTCTTGAAGAATTAAGTTTTCTTTTAAAATATAGGCATTTTTTTGAACTGGAACGCTTTCACCAGTTAGTGCTGATTCATCTACTTTTAAACTTTCACATGAAAGTATTCTAATATCAGCAGGAACTGTTTCTCCTGATTCTAAATATATTATATCCCCAGGAACTAATTCTTTGGTGTTTATTACTATTATTTTGTCATTTCTTTTAACTTTACAAGTACTAGTTTCATATTTTTTTAAATCTTTTAATAATAAAGTAGCTTTTTCTTCTTGTATAAATCCAACAATTGCATTTATGAAAACTACAAAAATAATGACAATAGTATCAGTATATTCATGGGAATAAAAATACCCATAAAGATATAAAAGTAAGGCAACTACTAACAATATGATAATCATAGTATCATTAAATTGTTTTAGAAATCTTAAAATCCAAGGTGTTTTCTTTTTACTCAGAATAATATTTTGTCCATAATCATTTAATCTTTTCTCCGTTTCTTTACTATCTAATCCATCAATATTACTATTTAAAATTTTAAATACTTCTTCTTCGTTTTTGGAATACAATTTTATCTCTCCTCCTATAATATATTTTGTAAGTTATTTTTAACTTACAATTTATTATTCTTTCTAGTCAATTTTTAACTAACCAAATTTATTTATTGGTTATGATACTCTAGTGTTAAAAATATTATTGAAATGTTTTTGTCTATATATTTATACTAATACCATTACTATTCTTCATAACTTATACATCCCTCTGAACATATTATAGCAAATAAAAAAGAAAAAAAGTATCTAAATAACTTTGGTTCTATAATAAATAGTGCTGGTGAGTAAAATTACTAACACTATTTTTAGTTAATAAAAAAGAGTCATAACCAGAAACTCATGATACAATATAGTTGACTAAAAAATATTGAAAGAATCTGATTAAATGACTCATACTAATTATACTAAAAAAATATTAAATATTAAATATTGAAGATGAAAATATATATTTTTACGAAAATTGTTTAGAAATGATAGAAATAAAGGAAATTAAAACAAAAGTATTTCACGGTTACCTTACTTATACACCTAAATCATGTCCTAATTGTAAGTGCATAAATCATGACCACAATGATATTATTAAATGGAATTTCAAACGTAATTGTAAAATTAAAATTACCAAAGCTTGTAACTACAATACTATTCTTCTTTTAGATAAGCAAAGGTTTTTCTGTAAACATTGTAATAAAACTTTTACTGCCTCTACTGACATTGTCGACTTTCACAAGCAAATATCTAATGATACTCGTAGAGCTGTCATATTAGATTTAATGACTAAATATTCCGAAAAAAATATTGCTAAAAGAAATAATATTTCTACTAATTCAGTAAACAATTTCTGACGACAAATATGTTAAAAATAATGGCTTTCTTCCTACATCTTTTGGAATAGATGAATTTTCTGCTAAATCTAAAAATGCTGATACTATTAGTTCTAAACTTTCTAATTCTTCTTTAGATAAATAGTTTTTAGCTATAACAACATCCGTCTCTAATATTTTTCCAAGAAGTAAGGCCCATATTTTCTTTTTCTGAATTTGCTCTATTATATATAATTTCAGCAGCTGTTTGATGTGATACAGCATAATGCATTTTATTTTGAACCCTTTTAAAAAATTTAATTGTTGTAGGTGACTTTTTATCATAATCCACACTTGTTGCATAAATATCAGTAACTTTTTGATAAAATCGTCTTTCTGATAATCTGTAACGAATCATAATAATCTTCGTCAAAGAGTGCACCATTTGCCATTCTCTTTTTATCTATTATATAACCTTTCTTTGAAAACTCTTTTAATATATAAGTTGCCCATCTTCTAAATTGTATAGCTCTATCTGAATTGGTTCTATAGCTTACCAAAATAACCATATCTAGATTATAATATAATACATTCCTAGTAATCTCTCTATTTCCCTCTTTTTGAACTAGTGCATAATTTGCACTAGTTGAATTCTCATTTAATCAAGTTCGGAATATATATTTTTAATATGCTTGGTAACTACTGTTCTATCAACATTAAAAAGTTCTCCAATAGCTTTCTGTGTTAACCACAAATCTCCATTTTCAAATCTAACTTGAATTCCTTTATTATGTGTTTGTCTTTCAAATAGTGACATCCTCCCCCGCCTAAAGAGTGGGGGCTTCCTTTCGTATAAAAGCGAACAGTCGGTT
>FR901059.1 GCA_000438295.1 Clostridium sp. CAG:451
AAAACAAGTCCGATTGATAATAGTAGTTGTTTCTTCTTCTCCATTTTCTTCTTTCACTCCTTCTCACTAAAAAACAAGATAAGACTAATCCTACCCTGTTATTAATGCATGATAAAAAGAAGTAATTAAGCTATATAAATTGCCCCCCCCATGTTAACTGATTGTAAACTTGACATATTGATTGACAAATACACAGTAATCACCTCTCCCTTATCTTTAATTAAATTCTATCACGGAAGCGATACCTATTCAATAGTTTTCTTTAATTTTGTAGCTCCTAGTACTATTTCTTTACTCTTATTTACAACTCTTAATAATATAATTTCAACATCTAATTTTAGTTTATAGAAAATATAATAATTAGATAAAACTTGTAATTCGTTTATATAGTCTAAATGGTTATTTAATACTTTTATATTTTTATTATAAATAACGGTAAATATCTGATATCTTTCATTATTAAAAATAAAGTTTGGATATTTCTTTAGATTCTATTAATTGATAAGGTATCTCTTTGGAATTATTAATAGTTAGTACTTTTCCTTTTGATTACCTAATGATAATCTAACATAGTAACTATATCCAAAAAAGAACCAAACAATATATTAGGTTCTATTAATAAAAAATGTATTATTTAACCGATGAATTACCACTTGCTATATCATAGATAGTATTTCTAAGAAGAACTAGATAAGATAACTTCTTAGTTGATTTTTTAACTGTTAGATTTCCTTCTCCAACAACATTATTACCATCTTTTATTTTTATTTTACCAACTACTTCTCCTTTTATTAGAGGTAAGTTATTCTTAGTTATTTTAATATCATAACTATATTTTTTCTTAGTATCACTCTTCTTAGATAAAACACCTATATCATAAATTGGTGTATACTCTATTTTCTTAGTACTAGCTTTTTCTACTCTTTCAGTCTTTACTGTCTCATTTTTCTTCTTTACTATTTGTAACCCATAAGTATTAAATCCATAATCAAGTAAAGCCATAGTTTCACTATTTCTTACTTTTGATACTTCTTCTCCTAAGACAATAGCAATTAGTCGCATATCATTTTTCTTAGCAGTTGCTGCAAGACAATATTTAGCAGCATCAGTATGACCTGTCTTTAACCCATCTGCACCTTCATAAAATCTTACTAACTTATTAGTATTAACTAACCAAAACTTATTTGGGGTATTAACTCTTAAATAATCTTCATACTTAGAAGAAAACTTTAAGATATCTTCATGTTTTAATAACTCTCTTGCAATAACAGCCATATCATAAGCAGTAGAATAGTGTCCTTCTTCATCAAGTCCCGTACAATTTTTAAACTGGGTATTTTTAAGTCCTAATTCTTTTACTTTTTTATTCATCTCTTTAACAAAATCTATCTCTGTTCCCTTTAAAAACTCTGCCATAGCAACGGTAGCATCATTAGCACTAGCCATAGAAATACCTTTCATCATCTCTTCTACCGTTAATGTCTCCCCAGTTGATAAGTATATTTGACTTCCACCCATACTAGAAGCATTAGCAGAGGCCGTTACTTTATCAGTCCATTTAATTTGTCCTTTTTCTATCGCTTCCAATATTAAAATCTGAGCGACCATCTTAGTCATAGAAGCTACTGCTACCTTCTCATCTTTATTCTTTTCAAAAATAATCTTACCAGTAGACTCTTCCATTAATACCCCACTCTTAGCATTAGGAATAAGTGTATTATCATCTGCCTTTACTACCATAGGACACAAAAGTAACACAACTAAAAAACTAACTACTAATTTCTTCATTAAATAAATCACTCCTTGTTAAAAATTATGTAATTATTTAATATTTATGAATGATTAGATTATAATATAGTAGTGGTGATTTTATGAAAAAGTTAATTTTATTTATTATTTCTCTTATAGTTATTATTTCTTTAGGATTCATCATCTTGAAAGATAACCCTAAAAGTACTAGCAAGGTTAGACATAGCTTTATCACTGATGCTAAATGTCTACCTTATTATAAGAGTAATAATATCAAAAGATATCAAGACTATCATAAACTTAATAGCAACTTATCAGTTAGTGATGTAGTAACAAGAGTTAATCTTAATCTAGATTTACCTTATTATACTAATACTAAAGAAGCTAAATATTTGAATACTTTTTATACTCTAGTTAATAAATATAACTATTTAAGAGATGACTTTGTTCCTAACAATCTAGTAGAGATGACTACCCCTTATAGTAAGGAAGGTATTTATCTAGTTGAAGAAGCAAGAGATAATTTTTATAAACTAGTAGATAAAGCTAAAGAAGAAGGACTTACTATTAGAGCTATCTCTGCTTATAGAGGTTATACTTATCAAAAAAGATTATATGATAAATATGTAGAAGCTGATGGAGTTAATAAAGCTGATACTTATTCGGCAAGGCCAGGATTTTCTGATCATCAGACTGGACTTGCTATTGATGTTGATAATACTATTAGTTCTTTTGAAAACTTTACTAATACTAAAGAGTATCAATGGATGCTAGATAATTCTTATAAATATGGTTTCATATTAAGATATCCTAGTGGTAAAGAAAATATTACTACTTATCAATTTGAATCATGGCACTACCGCTATGTTGGTCTTAAATTAGCCAAAAAAATAAAGGCTAGTAACCTAACCTTTGATGAGTACTTTACGAGATATCTTGCTCTTTCTTAAGTCTTTTCGCAATATCACTTCTTCTAAGTTCAATAGTCTCTTGAATTACTCCTGTTTGATTAAAACTCATACCAAGGGTAAATATATAAGCTAGAATATAAACCCAGAATAATAAGACTAAAATATTAGACATACTTCCATAGAAAATATCATAGTGAGAGAAGTATTCTACATAAAAAGCATATATCTTTGAACTAAGTAACCAAAATATAGTAGTAAACATTGCTCCTGCTCTTACCTCGTTACTAGTAACTTCTTTATCTGGTGCTAATATATAGATAAGTTTTATATTAAAGTATAGTAAGAATAAAGATAGTGGATACTTTCCTAAATGATATATATTTCTTATAAATGATGCTAACTTTTCATTATGTAAGTTAATCTCTGCTAATGATATTAATGAATCTCCAAAAGCAGGTACTAAGATTAAGAAAAATAGTAAGCTTACTAAGATAAAAGTTAGTAAGACTGCTTTACTTCTTCTTCTTATTTCACTATTATCTTCTACTTGATATATTCTATTAGAAGTAGTAATAACAGAGTATGCCCCATTACTAGCTAATAGAAAAGCTGCTATAAAGAAAACAGTTACATTAAAGTTAAGACCAGTAGTAGCATCAGCTGGAAATAAAGTATTTATAACAGCATCAGGAACAGTTGATTCTAAAGCATTACGAAATGAAGTCATACTAAGCCCTAACTTACTACCAATTGTTCCAACTAAAGCTAGCAAGGGAATCATCGAAAGTACTAAAAAGAAAGCAAGTTGACCTGGTAATATTCGCATATCAGGTCTTTTTATAATTGCTATAGCTTTTCTTACAAATTCCCTAGCTCTACTTCGCATAACTCCTCCTATTTTAATCCTTGTTTCTTAGTCATCATTTCTAAAGTAGCTTCATTAATAGCATCATCTAAACTTTTAATTTCATCAAAAATCATACTATATCCTACACAAGCTCCAAACTCATGTGGCAACTCTTTCATCTCTTTTTCTAATTTTAAAGCATAAGTTGCTACTTGTTTTTCACTATAACCTACTAAATATACTAAAAACTCATTTCCATCAGTTCTAATAATCTCTGTATTTTCTAACTGGGAATTAACAAGAATTGAAGCTGATTTAACAATTACATTATCCCCTTCTTCATGACCATAATTATCATTAATATACTTAATATTATTTAAATCAATCATGACTATTGCTTGTGGATAAACATTACTTGTCTCCCATTCTGGAACTTTTTTATTTAAATAATTTCTATTCTTTAATCCTGTTAATAAATCCGTATATTTATGTCTATCTTCTTTTTTAACTTTCTTAACTTTCTTTTTCTCTTTAGCATATAAATAAATTATTAATAAGACTACTAAAGGAATAAATATTAACATTAAGATTAAGAAGAATAACTCTTTAAAACTACTTCTTTCTACTACTGTTCGCTCTATATCAATAAGTCCTGCATTACGATAATTATAATATGAATTAGTACTTATTATATAGTTAAATAGGTTATAGAAAGCTTTATTTTCTTTCTTTACCATAAACTTATAGTCATTCATCATGGTATCAGTATAAATAACTACATAGTCTTTAAATTTAGTATGTTGATAGTGATAATAAACTTCTTTATCAATAACTACTAGTTTATCACTTGCTTTCTTTACTAAACTATCTAAATCTTTATAAGTAGTAATATTGCTTATACTATTATTTTTAAAGTAGTCGTATAAAGAATCATTATCTAGCATAGCTATTTTTTCCCCTTTTAAGCTTTCAAAGGAACTAACTATTTGACTATTACTTTGTTTTCCTAATACTACATAGTCTTCTACAAAAGTTGATAGTATTGATAAATAATTTTTATTTTCATCACCAAAGCCATAATAATCAAAGTAAATATCAACATCATTTTTCTTAATAGCTTTCTCTAAAGCTTCTTTACTAGGATACTTTTTAAAAGTAAAACTAATATCCATAAGTCTTTCTATACGATTAATATATTCTCCAGCAATACCCGCTATCTTACCATCTATTTCCACTTCATATGGTGAGTTTTCTACATAACCATATACATAATTTTTAGAGATTAAATCAGCTTTAGTCTTAGATGAGATATTATTCTCTTTCATATAATACTCTAAATAAGCTTCATTATACTCATTAACATACTCGCTATCTTTCCATTTCTTATAATAACTTTTAATTATTTTATTAAGTTTATAATTATCGCTTGCTAGTGTTAATACCACTTGTTTTTTCATCTCAGTAAAGTAGTAATTAATAATATAGTCTTTCTTACCAATAGTCTTATTTAAATACATTATATTAGGTATAATAATCATTTCTACTTCATTACTATCAAGAGCATCAAATAAACTATCTACATCACTATATGATTTATATACTAAATCACTACCAGACTTTAAGTAATAACTAATATCAGATGCATCATCTTTTAATACACCAAAAGTAATATTTTTCATATCAGCTATATGGTTTATTCTTTGATATTCTCTACCTAATGCAATATATCCATCATTAAATAGTAATAAATCATTCTTAGATAACTTAGTATCATTATCTAAGATTCTAAAACTATACCCCTTAGAACTAATCTTATCTTCTTTTAAATAAGATACTTTATTAAACTCTAATCCAACATCTTGTTCAAAGTCTTTTAAAAAGTTAAAAAATACTCCTTTACCATTTAATCCATATAATGGATAGTCATTTATTACAGAAAAATCTATAACATTACTTTTATTTTCTTCTACCCATTTCTTCTCTGTAACTGTTAAAGCATTTTTAGCATCTTGTTTATTATAGTAGCCATAAACACCAAAGAAAACTACCACTACTATTATTATTGGTATTAGAAAAAATAATTTCTTTTTCATAATGTCTCCTATCTATCCTTTGTAAAAGAATAATGATCTCCACCTTGATGACGATATGCAATTACTGGAAATTTATCATCATCTTTTGTCTTTTTAATAAATACTTGTACATCATAAGCTTTCTTTTGTTTCTCATCTAAAGCTTTATCAACTTCATCAGGGAATGATTTAACATTATCTACAGTCATATCTTCTTTAACCGTAATAATTACGTTTAAGATTCTACCAGAAAATGCTGTTGTTACTTTCTCTACTCCATCTTTTTCTTTTAGATTTGATTCAATCTGTTCTAAATCACTATTTTTTATTCTAGATTCTGTTAATCCTTCTAGTCTATCCCCATATATAGCTTTCGCTTCATTAGGGAAAAAAGTTAATTTTAAAGCAAATATCAAAATAGTTAATATTAAACAACAAATAACTACTACTACCGTCATTTTATTTTTCTTTATAAATTTTTTAATATTTTTCATTTCACTCACATCCTATTATGTATTATACAATATCTTTTTAAAAGTATCAATCTAAAAATAGTTGACTACTTGATCTTAATTTTCTTAACTTCCTCTACTATTTGACTATTATTTGGCTCTTTATTTTTATCAAAAAAAGCTGGAACTAGTCTTTTAAATCTTGGTATTCTCATCTTACTATAGTATAGTTGTTCATCAACCATATTTAACATAAAATCAAACCATCTATTTATTTCATGATTACTATCATGTTCTAAATCAAAATAAATATCATCTATCCTATTAACATAAGTAAACTGATTTAATAGGATATTTTGTGATAAGTTTAAAGGACAAAGCTTAAGTTTCATTCCATAAATATTGTTAATACTTTCCGTAAACTTCATATTATGAATCATTCTAGCTGTTCTTCCATTTCCATCACTAAAAGGATGTATTCTTACAAAGAGTAAATGAGCAAGAGCACTTTTTAAAAAAGGATTACTATCTATTACTGATAAAGACTTAGTCTTATAAAACTTAATAAAGTCATCCATAAATGGTTTTACATCAGAAGGTTTTGCTCCATACCAGTATATTTTCTCCTTACCACCTATCATAGCACTTACTCTAACCTCATTATCACGATAATCACTTTTCTCTTTAGTAGCTACTTCGTGAAGTCTTTTAATATTAGCATGACTCATTTGTAGTGATGTAAAGAAACAATCATTTTCTAAGATATCTTTATTTTTAACATAATGTTTTTCTATTTTCTGAGAAGACTTTACTTCTTTACTAATTACTTCTAAAAAATAATATATTTTAGTATAATCATCACATTTTGAAAGAACAGTTAAATACTCATCAAACTCTTTATTAGTCTCTTCCATATGTTCTAAGACAAAGTCCTCTACTGTTATTCTATTTACATATTCTTCAAGTGGAAAATAATCAAATTTATTAAGATTTACTCCATTTTCTATTTTCATCAATAATCACTTCCTTTATCTAAATGACATTACTTTAGTTTTTTCCTTCTTCTCTTCTATAAAAGAAAAGTCTTTTTTATATTGTTTTAAGAAATACATCTTATCTAAATCATTATCAAATATTATATCTGCTAATTCTAAAGCTTTAGGTAATAAAGTAAATTTATCTGGTTCCTTTTCTAGTTTATAATCTAAAAAGTCTTCATCTATCTTTTTATTCCTTGCTGCTAACATAAGTTTAGTAACCGTATTAATATTGTTTTGCCAAATCAGTTCATTAACACTACTATTAGGGCTTCTAAATTCTACGGTATTATATACATCACGATGAGTACTTTTAAGTTTAGTATAAAAAAAGGATAAAGCGTTTTTCTTAGATAATATAATTGCATAATATAATTCACTTAAATCTCTTGCTTCATTAATATCATCAAGTCTTCTATAATATGTTTCACTTACTAGCTTTGCATATTCAGAAGCACTTTTTCTAGCTAGCTTATCTTCCCCATTTAAGAAATAGACAAGTTCATTTTCATATATCATATAAGTTTTAAGAAAACATCTCCATGATTCTAAATCAGCATTCATTATGTGACTTCCTACATGAATATGTCCACCAGCATTTCCTTTAGTATAAACTTTATTTTTTCTTAAATAATTACATATTTTTCTTAATTCTTTCCAAGCAGTAAGAGAATCAGTTAATATTGGGGAGGTAACTTCTCCACCCTCTTTTAAAGTACTATCATCTTTTGAGTGCCATTTTTTAAGTGTTCTTATAGTGTAATTATCTACTTTTTCCCTTTTAAATTTCTCATATTCTATTTCTATACCAAAAGTAACAAACTCTTGAAGAGAAAGACTATCACGATAGTATAGTTGTTGTTTATCAAGATAATCAAAGTATTCATCTAATGATTTCTTATTTAATTCTGATAGTTTATCACTACTCATATCTAGTAGCCCCCCTTTAGATGCTATATATTATATACAAAAACTAAAAATAATCAAGAAAAAAACACTAAACCAAGTTAGTGCTAAATTACTTTTCTTCCAAGCATTGTATCAATAATTCTTGCTCTATGTTTTCCTATAGAATCACCCATTATACTTACAGTTATACGTATTTTTTCTAAAGTAATCAAACATTTTCGGTTAATCGCTGATTTTTTTTCGGTTAGTTGCTGATTATTTTTCGGTTAATCGCTGATTTTTAAATAAAATATAGAAAAAGCACTATCACATAATAGCACTTTATTTATCAAGTTCCTCTTTTAATAATTTATTAGCAAGAGCAGGATTAACCTGTCCTTTAGATTCTTTCATTACTTGTCCCATTAAGTACTTTAAAGCTCTATCATGACCACTCTTATAGTCATTTACACTTTCCGTATTATTATCAATTACTTTCTTGATAATATCTTTTATCAAAGAGTCATCTTTTATATTTTGAATATTTTTCTCCTTCATAATTTCCTCAATTGATTTATCTTCTTCTAAGAACATATCAATTAAATCTTTAATATTATTCATAGATAAACTACCATTATCTATTTGGTCAATTAACTTAATTAATCTATTAGTAGTAATAGTAGTATCACTTAACTCTTTTCTAGTTCTATTTAAGTATGATGCTATATCACCTAATAATAAGTTAGCTGCTACTTGATAATTAGTTTTTTCATTAAGTAAAGGTGTAAAGAATGATGAAAAACTTCGATTAGAAATAATCTTTTCTATTTGATTTTCTTTAATACCTTTTTCTTTATATAACTTTCTTAATTCATCAGGAAGTAGTGGAATTTCTTCAATTGAAGAATTAATCATTTCATCAGTTAGATAAAGATAAGGAATATCAGGTTCTGGGAAATAACGATAATCATTACCAGTTTCTTTAACACGCATTAAGATAGTATCATTTTTCTTACTATCAAATCTTCTTGTCTCTTCCCTTAAAGTTTCACCCTTAGCAAGTAATTCTTTATGTCTTATAATTTCTTTATCTATACTAAGTCCAACATTATGAATAGATCCAATATTCTTAATCTCTGTTTTAACCCCTAACTCATCAGTATTAGAAATAGATACATTAGCATCACATCTCATACTTCCTTCTTCCATCTTACAGTCTGATATATCAGCATAGAAAAGTATCTCTTTTAATTTTTCTAAGTATTTCATCGCTTCTATACTACTATTAATACAAGGTTTTGTTACTATTTCAATTAATGGTACCCCTGCTCTATTAAAGTCTAATAAACTAATATTTCCTCGATGAGCACTCTTACAAGTATCTTCTTCGATATGCATCTCTTCTATTTCTATTTTTTTCTTCTTACCATCGACTTCTATTTCTACATAACCATTTCTACCAATTGGCGTTCTATTCTGAGTTATCTGATAGTTCTTAGGAATATCTGGATAGAAATAGTTCTTACGATCAAAATGCATTACTTTAGAAATATCACAGTGTAAGACGTGACATGCTTTAATACCTTGTCTTACTACTTCTTTATTTAAGGTAGGAAGAGTTCCAGGATAACCCAAATCTACTGGGTTAACACAAGTGTTAGTAGGCATTCCATAAGTATTTTTACTATCTGAAAATAATTTAGTATTACTCTTTACTTCAACATGTACTTCAATACCAATTGTTGCTTTATATTCACTCATCTTTGATACCCTCTTTCTATAAAGGATGCTAATTGATAGATTGTTGCTTCATCAAAACTGTTACCAATGATATGTAATCCATATGGTTTACTAGACTTAGGTGCTACTGGAAGAGATAATCCGGGTAGACCTGCCATATTAACTGGTATTACTAAAACATCATCTAAGAATGATTTCATTGGGTCAGACATATCACTATCTAATCTATAAGCGGTAGTGGTAGTTACTGGTCCAATTACTAAGTCATAGTTTGTAAATACCTTATCAAATTCTTTCTTAATATCATCACGAATAGATAAAGCCTTATCATAATATATTTTTGCATTAGCACCACTTAGTAAGTAACTTCCTACCATAATACGACGTTTAACTTCTCTACCAAAACCTTCTTGTCTAGTTTTTAAGTACATCTCTTCTAAATTATTATAGTTTTCTGTTCTATAGCCATATCTTACGCCATCAAAACGAGCTAAGTTACTACTTGCTTCTCCCATAGCAATTACTTGATATAAGGTTACTGCTTGATCAAGATATTTCATATCAATATAATCAACTACTACACCATTTTCTTCTAAGAATTTAATAACATTCTTAATCCCTTCTCTTATCTCATTTGATACTATATCACTCATAAAATAATTAGGAACAGCTATTCTTAAACCTTTAACGGATGTATTTATTTTTCTTGCAAAATCTTCTTTATCTTTCTTAGCACTAGTTAAATCTTTATTATCTTCCCCTACTAAAACGTTTAATAACTTAGCATTTTCTATAACATTTCTAGTCATTGGTCCTATTTGGTCTAAGCTTGATGCAAAAGCAACTAATCCATAACGAGAAATTCTTCCATAAGTTGGTTTCATTCCTACTATTCCTGTGTAACTTGCAGGTTGTCTAATACTTCCCCCTGTATCACTTCCAAGAGCTAATAATGTTTCATTACTGGCAACACAAGCTGCACTTCCACCAGATGATCCTCCAGCTATTAAGGTTTTATCAACAGGATTCTTAGGTGCTCCAAAATAACTTGTTCTACTAGTTGAACCCATGGCAAACTCATCCATATTAGTCTTTCCAATAATAATCATTTTAGCATCTTTTATTTTTTTGATAACAGTAGCATCATAAATAGGAACAAAATCAGAAAGCATTTTAGATGCACAAGTAGTTCTTAAATCTTTAGTCATAATATTATCTTTAATAGCAATAGGAATACCAAAGAATAAATTATCTTTATCTACTTCTCCTAAATTACTAGCTTCTTCCACTGCTTTATCATTTATAGTAATAAAAGCATTCAAATCTTTATTCTCTTCAATTCTTGCAAATGACTCCTTAACAAGATCTACTGGCGTTATCTTTTTATCTACTAATAAAGAGTGAATCTCTTCCAAACTTAAATCTAAATATCTATTCATTAATCATCACCGGCACTTCCACAAAATTTCCATTCTTAGCTGGAGCATTAGCTAAAGCTTCTTTAGCACTTATCATATCTCCTACTTCATCTTCTCTTAACTTAGCTTTATTAGAACTAGGAGTAAACATCAACTCATCATCATAACCTTTTATATCAACGATTTTTTTAACTTCATCTAATAATTTCTTTAACTCTACCTGAAAAGTTTCTCTTTCACTATCACTCATTCCAATACGAGCTAGATGTGCAATATGATCTACTTCTTCTTTTGTTAACTTATCCATCTTCCTCAATTCCTTTCGTTTCTTATTATACAGTTTTTTACTCAAAAAGAAAAGAACTAGTTGATTCTAAATTGTTTGTTTCTTAGCCAAATGCTATACTTATTATAGAAAGGAGAAAAAGACTATGAATGGAAACATTACTGTTAAAAAGAAGAAAAGTAAAGGTCCAGTTATCATTATTATTATCTTAGTATTAGTAATCGTTGGTCTATCAACTTATATTCTAAGTGATAAAGGTATTATCTTTACAAATAAGGAAGAAAAGACTGAATCTAATAAGAAGGAGACTACTAAAACTGATAAAAAGGATAATGATGATAATACTACTAAAGAAGAAGATACTATCAAACCACTTGATCTTAGTAAATGTTTAAATAACAGTACTAATACTTATAGTGACCAAAGTGAAGCTACAGCTAGTAAATATGGTCTTTCAATGAGTATTAATCAAGATAAGATGAGTGTTACTCTAAATATTGATTGGGCTACTTTTGGACCAATCAGTGGAGCAACTGCTTATGTAGGTACTGTAAAAACTTATCAAATAACTGGTTTCACTAGCAAGGTTAAGGCTGCTTATATTGGCGATGTCGGTCAAGATGCTACTGGTATCACTCTATTCTTTTTAATGGAAGATAATACTGTTAGTTATATGCCAATGTTCATTTGGAAACAAGATACTCAAGGTAATGGTTATTCCCAAATGAACTATACTAATGATAATTTTGTTATCAAAGGTGTATTACCTACTGCCAAAGATGTAATTAATTTATACATTGCTAATGCCTCAAATGGTAGTGGTTATATAACAACTATTGCTGCTACTAAAGATGGTAGTTTCTATGACTTAGGTCTATTATTCACAAATAAAGATTATTAGGAAGGAAATTTACTGTTCCTTCTTTTTTGATCTAATAAAAAAGATGTCTACTCTAAAAACATCTTTCTTGTAATAAAATTAAATACCATAACAATAGCAGTCGCTACTATTTTAACAATTAAATAACTAATTCCCATAACATCTGATCCTAACCACATAATTATTTCGGTAATTATTAGACCAACAATACTAAGAACAATAAAGATAATAAAATTAGTCTTTTCATTCTTTTCTTTATTAACATCAAATACCCATTTAACACTAGCTATATAGTTATATATAACAGATATTGTAAAAGCAATAGCAGCAGATAATAAGGTATTAAGATGAAATACTTCTTTACAGATTATCAAGGAAAGATAATCAATTATAAAGGCGATTCCCCCTACTATTCCAAATTTAAATATTTGAATTAATAATTTTTCTGTCTTACTATTTACTTTTAGATGAAATAGTTTTAAACATTTCTTAACAAATAAAGCTGACTTATCCTTCTTCATACTACTCCTCATTCTTTTTAGTATTTATTAACATAAGCTCAAATAACTGACGATGCTTCTTAACAACTACTTCTAAGATAAGACCACAAGCGAATAGAATGATAGCAATCATTAACATAAAGCCTGAAAATATCAAGGTTGGATATCTTGGTACTAATCCTGTTTTAAAGTATTCAGCAAATACTGGTATTCCAAAAGCAAAGGAAATAATTAAGAATAATAAGCTTAATAAACTAAAGAAAATAGTTGGTTTATACTCTTTAAATAGTCTTCCAATAGTTTTAAGTACTCTAAAACCATCACGATAAGTATTAAGCTTTGATACACTTCCAGCTGGTCTATCTCTATATCCTACTTTCACTTCTTTTAATAAGAAGTTTTTATCAAGAGCATGAATAGTCATCTCTGTTTCAATTTCAAATCCTTTAGATAAAACTGGAAAAGTCTTTACAAACTCATAGCTAAAAGCACGATATCCTGTCATAATATCCCTGACATCACTTTCAAACAGAAAGTTAATTAATCCTCTTACTAATCTATTACCAAAGTTATGGAATGGTCTTTTATTCTCTGTGAAATAGGTTGATGATAATCTATCACCTATTACCATATCAGCTTTTTTCTCAAGAATTAAGTCACACATTTCTTTCGCATTTTCAGCAGGATATGTATCATCACCATCAATCATTAGGTAACAGTCAGCATCTATATCTTTAAACATACTTCTAATAACATTACCTTTTCCTTGACGATATTCATATTTTACTATTGCCCCTGCTTTTCTTGCTATCTCATCGGTATGATCATTTGAATTATTATCATAAACATAAATATCTGCTTCTGGTAAAGCCTTCTTGTAATCTTCTACTACTTTTTTGATTGTTTTTGATTCATTGTAACAAGGAATCAAAACAGCAATTTTTTTATTTTTTTTCATAACAAACTCCTATATATAAAATTTACACTTAAATTATAGCACATATTTTAATAATCTTCTAACATTTATATTTATCTTAATCTTTTACTACTCTAATACATATACATAGTAACCCATGCTTTTATTTTTTTTAAATTTAATATTAGTTTGGTCAAATAATTTATCATATGATACCGGAGAAACTATAGTTCTAACAGGCCACTTTTTAATATCAGAAACATTAAGATTCAAAATAAACATGTCAGCTTGTTTTAAATCAAAGCTTGTTTTTTCATTTGTAAGTCTTACTTCCGTATGATAATACCTATTATAAACATCAGTATATTTTCCTTTAGAGTCAATTAAATTCCATTTTTTTAAATCTGGATAGAAATTAACAGCATTAATAGTTTTTATTCCGTTTGCAAGTAATAACGATTGCATCTGTAAAGAGTTAGTTGCTAAAACATACTCTTTATTTTTAATAATTGTCTTTTTTATTGCAGGTATTAATTTATAATCAGTGATAGATGAAGTACCATAAGCTATTGGATTAATTGTAAATGATGATACCAATAAAATTAAAAATAGCATTATGATAGAATTTTTTTGTTTTCCTTGGTAAATCAAAAAAACAAAAACAGAAAAAGCTAATATCTCAATCAAGTATATATAAACTGGTAAATATTCCACATTTTGTTTTGTAATAGTTAAAGTGTAACCTACTATAAAAATTAATATAGAAATAATTTTAACTTTCATTGATAAAATAGATTTATATTTCCATAAAACTGCAATAGTCCATAGAGAAAATAAAGTTGCTGTAAATCCATATATTAATTCCATTCTGTTTATATAAGAAAATAAAGTTAACTTAGCCAATAATTCATTAAAACCAATAAACATAAAAATCATTTCAATAACTAGGGCTGTAAAAATAATTATTCCTATTATTAGATTTGATTCTTTCTTTTCTTTTAGCTTTTTATATAGTAAAGGAAAGATAATAATACATGGTACAACAATATGAATAAAATCACTTACTTCACAATTATTTAAAACGTTACTTTCTTTATAAGGTAAGAATAAGGTTGTTAGATTAGTAAATAAACTTCTAAAAGTGTAATTTCCTCCCAATGAAATTCTTTTTCCAGGATAAACAGTATTATATAATAACTTAATAGCATCTAAAGACGTTAACAAACTATAGCTTAAAATTATAGTAGAAATAACTACAACATATATAATTCTAAAAACATCCTTTTTCTCAAAAGATATTTGTTTCCTATCCCTAACAAGTGCTCCTATAAATAAACAAAGAGCAATAATTCCAAGAGGAATTTGACAAGATGGAAATAAAGCTAAGACAAAGACTGATAAAACTAAAGGTGCAAAGATTGTTAATAAATTTTTTAACCATCTTTTATTAGTTGTAAAGAAATGATAAGCAATTACACATAGCATCATACTCCACAAAAACACATCTGCCATATGTGGAACTAACCACCACTGAATAGCAGGAGAATAAGCAATCAAAAGTGCTCCCATAACAGATACTTTCTTATTATTTTTAGTTAATATCATTACAAACTCATAAGAAATTAAAATTAATAATATTATTTTCAAAGAAAAATACCAAGATAAGCCATATTCATTTCCTAATAAAACATAACCCCATGTTAATGGTTTAGCTAACAAACTAATATCTTTAACTGGAGAATTATAACCAATAATCATATCTTGACCTGATAGACTCATTTGTTTACTAATTTTTTTATAATCATTATAATACTGTGAAAAATAATATGGAGTATGAACCATATACTCATCAGAACGAATACTTCTACTCATACCTAATATGGTAGTGGTTTCAACTTTTGCAGACTGATTTTTAAACAAATAATGATAACAACCAATAGATGACATATGTAACTTAAAAAGTAAACAAATAATGAAAACTAAAGTAGCTATAAAATATCTTTTATCTAAAATAAAATTACATATTTTTTTCGTTTTTTTAGGATAAAAGAAATCAAAAAATAAAACTAATGTTCCTAAAACACCTAAAATAATAACTGCTGTTTTTTGAATATATTTTATATAAATAGGTAATAATGCTACATAATAACAAATAATTCTTAGAAATAGTTCCAAACTTATCCTATACTTTTTTATCATAAAGTCTCCATTTATTTACCATTTAATATCTACATGCATCTTATCTATCATAAAACGATATACAGCTAAAAAGGCTCTAAATAAATGTAATTTATATACTACTTTTATAATCCATAATTTAAAGTTAACATGATTCTTTACTACATAACCTAGTTTTACAAACTTAGTATAACGCCAAGTTGGAAAGTAATTATCTAGAAATTCACTGTTTTCCTTAACTGCTAAAGCTAAATTACAATTCTTATCATAAGATAATCTAAACATTAGTGAAACTCCTAAATGAAGAAAAGCCATAGCATCTAATAAAGGTAACATTCTTACTCTATTTTCACTATTTTCATAGACTCTTCTTACTTCAACCATAGCTTGATAAGTTGACTCTACTTGCTCCTTCTTAATAGATGTTATAATTGATCCTTGTCTTACCATATAGAAAACTAAGCTTTCATTTACAAATACTACTTTCTTAGCATTTATATAAATAAGAAGTAAAAACATCATATCATCTAAGATTCTTGGAGGATGTTCTAGATCAGCTTGTTCCTTTAATAAGTTAGCTTTATAAATTTTATTCCAAGGTGCCCCATTCATTTCTAGTAATGGTCCTGGATCTTTTAATATATCAATTACCTTATCTTCACTCTTGCACATTTCTCTTGAGAAACGTTTTGAAGTATCCAAATCAATTCGATCAAAACCACAAACAGCTATATCAGCTTTTTCCTTTTTAGCTTTATTATATAGTTTCTCAGCAAAAGTTACATCAACATAATCATCACTATCAACAAAGCCAATAAATTCACCTGTTGCTTTCTTAATACCATCTTTTCTACCTCGCCAAACACCCTCATTTTTCTTATCAATAATAACTATTTTATCTTTATATTTCTTTTGATAGTCTTTTAATATATTTAAACAGTTATCTGGGGAACCATCATTAATACAAATAACTTCAATATCTTCAAGTGTTTGATTAACTAATGAATCAAGACATCTTGGTAAATACTTTTCTACTTTATAACATGGTACTATAATACTTAATTTCTTTTTTGCCATACTGCTATTCTCCTTTAATTTCTCTATATAATTCTAATGCTCTTTTTATAACTGCATCCATATTATAATATTTATATTCTGCTAAACGACCACATAAATGAAAGTTTTTAATATCTTTAACTAGACTATAATATTTTTCATAAAGCTTTTTATTCTCATCATTTAAAATAGCATAATATGGAATATGTTTACTATTCTTATAATCATAAGTAAGTGGATATTCTCTTAATATAGTAGTATTATCTTTTACTATTTGATTAGATAAATACTTAAACTCTGTAATTCTTGTAAACTTCTCATCATTAGGATAATTTACAACACTACTAGGTTGGTAGTAATTTTCTTTATAATCTGTAAACTCTAAATTTAGAGAACGATATGGTAAAGCTCCATACTGATAGCTTAATAATTCATCAAGTGCTCCACTATAGATAACCTCACCCTTATATTCTAAACCATCAACATATATTTTATTGTTTTTTATCTCTAATAAATCCTTAGCATCTTTTTGAAGTTCTATATCAATATTTTTATGACTTAACATATTTTCAAATATTTCATTATAACCATTCTTAGGCATAAACTGATATTTATCTTGAAAATATCTATCATCATAACCAAGTATTACTGGTACTCTATTAATTACTGAAGTATCTACTTGTTCAATTGGAATATTCCACTGTTTTGCTGTATAATGAACAAATACTTTATCATAGACATATTCCCCAAACTCTTTAATCACTTCATCTTTACTATCTAATAAATCTAGGATAGAAACTTTTTTAGTATCAGGGTAACTTGCTAATAATTTTTCTTTTATTATATTACTTTTCTCTTCCTCAAATAATATTTCTAAAGATTTAAAATTAAAAGGAATAGGTACATACTTACCATCTATTAATCCAATAACTCTATGTTCATAAAAGTAAAAACCACTAAATCTTTTTAAGTAGTCAAATACTTCTTTATCATTAGTATGAAAGATATGTGGCCCATAAGTATGAACTCTTACCCCATTATCCCTTATATTTTCATGCATATTACCACCTATATGGTTACGCTTATCAATTACTAATACTTTCTTTTCATCTTCAGCAAAGCATCTTGCCATTACACTTCCAGCAAAACCTGCTCCTACTACTATTACATCATATTTCATTTTTTCACCTCTACCTTATCTATATACTTAAATATAACATGATTTTTACTTTTTTTCACTTTATATAATGAATTTTGTAACTCTTTTGGTGTTTTACCATTAAATAAGGAACCATATTTGTCTACAAACTGCTTATCTACTTTAGCAAAATAAACATAATCATAGCCTTCCTTTATTAGTTTTTTCTCCCAATAATCTTTACTAATATTATAAGTAAAATAGTCAGTTTCACTGTATGGTTTACCAAGACTCCATTCCCACAACAGATTTGTTCTAATTGGTGCTATTTGAAATCTTAAAAGATTAAATTCATATCCATCTGTATTTTGATAAATTACATACACTCTTTCACTATCTTTAATTTTTGTTTGTAAAAATTTACCTGTTTGAACTATCTCATCAGAAATGATTACTTGCTTATTAGGAACTGGATTTAAATAACTTATCACATTAGTTGATAAAAATGCTACTAGCATGAAAATGATAATTAAATTTTTATTCTTCTTTTCTATTAAGTAAGCTAGTATAAAAATAAAGCCAGCAATAAAGTAAGTTGACATGTATCTTGAATAACTTGCAAGACGCCTTCCTTCATGTTCTGGTAAAGCAAATAAATAGATACATAACATAAATAAAGCATATATAATAAAGCCAACAGAATATGATAACATGACTGATATTATTCTTCTCTTTTCTTCTTTAGTTTTGGCTTTATTATACTCTATTAACATAATTATTAAGAAAATAACTAACAAACCAATAGCACTTCTAACAAATCCTTTTGCTATAACACCACTACCATCATCATTTAATGCATTATAAAATGTTGTCGTAATATCTTTTAATTTACCAGTTGGAGCTTTAACATAAGTAATAGATTTTAAATAGTCTTTGATATTTAATGTTTCTATGTTATTAGCATCATGCTGAAAATCAACATGAACTCCATTTTTACTACAATATGCTTTCCATAAACCATAACCACTAAAAGTTACTACTAATAATAATATTAAGTATAGTAGATTTAAGAGTATCTTTTTATCTATCTTTTTCTTTTCTATTATTTTATATACAACTCTCTTTATACCTAGTTGAAGTAAAATAATAGCAGAGAAAATAAGACCAGTATCTTTAATGATAGGTAAACAAAATAAAATTATAGGAAGTAATATTTTCTGTTCCTTACTTTCCTTCAAACTTGCTATATAAATACCAATAAAGAAGAAAACTCCTAAAATAAAATCTATATAGATACTAGCTATAGAAAAACCAAAGATATTCATTAAAATATAAATTATAAAATAACTTACTAGCCCTTTTATAATAATTGATTTAGATTTTTTTATACTTGCTAATATTGGTAGTAAAGCTGAAATTATTAATGAGTTTATCCCAAAATAGGATACACTTTCACTAAAACCTCCATTTAATTTACAGAAAAAATACTCAATTATCCCTACAAATGGTGGATAAGAAATATGATTACCTGTCCAAACTTTATTAGCCCATAGTAAATCATAGTGTACCATTGCTTTTAAGTTTGGTCCCCAATGAGCAAATTCATCCCAATTACTATAATGAGTATTAATTAACAAAGCATATAAAATTACTTCTAAAATGACAAAAAAGAAAATTGGTAAGGAAACTAAATCTTTAACTGCCAGTTTTCTTTTTAAAAGTAGATATATTAAATAAAAGAAGCTAAAAATTCCAAGTAAAATTATTATATAATATCCTAATTTCATCTGATCTACTAAACCAAATAGAAATAAAATTATTCCTACTGAAGATAGCACAATAAGTGGAATATAATAATCATTAATCTTAAATTTAACCTTCACAAAGTATGATAAAGACAAAACTAAAAGTAGACTATAAATTAAATACATATCAACTATTCCTTTCTAACGTTTTATAGAAATCAAAACTATTCCTATAATCACTAATATAATGCCCCCCAAATTAACAAGTGATACATTCTCTTTAAAAATAAAGTAACCCATTATAAGTACTATTACCTGTACAATACCTGTAGTAAGTGGAACAATATAACTTAAGTCATATGTTGCTAATAGTTTTTGCCATAGTAAGAAACTACTAATATAAAAAAGTAAACCAAGAAAAGTAATGAAGCCTACTTTAAAAGAAATCCCCCCTTTTAATGATAAGGATAAGGAATCTCCTCCTAATTTAAAACAATATAGACCACCAGTAGTTAAAAGTATATAAATTGATGTTAATATATATTTCATCTTTTATCCTCCACTTCTTTTTTTAATAGTGATAACTCTTGAATTAATAAGGTTGTTTTTTTCTTTTGACCAGCCATCATAACAGTAAGTATTAATGTTAAAAATAATAGTAAACCAATAAAAATACAAAGTACCATATTAGATAGTAATTCAAATCCTAAAAACTTAGCAAGTGATACCATCAAGTTAGGAATACAAGATACTATTACTACTACAATAGATGATAATATCCAAACAAGGGCATACTTTACTGGAATTCTACCCTTTCTAAGTAAATGAATAACACTAAATAGAAGGATAAAGGCAAATAACAAAACCGTTAATATTAAACTCTTTGACATATTAATACCTCCTAATTCCAGCAATTATAATTGAAAGACAAACATTTAACATATAGTAAATATTTTTCCATGTATGAATTGATGACTTACCACCAGTTCTCTCTCGCATATTAACTGCTACTTCTTCTATTCTATAATTCTTCTTAGCAAGTTCTACTGTTGTTATTGGTTCCGGATATTCTAAAGGATAGTTATTAGCAAAATAGTTAATTATTTCCTTATTACAAGCTCGAAAGCCACTAGTCGTATCGTAAACCTTTATTCCAGATACTAGTTTTATAAAGAAGGAAATAACTTTAATACCAGCTCTTCTAGCTCCAGTAGTCTTAAACTTACTAATATTACCTACAAACCTACTTCCTATTACAAAATCAGCTTTTCCTTTGATAATTGGTTCAATTATATTATTAACATAACTAACATCATGTTGACCATCACCATCATACTGAATAGCTATATCATAATTATTGTAATAAGCATACTTATAACCAGTCTGTACTGCTCCACCTATTCCTAAATTATGTATTAAATCAACATGATTAATATTATTTTTATCAAGAATAAATCCTGTCTTATCACGACTACCATCATTTATTACTACATAGTCATACTTTCTTTTACCTTTTTTATTAAACTCATCTATTTCTCTACAAGTCTTTAAAATATTTTCTTCTTCGTTATAAGCTGGAATAATTAATAATATTCTTTCTTTCATATCTACTACTCTCCTATACAATTAACTTTATATATATAAATATTATCTTTATGATATTTAGAAGTAAAAGTTACATTACTATTATTGTATTCATCCAATGATTTTAATGAAGTTGCATAATTAACTTTTAACTTGCATAAATCTTCTGGAGTTATTTTTAATTTAAAGTGATCAGATGATATAAGTTCAAATTTAGTATTATTATTATCTAGTTCCATATCAATATGGGCATATCTATTATAAACTTTATTATATTTTTTTTCCTTATCTATCTTTTTCCATAAATTAATATTAGGATATAAATTTGTACTATTTAATACTTTAAGTCCTTGTGTTCCTAAATAATTAGCAATAAGAAACGAATCAAGTGATACCCAATTAGCATCTTCAGTTTTATATTTCTTTAATTCTTTTGAAATAGGCTTTTTATAAACTCCTGAAAACCCTTTCATTAAAGGATTAACTGATACAGTTGAAAATACAGTTACCAAAGCTACAACTACTAAGAGCATAACTGTTGTCTTTTTATTCTTTATTACCCATAATATACTAATCAATGTTAAAATAACAAAAGAAACTATTACTTTATTAATAGATAAATAATTATTTGGTAACATATATTTAGCAATGATACAACTAAATAAACTACTAACTATAGCAACTATAGTAAAGGAAATCTTTTCTTTTTTAGTATTAAGTTTTATTTTACCATACAACAAAGCCATTAGAATAACACACAAATAAGAGATAATAACGGTAAGTCTTTCTACAGGAGTCATATATAGTAAAGTTATTTTTGCTAATATTTTAGGAAAAGAAACAAATGAAAATAATAGATAAATAACTATTAAAGAAAATATAGAAATAATCAAAATTTCATTCTTTAAATTTTTCCTGTTTTTAAAGATATAGTATGCACCAATAATTATTGAAAAAGGAAACATTGAATAAAATGTACTATATTCACAAGGATTACCTACATCAAAATATGGAAAATAAATTGATGCCGAATAAGTTAAAAAGTTTTCAAAGGACTTACCTCCTACAATAAATCTAGCCCCTGGATATACTGTTGACATTAATTGTTTAAACGTGTCTTTACTTAAGAAAAAGAAATAAGCAAACAATAATATTATGCCACCAATTGTAATAAAAAGTGGCCATAGTTTCTTTATTTTATATTTATGCTTATCCTTAAAAGCAATAAAGAAATAAACAGCAAGTATTAGATAAAAATAACTAAGTGGAACCAACCAAGCTGGATATAGTGTTACTACGTAGCTAAAGAATGCTGGTATGAGTAGTAAAGAATAGAATACCTTCTTTTTTAATGAATCTGTTTTCAAAAAATTATAGAAAAGAATAATACACAAACCACCACTAATTAACATTTCTACTAATTGTGCTGAATACCACCAAAATACAGGTGCAGAAAATGTTATTAACATAGTTCCAAGTAAAGATGCCTTTTTATTTTTCCTAGTAATAATCATAAGTAATTCAAAGCTTACTAAAAACAAAGCAATTAATCTTCCATACCAATAAATAGACATACCATAGTCACGACCAAAGAACAAGTATCCTAGTAAAAACGGTTTACCAATGCATAAAATACTTTTAACTGGAACAGGAATAGTAGCAAAAACGTCAGTTGCAGTTCCACGCATAACCGGATTAAAATAATTATAGCCAGTCGTTGTTTGAGATAAAACATAAGAAGAGTTAACTAACCATTCATCACTTCTAATAGCCCTAGCATCTCCAATTAATGGAGTAAAAGAATTAACTTTATAATTTGGTTCAATATAGTTTTCCCACATACCATAACTACTTCCATTAAATTTACCTAATACTAATATTAGAAAAAGTAAGAAAGCGACTAAATATCTTTTCTTATATAAAAAATTATATATATCTTTTATCCGAAACATAAAGTGAGAAGATATAAAGAAAAAGAAAATAAAAAGTAGTAAAAAGAGGAAAAAGTCTGTTTTAAATATTGTTACTATATTTATATTATCATTTACAATATAAACTGATCCTAAGTAAGCTAGTAATAATTGTAAAATAATTATATATATTCTCTCTATTTGTTCTTTTTTCATATTTAACACCTATTGTTTCTTTTTCTTATCAGCTTTATCAAGCATAAACCAACCTTTTTTACTAAAATTAGGATTATAAAATCTATCTTCTGTCAACTTACTCTTCCATTTATCATACATATATTTTTCTTCTAATTGAAATCTTTTATACTTTTCACTAGTTGTATCTAATCCTCTAGATTTTGATTCATAATGTAATAACTCTACATTTGGTAAGAATACATTATAATAACCCTTTTCCAAAAGTTTGATATTAAAATCTATATCATTATAAGCAACTTTTAAATTTTCTTCCAAGCCACCTACTTCTAAAAACTTTGTTTTTTTAATCATTAGGCAAGCTGCTGTACAAGCACTATAGTTATAAGGTACTCTTAATCTACCATACATTCCAAAGTCATCACGTGTTGCACCAATATAAGCATGAGAAGCTACTCCACCTAAGCCTAAAATAACTCCACCGTGTTGAACAGTTTCATCTGGATATAATAGTTTTGGTCCTACTGCCCCAATGTGTTTTTGCATAGCATAACCTACCATTATTTTTAACCAATCTCCAGTAATAACTTCCGTATCATTGTTTAATAATACAATATACTCACCTGTTGCTTTTTCAACAGCTATATTATTTATTCTAGAATAGTTAAACTCCATAATACAATCAACTACTTTAAAATTTTTATATTTCTTCTTATATTCATCAAAGAAATCCAATGTCTTTTTCTCTTTACTATCATTATTAGCAATTATTATTTCATAATTTTTATAATTAGTTTTTTCATAAATGGAATCAATACAAGTTTTTAATATATCTACATAATCTCTTGTTGGAATAATAATAGAAATTTTAGGTTCTTTTTCATAAGTATAATATACTCTATAATAAGTACTAAGTTCATCCTTTTCAACTGTTCCCTTAATGTTTCTCCTAGCAAGAGCATTTTCAATGGCAAGTTTACCCTTATCAGTAGCATAACTCTTATTACTAATTGTCATAGAAGTAGATCCTTCTATCATTCGCCAATGATATAATATTTCTGGTATATGATAAATTTTATTTGTCTTTTCTGTAACTTTTAAAAGTAAATCATGATCTTGAGCACCTTCTAAACCAACAGTAAAACCTCCAACTTCTTCTACTATTTTACGTCTTAATACTACAAGATGACAAATATAATTTAAACTTAATAAAGTATCAGGAGAAAAATCAGGTTTAAAGTTTGGATCACAATAAAGGCCTTTAGGATTTAATTTATCCTCATCACTATATATCAAATCTAAATTTTTATTTTTATTTAATACACTTACAACTTTATATAAAGCATCTGGTGTTAACAAATCATCATCATCCATTAAAGCTACAAAATCACCAGTAGCCATTTTTAAAGCATCATTAGTTGTCTTAGATATATGTCCATTTTCACTTCTATATTTTACTTTAATTCTTTTATCCTTACTTTTATATTCAGTAAGCGTACTTTTAGTTTCTTCAAGTGTTGAATGATCATCGACTAAACATACTTCATAGTTAGCATAAGTTTGACTGAGTATAGAATCAAGACAAGCAGCTAAATAGCGTCTTTCAATATTATATACGGGAATTAAAATAGAAATCTTAGGTTGATATTTTAATTCTTTATATTCAGTTTCTTTAGTGTTTTCTCTCAACCACTTATTATACTCAGAAACATAAAAGGGATTATAAAATCTATCAGTAGTACCATTAATACGGCATTTAAAGTCTTTAAAGTACTTTTTCCACATACTAGGTGGTACTAGAAAGTGATATTCTCTCCATAAAAATTTAATTCCTTTATATAAAACGTGCATTATTAGTTTAAATTTGGCAACAAATCTTCTAATAATTTCTAATAGTTTCTCCTTTAGTCTTAGAATTAATTTATTTTCAATTGAAACAATTAGTATATTCTTTTTACCTTTTATGGCATACACTTCTATCATTTTACTATCTTTTTCGACATTAATGTTAAATACAAATGTTTCACTATCTATAGAAAAAATATCATATTTAGTATCTTTTCCATCTACAGTTACTTTAAAATCATAGTTAGTTGAATCACCCTTAATCCTCAAAATTACCTGGGGCTTGTTGATTCCGCAAACTTTTTGTTCTTCTACTACAAACAACTCTTTTTTCTTCATGATTAAATCTCCTCTGCAAAGCCTTTTTCTAGTTTTCTAAATATAGCAAGTCCTATTCCAAAAATTATTGTTGTCACAATAATAATATATACTATTCCTAAGCCATTAGGCATTTCATGATATAAAAATATATTTCGATAAGCATCTATCAATTGTGACATTGGATTGATATATAAAACCCAACGAATTGCTTTAGGAAACATAGTTGCTGGGTATAAAATTGGAGTAGCATAAAATAACATATTCAAAAAGAACTGAATAATATACTCTGTATCTTTTATATAAATATTAATCGCACTCAAAGCAAATACTATTCCAAGAGTTAAAAAGAATTGAATAAGTGCAATAAATGGTAATAACAATAAATGAAAACTTAAACCTACTCCACTAAATATACAAAAAATCAAAATAATAATGCAGCTTATGAAAAAGTTAACTAATCCACTAGTTACAACTGATATAGGTAAAATTTCTCTTGGAAAATAAACCTTCTTAATAATACCAGCATTCATTCTTACTGTAATCATCCCTTGATTAATAGCTGTCGTAAAATAATTCCATGGAATAATAGCAGTAATCAAATAGACAAGATAATTGTCTGTTTTAACACGCATAATATATGGGAATACTATAGCATACACTAAAACCATTAATAAAGGATTTACAAATGACCAAAGTATTCCCAAAATTGAGCCTTTATATTTTCCTCTAATTTCCTTCTTAACATTACTCTTTAGTAACTCACGATAATTATATAAATTGTTAATTAATTGCATTTTGTACCTCACTCACATTCTTTCAAATAATGATCAATTACTTTAGTAACATTTCCATCTTCTCTTATATGACCATCATGTATCCAAATAGCCCTAGTACACAACTTTTTCAAGGCATCCAAACTATGACTGACAATAACAATTGTCCTATCACTTTCTTTTAACTCATTTAACTTTTGATAGCATTTTTCCTGAAAATGTTGATCACCAACTGCTAGTATTTCATCTATCAATAATATATCAGCATTAACATTAATAGCTACAGAAAAAGCAAGACGCATATACATCCCAGATGAATAGGTTCTTATTGGATTATCAATAAATTCTTCTAGTTCCGAAAAAGCAATAATATCATCTACTTTAGCATCTATTTCTTCTTTAGTTAAACCAAATATAGCAGCATTAAAATATATATTTTCTCTGCCCGTAAAATCATCATGAAAGCCAGCTCCTAATTCCAATAATGATGTAAGTTTGCCTACAGTTGTTATTTTACCAGTAGTTGGGTAAATAATTTTAGTCATTAATTTTAATAATGTACTTTTTCCACTGCCGTTAACTCCTATAAGAGCAACTGTTTCACCTTTCTTGATTGTTAAATTAATATCTTCTAATACTGTTCTATGTTCAACGTTATTTTTCTTAAAAAACACAATTCTTTCCTTTAAAGTATTTGGTTTATCAGAATATATTTTAAATTTTTTAGTCACATTTTCAATTTTTATTGAATAATTTTTTTTCTTCTCCATAATAGATTAGGAATAATTCCTCCCTCACTTTCTTTATTATTATAACATTTAATATCATTTATAAACAATTTTATTCATAAAGAATATCTAAGTCAACACTACCTATAATTCCAGAAACACTTCCCTTATTACTATACTGCCAGTATTTATATGCACCAGCATAATCACTTTTATCATTGTAATCATAAGTCCAATGAGCTAACCAAATATCACAATTACCAATTTGCTTCATATCAACTTTATTATAAAGAAAATCTTTATTAATATAAATAACAGATGAAAAGCCATACTTCTCTATAGTTTCAACAAAACCTCTGATAGCAGCAGTTCTTGAAGAAGTAGAAATATTATCAGCCCTTCCATTATGCGATGGCTCAGTAGAATACTCAACATCAAGAGCAATCGGTAATTTTAAGTTAGATGAAACAACAGGATTTAGAGCTAAAATCTCTCGAACATAATTAGCTTCTGCTTGTCCTTCTTCATAAGAAGTTGCTTGACTAAAGAAGTAAACGCCCGTATTAATACCATTATTAATAGAAGAAGTAGCATTACTAACAAATTTAGTATCAGTAACCATCTTACCAGTAGGAGCATAGCCTCTAAAACCAAGTCTTACAAAAGCAAAATCAACCATGCCGCTATACTTTACTGAGGTCCAATCTATATTACCATTATATTGAGAAACATCAATCCCTAGTTTCATTTTATCATATATATAAACTTTCTTGTTATATGTTTTAATAATTTCATCAACTGAATTGTATAAATTTATGGTAATAGTATGATAACCAGTTGTTAATAGCTTACTATCTATTGTTGTTTGAAAACCAGGAGTTTTATTAGTTTCTCTTCCACCATACGCTGTTATTATATCTAAAACATCTTCCCTATTAGTTCTTATAACATCAGTTATTTCATTATCATCATAAAAGACTTTTACTTTACTATTAATATCTTCACTCATTACCCAGCCTCTAACAAAAACATCATTATCTTTATTTAATGAGCCACTACTAGGAAAATCAAGAGTAATAATTCCATCATATTTTTTAATATTAAACTTTCTTGTTGCCTCAAAAATTATCTCATTAAGGTGACTTGTTCGCAGTTTAATTTTTAATAAATGAGTCCCATCAGCTAAATTACTGGTATCAATATTTGCTTTAAATGAATTATCTATCATAGATAAAGTAGGACTAACTTTATTATTATCAATATAAAACTCCATTTCACTATTTAAAGCAGTAGTATTTACCTTACCTGTTATAGTCATAGATAGTTTTGATGTATCACCATCATTTGGAGTTAAAATATCTAAATTAGTCTCATACTTTTTTAAAAGTATTTCTCTTTTAGTTTCATTAACTACTGTTCCATGACAATCTAATGCCCTTATTGTTATAGTATGTTTACCATCATATAGATTACTTAAATCAAGTTTAGTTAAAAAACCAGGTAATTCATTTTCTTCCTTATCACCATATCCTTTAATTGCTTTTAAAACATCATCTCTTGCTACTCTCTCTATTGAAGAGTCAACTTTTTCACCATCTACCAATATCTCTAAGTTTGTCCTTTTATCTTCACTCATCATCCAACCATTTAGATAAACAGCACTTGATACAGTTTGATTATTACTAGGAAAATCTAAATTAACAATAGTTTTTGGTTTTATTATCTTAAATTCCTTTGAAGAAGTAGCAATAACTTCATCATTTCTATTATAATATAGAGTTTTTAACACATGTATACCATATGAATATGGTGATAAATCAATAACAGTTGTAAAACCAGGATTAGTGTTAATAGCACCTCCATAACCGTTAATGCTATTAACTACATCATCTCTTGCATATCTTAAAACATCTGCTGTTACTTCTGCCCCATCAATAAAGAATTTTAATTTTCCTTTTTGATCATCACTCATTACCCATCCTTGAACAAACAAACTGGAATATTCATTTCTATCTTGAACAGGAAAATCAACATTTAAAAAGGAAATATATTTTTTTATATTTATATTTATATTTTTCTCTTCTACAATTTTATCTTTATTAACTACTTTTATACTTAGCGTATGCTTACCATCTTCTACATTTTCTGTATTGACAAGTGTTGTAAACCCAGGATTAGTATTATTTTCCCCATAATTCTTGACTGCTGATATAACATCGCTTCTTAAATATCTTGAAACAGGAATATCTAATTTCTTATTATCCAAAAAGACTTGTACATCAAAATCATCTAATTCACTCATTACCCATCCTTGAACAAAAATATTATCTTTATTTGTACTATCATACTTTGGAAAATCCACATTTAATAATGTTGCTGGAGCTTTGATAATAAATTCTCTTTGCTCACTTGCTAGTAATTTATTATTAGAGTCTAATGCTTCTATTTTAAGAGAATGCTTTCCATAATCGTAATTACTAATATCTATAAAACTTTGAAAACCAGGTGTTTTATTCCTATCACCACCATAACCAGTAACAGCTGCTAAAACATCTTCTCTTTCATTACGATTAATTAAGGAAGTTATTGGTTTTCCATCTATACTTATAGAAATATTATTATCAGTCTCACTCATTACCCATCCTTGAACTAATAATTCATTATTGACATTACTCCTATTTCTTGGAAAATCCACATTTAATAATGTTGCTGGAGCCTTGATAGTAAATTCTCTTTGCTCACTTGCTAGTAATCTATTATTAGAATCTAATGCTTCTATTTTAAGAGAATGCTTTCCATAATCATACTTACTAATATCTATAAAACTTTGAAAACCAGGTGTTTTATTCCTATCACCACCATAACCAATAACAGCTGCTAAAACATCTTCTCTTTCATTACGATTAATTAAGGAAGTTATTGGTTTTCCATCTATACTTATAGAAATATTATTATCAGTCTCACTCATTACCCATCCTTGAACTAATAATTCATTATTGACATTACTACTACTTCTTGGAAAGTCAACATTTAATAATGTATTATTAAAAGCTTTAACATTAATAAATACACCCATCAATAATAAGAAAAAAACAAAAAGCAACTTTTTTTTCATTGTATCACCCCATCTAATTTATTATACCATACGTATTCACTAGTTAAGTGAAAAACATTTATTTCTAAATTATTATATTTCTTAAGTACTAGTATCTACTCTTATTGAATAAAAGTATTCTTTAATTTTGCTATTAATTTTCTTTGATACTTTTCTATTTTTAATATACGAAAATAGTGTTTTTCTAAGCATTTCTATAATTATACATATACTAAAAACTATTATAGTTGCTAGTGTTATTCTAACAAATATCTGTATAAAAGTTGGACTATAATTTCCTATAAAGAAAAACTTATATAAATATCTCCGTACCAAAATATTATCATGAATCAAATAGACGCCAAATGAACAAGAAGCAACCTTATTTATAAACTTACTTTTTAAACTAAACGATTCAAATAAAAGAAAATATACTAAAGTTTGAATTATTATAATAGGACTATCATAGTCTGGTAAGGCTGTTAACAATCTACCAATCTCTTTTAAAATACTATGTTCCGATATCAATAATTCTTCACCATGATAATGTAGTAAGGCATTAAGAAAAACACATAAAAGGAATACAAAAATAAAAATCAATCTTCTAGCGTTAACGGAGAATACTTTAAAAAAATAATTTTTCTTAATAGGAAACTTTTTTAAATATGCTCCAAAACAGTATAATAGACAAAAAGTTAACAAAGAAAAACCTTTATTATTATTAAATGCTAGTTGTCCCGTAAAGAAAGGCACTATAGAGCCTATTAAAAACAATGAAAGTAATAATCTATGAAATTGTTTCTTAGTCATATTATTAATCAAAAAATTCAAAAAAGGACTACAACAACATAATAGTAAGTATATTGCCAAATACCAATATTGATTAAATAAGGTTATTGGTAATATTAATTGAACAATTTCTAAAGTTTCTATTTTAATTCCTATTAACAAAAATATAATTAAAAATAATACTTTATAAAACCAACCACTGTTATTCATAGAAATCAACCTATTTATTTTAAATTTTTTGTCACACTGAAAATAACCCATTAAAACAATAAAAGAGTTAACATGAATAATTGTAAAATACATAAAAACAAGTATTACAAAGTGAATAAATCCAGACGTTGTTTGTAAAAGTGACGTATTATAAGCAAAATGATAGGCTACTATTAACAACATA
The DNA here is from genome assembly GCA_000438295.1 of Clostridium sp. CAG:451. Lineage (GTDB taxonomy): Bacteria > Bacillota_I > Bacilli_A > RF39 > UBA660 > Onthousia. The sequence continues at coordinate 31,447 of FR901059.1, forward strand.
GATACTATTCTCATTAATTCAAAATTTGATTGACGTACATCATCACTTACAGTCTGTCTCATTTATTTTGACCCCCACCCTACAATAAGAATATACCATAAGTAGAGATAAAATTTCAAGAACAAAACTGAAAACAAGTTTTCAGCAGCCTTACCT